>CAYMPK010000393.1:0-1503 GCA_964392145.1 uncultured Actinomycetes bacterium | reverse complement strand
AGGAAACTGGCCTCCGGGGTCGGAAAAGCGCTCGGCGGCGGCTCGACCGCCGAAGCGCTGGGCAGGGTGGTGCTGGTGACACCACTATCATCCGGCGCCGGCGTGGAACTCGTGCTCCCGGAGCTGTCGCCGGCACCGGCTGAGCACGCAGCGATCGCGAGTCCCGCAGTCACAGCCGCGGCGACCCTGGCGGCCCGGGAAAGATCCGCTCCAGCCATCATCAGCTCCTCCCAGTCAGGGGTTCGACGCCGCGGGTCCGCCCGGAGGTTCCCACCCCGGAGGTGCGAGTTCGAAGCCCTCGAACTGAAAACCCGGTGCGACGACACACGCAACCAGGGTCCATCGCCCCAATGGTCGGGCTGCCTGCCAGACTCCCGCCGGCACCACACCCTGGGGATGGCAGCCGGGTCCCAGACCCAGCCGGATGTCTCGCCAGCGGCCGCCGTCGACGACCGTCAATTCCAGCGGGTCACCAGCGTGGAACATCCAGTGCTCGTCGGCGTCGACCCGATGCCAATGGCTGAATTCCTGTTCGGCGAGCAGGAACATGATGGCGGTGCTGGTCGCGCGGCCCGCGACCTCGTCACTGGACCGGTAGGTCTCGCGGAACCAACCACCTTCCGGGTGGCGGGCCAAGCCCAACTCGGCGACGACCTCGGAGGCGCTGAGCTCGCTGGAGAGCGTCCCGAGTGCGCGCGACAACCGGACGGCATCCGGTCTCGGGTTGTCCATGGCAGGCGAGCCTAGCGGTCTGGGTCATCGCTGACCTGTCGTCGGCTTTGCCCAGCCGATTGCCAACGGCACCTACAATGCCTGTTGTGGTTGAGCAGCATGCGGTGCAGACCGTTGGATCGCCCCAACGGTCGCGCACCATCCTGCTCATCTGGCTGATCGTCGCCGAAGTGCTCACGGTGCTGTCATTGACGATCTGGCTGCTGATCGCGGGTCTGTCGGTGATGGCCTTCGACAGCGGCCCCACAACGGCAGCGTGGGTTTTCGTCGGAGTGATCTGGGCATATCCGATCCTGCCGCTGGGGTTGAGCGCGGGCGCGTGGTTCGCTTACGGCACGCGCCACAACACGACCGCGGCGATCCTGATCACGCTGGCATTCCTTCCCCCGGTGCTGCTTCTCCTGCTCCTGTGGGTCACCTCGAGCAGCTGGTCCTGACCGGTCTCGGGTCCAGTCGATCGGCGGGCGGAGCTGGCCGACCGGCCGCTCGCGGTTGCAGCCTGCGATGCAGACTCAGCCCGCGACCCAGAATCAGCTCGCGAGGCCGGCCAAGTGATCTGCGACACCCGCGCGTACGACTTTCGGCGGCGTCGAGTTGGGGTCCGTCAAGGACTGCAGCGACAGCCCGTCGATCAGTGCATGCAACCGCCTCGCCTCCAGTCCGAGGTCACGGTCGGCCGACAGCAATCCCGAGGAACGCATCCCTTCGAGAAGCCGGGTCGCACCGTCGAGTACCGAATCATTGAGGTGGGTCAATACCGGGCGCAGTTCC
>CAYMPK010000392.1:0-1510 GCA_964392145.1 uncultured Actinomycetes bacterium | reverse complement strand
GACCTTTGGTGATCGTCCCCGCTGCCGAGGCACCGGGGTCCGTTCCGTGGCGTCCCCGTCCTATTAGGGGACGTCCTCGTCGGAGAGCAGCGACCAGCCTTTGCTCGGCAGGTGCAGTCCGTCCGGACCCGGTGATCCGTCACCCGCGACCGGCTGCCAGTTGCCGGCGGGAAGTGGCACTTGGGTGTCGTCCTCGTTGAGGTTGAGGCCGACGGCGACCCTGCCCTCGCCTCCCAGGCCGCCAGTGATGAAGACGATGTCCGTGTTGGACAGGTGCGTGACGTCCGTCCGGGCATCGGCCAGCCAGGGGCGGGAATTGCGGAAGTCGACCATCGCTCGATAGAGGGCGTAGGTGTCCCGGCCGAGTTCGGAGAACTGTTCGGGCCGTTCCGGAAATGGCGGCCGCACCTCGTCGTCCCCGCCCTCTCGCTCGTACTTCACGCCCGTGTAGGCCTGTTCGTCGCCCGCATAAATGGTGGGGGTGCCGCCGACCCCGAAGAGAACGGCGATCGTGTGGGGCAGGAACGCCGCATCGTCGAGGGTGCTGGCGATCCTGGTCGTGTCGTGGTTACCCAGGAAGGTGACCGGAACGAAGGTCTCGAGGAACTCGTTGTGTCGTCCCAACGCATGGGCGAGTTCGTAGAAGTTGCCGTCGTTGATCGAACTTGCGATTGCTTTCCAAAGTTCGTACTGGGTGACTGAGTCCAGGCCGCCTTCGGCCACGATGTAGGGATAGTCACCGTGGATCACCTCACCGAACAACCAGGTTTTCGGGTGCGAGGGTTTGAACCTCTCGGTGACGGCATGCCAGAACTCCGTCGGGACAGCGTAAGCGGCGTCCAGGCGCCAGCCGTCCACCCCGACGGCCCCCCAGTGCTCGAGCACCCCGACCACGTGGTCGACGACGGCCGGATTGGCGTGGTTGAGGTTCACCAACGCGTCATGGCCCTCGAACGCTTCGGCGACGGGTGCACCGCCGTCTTCCGGCCAACTCAGCTCGAACCATCCGGCGGCCTCGGAATCCGGGCCCGACTGCAGCGCCTGCTGGAATGTGGGGAAGTCCCTGCCGACGTGGTTGAAGACACCGTCCAACACGATCCGCAGGCCTCGGTTGTGGGCCTCGGCGATGACCTGCGCCAGGTCGTCGGTGTCGCCCAGCCGTGGGTCGATGCGGAAATGGTCGATGGTGTCATAGCCGTGGCTGCTGGCGGCGAACACAGGGCCCAGCACCCAACCCTGGAGGCCCATCTTGGCTGCGTAGTCGAGCCAAGGGATGAGCCGTGGGAGCCGATGTTGGATCGGGGCCCCCGCGGGCGGCGCGAAGCGTTCGGCCCCCAGGAAGCCCAAGGGGTAGACGTGCCACCACACCCCGCGCGGTGGAATGGCGACGCCACGCGACGGGCTCTCGTCAGTCATAGGCTCCATGGTCCCACTCTTCGCCGCCGGAACGAATCCGAACGAGATACTGCCCGCACCCGCTGACAGCTGGGCCAGCGAGGCAATGGGATCT
>CAYMPK010000391.1:0-1519 GCA_964392145.1 uncultured Actinomycetes bacterium | reverse complement strand
CCGAGCGCCGTCTGGTGACAGTGGTGGGAAAGGGAAACAAGGAGCGCTCGGTGCCGTTCGGGATTCCAGCGGCGGAGGCGCTGCAACGCTGGCTCGATCTGGGTCGCCCCGCGCTGGTCGCCCCCAACAGTCGGGGTGCCCTGTTCCTGGGCAGTCGGGGTGGCCGAATCGATGCTCGGGTGGTTCGCAGATGCGTCAACCGGGCGACGGCGACGACGACCGGGGCGTCCTTGTCGCCACATGCGCTGCGGCACTCGGGTGCGACGCACATGGTGGAGGGCGGTGCTGACCTTCGCACCGTCCAGGAGATCCTTGGTCATGCGAGCCTGGCCACCACGCAGGTGTACACCCACGTGTCGCCCGAGAGATTGAGGAGGGTCTATGAGCGAGCACATCCGCGGGCCTGAAGACGACGACGATCCCGACATGTCGCCAGATGATGCCCTCACGGCGCTGTGGGTCCGATTCAAGGAGACCGGTGACCTGGGGGCTCGGGAGAAGCTGATCCTGCACTACTCGCCTCTGGTCAAGTACGTGGCCGGCCGGGTCGGTTCCGGGCTTCCCCCAACCGTGGAGAACGCCGACCTCGTGTCTTACGGCCTATTTGGCCTGATCGACGCCATCCAGAAGTTCGACCTGGAACGCAAACTGAAGTTCGAGACGTACGCCCTGAGCAGGATCCGGGGAGCGATTATCGATGAGCTCCGAGGGTTGGATTGGGTGCCGCGCTCCATCCGCGCCAGGAGCAGGGAGATCGAACGCGCGTACGCGGCGCTGGAAGGCGAACTGCAGCGGGTACCCAGCGACGTCGAGGTCGCCGAGCGACTGGGCATCGACGTCGAGTCGTTGCGAGAGGTGTTCGCCGCGGTGTCGTTCACGCACGTGGCGGCCCTGGACGAGTTGCTCCACGCCGAAGAGGGGGGCGCGACCCTTGGAGACACCGTCGTCGACCACCGGGTGGAGGAACCAGAAGAGGTGCTGGACGTCTCGGAGACCAGAAACATCTTGGCCACTGTCGTCGACCTGCTCGGCGAGCGGGAGAAGATCGTCGTGGCCCTTTACTACTACGAAGGCTTCACATTGGCCGAGATCGGTCAGGTGCTGGGGGTGTCGGAGAGCCGAGTCAGCCAACTGCACACCAAGGCCATGCTGCAGTTGAAATCGCGGATGGCCGAAGTCGACTGATTCTGTTCATCGCGGCGTCTTGAGAACCGGCCGGTAGCCGACTACCAACAGAGCCGGGTCGATGTAGTCATCACCGCGCAGTGCTCCCCAATGCAGGCATCGATGATCGCAATGACCGCCGGTACCGACCACGCCCAGCAGCTGTCCGCGGGCGACCTCGGTGCCGGGACGGACAGCGGGCGCAACCGGTTCGTACGTGGTCCTCACCGCCCCGTGCTCGACGACCACCACGCCTCGGCCCGCCACCGGACCCACGAAGGTGACCCGCCCTGCGGCGCTGCTCGCCACCGGAGTTCCCGGGTCGGCCGCGAGGTCGACACCTCGATGGCCGGCC
>CAYMPK010000390.1:0-1524 GCA_964392145.1 uncultured Actinomycetes bacterium | reverse complement strand
GGGCACCAGGTTGGCGGCCTGGAACACAAAACCCACCCGCTCGGCGCGGAACTTCGTCAGTTCGCGCTTGGACAGGCCAGCCACATCGGTTCCGGCCACAGTGATGGACCCGGTCGTGGGTGACAGCAGCCCGCCGATCATCGAGATCAATGTGGTCTTGCCGGAGCCCGACGGTCCGAGCAGGGCCACGAACTCGCCCTGGTCGACAGCCATGGTGGCGCTGCTGACCGCGTGCACCTCGGTGTCACCGGAGCGGTAGATCTTGCTGACGTCCTCCACCTTGAGGATCGCCTCTGCGTGACCGGCCGCGTCGGCGGCCGGATCGAGGCCCGGGTCCTGCGGGTGGGCGGGTACGAAGTCGTCGTTCACAGTGTTCCTCCGATGGCGGTGGCGGGGTCGATGCGGGCGATCCGGCGTAGTGAGAAGGCAGCCCCGACGACGCCGGCGACGAGGGTGAAGATGGCGATGGTGATGAGGGTCTCGGTACGGAACAGCGTCGGGACCTGGTCGGGGACGATGGCGCCGAGCCCGCGCGAGGCCAGGGCGCCGATGACCACGCCGATCGCGGACGCGATGACGGCCTGCAGGACCACACCGGCCCCGAGTTTGCGGGTGGAGGTCCCCAACGCTTTCAGCGCGGCGAACAACTCCCGCTTCTCCAGCACCACCAGAGCGAAGAAGAGCGCGACGACCAGGGCAGCCACCGCAAGCGCGGTGTAGATGATCGAGTTCAGCGTCGACTTCTGCTGCTCGACCCCTGGGATCGCCAAGCCCGTGGCCTCGGCGCTGAGGACCGTCAGGTCCCCCACCTCGGACTGGATCTGCTCCGCGGTCACGCCCGGCTCGGTGATGATCGCCACGGAGTTGACGTCGTCGGTCACGCCTGTGAACTCCGGGCGTACTTCGTTGCGCATGGCCCGCCAGGTGTCCAGGGAGGTCCACACGGTCGGCTGCAACTGGTAGGAGGAGTCCTTGACCACACCCACCACCTCGGCCGACTGTGTACCCACCGAGATGCTGTCCCCGATGGCCACGCCCTCGTTGGCGAGTTCCTGGTCGATGGCCGCGGTGCCGTTCTCACCCGGTTCGGGCAGGCGGCCTTCGGTCACTGTGGTCGGGACACCGGCGCCATCGGGCTGCACGCCGAACACGGCCACGTCGTACTCCCCGGACGGTGCCATACCGGCGGTGAGCAGCACCCCCACACCACTTGCCGTGGCCACGCCGGGAGCCTCGCTGACCTCCCGCACCTGCTCGGGCGTCATGCTGGACCGGATCAGCGAACCCTTCGCATCCGGGCTGAACGCATAGGCGGTCGCATTGGTCGAGCGCACGGCACCGGTGGCGCCGAAGAACAGACCGTCGGCCAGTGCGGCAAGCGTCAGCACCAGGAACACGATCAGGGACAGCGCCGCGATGATCGAGGCGAACCGGCCTCGGCCCCGGCGGATCTCATTGAGTGCCAGCATCATCGTGCACCTGCCGCAGTGAAGGGATCGATCTTGGAGATCCGGCGGATGCTCA
>CAYMPK010000389.1:0-1533 GCA_964392145.1 uncultured Actinomycetes bacterium | reverse complement strand
CAGACACCTTGCGGAGTACGTCGCAGGCTGAACCTGGACAAGACCGGCGCACCGTCGGCTCCGATCACGATGCCCGACTAGACGGGATCGGGTGAGGCGCTCGGGGTCGGACCGACGACGACCTGCTCGGCTGCCCGCTCCCGAGCCGCCGGGGTCTCGGGTATCAGGCCTTCATCCTCCGGGGCGCCGAGCAGCAGCCTCCGTTCACGCGGCGAGGTGAGCAGCAGGATCGCGATCACGACGGCGACCGCCAACAGCGCGATGCCGTCGCTCAGCTCGAACAAGGTGTCCTGGGTGGAACTCGACGTGGCAACGCCGTAGACCGTGAAGGCCGCACTTCCGATCAGCACGACCCGTAGTTCGTTTCGGGTCAGTCCGGCCGCCACCACGAGGGGCAAGCCCCACAGAACGTACCAAGGCTGCACCACCGGTCCGAGGAACACGATCGCGATGAAGGCCACGCCGGCGGCCCGGGTCGCCGAACGGCCGTAGGGTTTCAACGCCAGCCAGGCGATCAACCCGAGGGCTGCCAACTGCCCGAGTATTCGGAACACGTTCACCATGAAGTCGATCGTGCCGATACCGATCCACTTGACCAGCTGCCCGGTGATCATCCCGATCGCGGTCGGCGGAGACAGCCAGGTCCGGACCTTGCCCGGCGTGGCCAGAGCCCCCAACCACCCGATACCTGTTCGACTGATCAGGCTCAGGATGACGAAGGTGACGATGGTGATGAGCAGCGTCAGGATCCACTTCGAGACCCGGTTTCCGAACGACGCCGTACGGCCCGCCCAGATGATGCCGAGGAAGGGAAGGGCGAGCAAACCTATCGGTTTCACCGCCGCGCCCAGACTGACCGCCAGCACACCCAGGGCCGGATGTCGTTCCAGCGCCAGCACGAAACCGGCGGCGATCAGACCGATCATCAGGGCGTCGTTGTGGACTCCGATGATGAAATGCATGAAGACCAGCGGATTGAGCACCACCAGCCAGAAAGCCTTGGGCGGCGAGATGCCGTGCATGAACGACAACTTGGGTACCGACCAGGCGAGCAGCAGTACACCCAGCACCGCGATGATCCGGAACACGTAGGCGCCCAGCAGCGGATCACCATTGGAGAAGGCCGCCACGCCGCGTTCGAGCAGCAGGAACAGCGGCCCGTATGGCGCCGGCGACTCCCCCCACAGCGGGTCGGCACCGGTGCCGAACCACCCGGGCAACTCCACGACGCCCTTCGTGTAGGGATCGATCTCCTGGACGAGGAGTTTGCCCTGGGCGAAATAGGAGTAGACATCGCGGCTGAACTGCGGCAGACACAGCATGAGCGGCGCGGCCCAGGCCAGCAGCGTGATCCACAACCGCTTCATCGAGCTGACGGTGCTGTGCATGACCCCGAAACCCAACACCAGCCAGGACTGCAGCAGCAGGACGACACCGACCAGCACCGCACCCTTGGACACGATGGAGCCGAGGGTCGTGCCGCGCAGCGCCTCGACCAGCGGCCAGCCATTCAGAACCGAGTCGAGCGGGAGC
>CAYMPK010000388.1:0-1551 GCA_964392145.1 uncultured Actinomycetes bacterium | reverse complement strand
GGCGCCGACGTCGACGGCCGGCAACTGCCAGCCCGCTGAATAGACTGCCGGCACGGCAAACAGGCCGTACGGCAACTCCAGGCGTGTCACGATGCAGGCGTGACCAGGCTGCTGTACCGACTCTCGCGTTGGTGTGCCGAGCACGCCGTGCTGGTGGTCATCCTGTGGGTCGCCGTGCTCCTCGGTCTGGGTGGCCTCAACAAAGTCATCGGTGGCAACCCGCCGAGCACGTTCGTCTTGTCGGGCACGGACAGTGCCGCAGCCCAAGAACTACTCGGACAAGCATTCCCGGGGACCGCGGCCGACGCCAATCCGGTGCTCCTGCACAACGACGCCATCGATTTCGGGTCGGTGGCGGGCCAGGCAGAAGTGGAGCGCGTTTCCGACGCCCTGCGAGCGAACCCGTCCGTCACGGCGGTCACCACTCCTGCTGATTTCCCCGGCCAACTGTCGGCCGATCGGCACACGGTTCTGGTCAACGTCACCGTGAACGAGAACGACGCAGCGAAAGCGTCCGTCGGGGAAGCAGTGCTGGCGTCGGCGGAGGATGCGGTGGCGGGGGAGCAGACTGAGGTTGCTCTGGGCGGATTCCTCGGGCAGAAGGTCTCCACGCCCGACACACACCTGTCGGAGATCATCGGGCTGCTCGCTGCACTCGTGGTGCTGTTCCTCACGATGCGTCGACTATCGGCGACCCTGCTGCCATTGGCCAACGCCCTGCTGGCAGTAGGGATCGGGCTCACGGTTGTCTCATTGCTGAATCGGATCGTGTTCATCCCCGACGTCGCACCCACCCTCGGCACGATGCTCGGACTGGGCGTGGGAATCGACTACGCCCTGTTCCTCGTGGTTCGGCACCGTCAACTGCTCCGGCAAGGATTCTCGGTTCCCGACGCCGTCGGGAGAACCAGTGGAACTGCCGGCGCGGGCATCATCTTCGCAGGCAGCACCCTCATCGCGGCTGTCTGCGGTCTGGCCCTGACGGGCCTGAGTTTCCTCGCGTGGCTGGGGTACGCAGCGGCGATAGTGGTAGCGGTCGCGGTGTTTGCGTCGGTTACCTTCGTGCCCGCAGTGCTGGGCATGTTGGGTCCGAGGATCCTTCGGGGCGGTCGGGTCGAAGACGCCGACGATTCGGCCGACAGCGGCGACGAACAGCTCGATCGCAGCATGTGGGCCAGGTTGGCCACCGCGGTCACCAGACGCCCCTGGCCGTTCGCCATCGGGTCCACCCTGCTTCTGCTTGCGCTGGCGGCACCGACCTTGTCGCTCAACCTGGGGCATGCGGACGCCGGGATTCTGCCACCGGAGACAACAGCCCGGCAGGCCTACGACCTCACGACGGAGGCATTCGGTCCCGGCGCCACCGCCCCGTTGGCCATCGTCTCGAGTCTGTACGCACCCGCGGCCGCCCCTGAAGGGACCGATGTTCAGTCACCGGCCACGACCTCCGCAGACGGTGGCGGTGGCGACCCGAGGACAGCGGATCCGCGATTGGTCCAGCTGCGCGAGACGTTGGCGGCGACCCCGGGGGTGACCAGTGCTGACGCCCCG
>CAYMPK010000387.1:0-1554 GCA_964392145.1 uncultured Actinomycetes bacterium | reverse complement strand
CCAAGGAACGCGTGTCCAGTGGCCCGGTGCAGTCCCTGTCGGAGAACAGGTTCTTGTGGCTGGCCGGGTGTTTGGCGTCTCGGGACATGCCACGACCGCACCATTGACAGATGAGGAAACCTGCTCCATTGCTCCCCTCATTGATCACGGTCAGTTGTCCGCGCGTGCCTACCGCGATGTGTACTGATCGCCCGCCAGCGGTCGGGATCACCCTCTCCGCGACATCAGGGCCCATGTCCTCGACGTAGGTGGTGCTGTTCCAGATTCGTCGCGGCGGCTCCGATCCGGCGTCGGCGGTGCGCTTCTCTGCGACGAAACCGAACTCGGGACACACCCACGTCCGGATGAGCCAGGCAGTGCCACAGACGTCGCAGTGTGGTGGAAGATCGTCCAGGCCTGTTCGGAAGCGGCCGCAGCTCTGACATGCGGCGTAGCGCTTCTCGAGCAGTTCACGGCTCGGGAGTCGGTAGACGCCACCCGACGTCCACACTTGGCCGCCGGCAACGGTTTGGGCGGTCGGGGCGTAGTCGTTGATGGCCAGCGCCAGATCGCGTTCGAGCTGCAATCGTGCTCCTCCGGCATCGGCGGCGTGGATCGTGCGCAGTTCAACGACATCGACAGGAAAGCCGTACTTGGGCAGCACGTTTCGGTTCGAGAGGAAGCCGATCAGGTCACGGCTGCGAATGGTCGCGATGACGCGGCCATAGCGTTGCACTAGGTTATCTCGGCGGTCCTCGTAGGCGCCCGCACGCGCAGCCTCGAAGTGCTGAAGGTCGTTGCCGATTTCGGCTTCGACCGCACGCATCCGACGGTCAAGTTCGCGTGCCCACTCCCCTGATCCGAGGCCGATATCTGCCGCAACACCTGTGGGAAGGATGTCGCTGATGGACCGCAGAAGAGCGGCTGATGGCTGCTCAAGGAAGTGGGCGAGCAGATCGGGCCCGGTAGGTCCGGCTTCTTGCGGAGCGAAGAAGTCCCCAGCGCGCCGCCAGATCCGTCCGGATGATCGGAAATGGTCGGCGAAGAACGCAGCAAGGGCCACCGAATGAGCGTGACGGCGATCGATCCGCTCGTTGCCCAGCGGGACAACCGGCGGGCGGACATCTCCTGCGATCATCGCTACCGGATCGGTGAACTGTGACTGGTCGTGGCTTCGTCGGGCAGCGTGAGTTATCACCAAAGCTGCGGAGTCAGCCCGTCTGCCGGCCCGCCCAGCGCGTTGAACGTAGTTCGACGTGGTCGGTGGAACATTTCGCAGCATGACGCTCTGTAACTCGCCCACGTCCACTCCCAGCTCGAAGGTGGTCGAGCAGGACAGCGTGTTGATGTGGCCGAGGACGAAATCCTGTTGGATTTCCGCTGCAGCCTCAGACGTCCACTGGGCGGTGTGCTCTTTGGCTTTCATGGGGAGTCGATGAATCGTGCGATACAGCGTGCGGTAGTGGCTGCGGTCAATAGCCTCTTCGGGTAGTTGCATCTGGCGAACAACGCCGTCACAATCCATTGCCGAGCACACGCCGCGCACCGCCTCGGGTCCAATACGTCGGCAACGGT
>CAYMPK010000386.1:0-1556 GCA_964392145.1 uncultured Actinomycetes bacterium | reverse complement strand
CTGAGGTCCGGTGACGAGGGACTCGTAGATCTGCGGCTGTGTGGCATACATCAGGCTGGTCGCGTAACCGCCGTCTCTGCGGGCCCCGCCGCGGCCGGCGAAGTTGTGGCACTGGGTGCAGTTTGTGCGGAACAGCTCCCCGCCCTCGGCCAGCGAAGCGTCCTCGTACTTCAGTTCGTCAGCTGTCGGGATCTGGGGTCCCGGGGCCAGCGAGCCGATGTAGGCGGCGAGGGCGTTGATCTCCTCCTCGTTGTACTGCACTGCCTTGGTGGGTGCCTGTGCCCCGGGTCCAGCCAGAGGCATGCGTCCGGTGGACACCTGGAAGTGAACCGCGGCGGCACCGACGCCCAGCAGGCTAGGGCCACCATTGCCACCCGCTGCCTTGGTGTCGCCGTTGATGCCCTCTGCCTTGAGTCCGTGGCAGCTGGAGCACCCCTCCAGGAAGAGGTTCTTCCCCTCCTGGATCTGTGCCGAGGTCGCCTCCTCGGCCGGGGCGGCTGATGCCTTGGCCGTTCTGGTGATCGCGGCGTAGGTGGCCCCGATGGCCACCAGCGCGATCAGGACGGCAAGCAGTGCCGCCCAGCGGCTGCGTCTCCCGTACGTTGCGGAACTCACTTAAGGCCCCGTTCTACTCGAGTGGGTCACTGTGGCTGGTGAACATGGTTGTGCGTTAGCTGCTATTTGATCAGGTAGATCGTCGCGAAGAGGGCGATCCAGACGACGTCGACGAAGTGCCAGTAGTACGACACCACCACCGCCGAGGTGGCCTGCTCGTGGGTGAAGCGTTTCGCCATGTAGGTGCGGGCCAACACGAAGAGGAAGGCGATCAAACCGCCGGTGACGTGCAGGCCGTGGAACCCGGTGGTCAGGAAGAAGGCGGAGCCATAGCTCGACGTGGTCCAGGTGAGGCCCTTGTGCACCAACTCGGCGTACTCGGTCAGCTGCCCGCCGATGAAGATGGCGCCCATGACGAAGGTGATGATGAACCACTTGCGCATCGTCTTGACGTCGCCGCGCTCGGCGCCGAACACGCCCAACTGGCAGGTGACCGAACTCAACACCAGGATGGTGGTGTTGACGGCTGCGAATGGGACATTGAGTTTGGCAGCTTCCGTCGCCCAGACGTCCGGGTTGACCGACCGCAAGGTGAAATACATCGCGAAAAGAGCCGCGAAGAACATCAACTCGCTGGACAGCCACACCATGGTGCCGATTGCCACCATGTTGGGACGGTTTACCGGCGCCTCCGGGTGCGGAGCCTGCTCTATGACTTGAGTTGTGGCCACGGGGCGCATTCTGGCAGGTATTGGTTGCGAACACAGTTCGACCCCCCGACTCGGGGAATATTTTCTGCCTGGTCGGGTCTTGGAACCGAGGTTGCACGCTGGGAACCGCTGTGCCCACCAACCTCGTTGCCGCTAGCATTGACAGTCATGGACTCCGACAGCACCGAGCGCCCACTCCGGGTGGTCGTCTACAGCAGCAACCGTGAAGTCCGGGATCTGGTGGGAACCTCCCTCGGCCGCCGTCCGGCCCGGGATCTGCCGGAGCTTGCA
>CAYMPK010000385.1:0-1575 GCA_964392145.1 uncultured Actinomycetes bacterium | reverse complement strand
CAAACCGCGTGACCTTCGCAAAGATCCGCGAGCCCCTCGAAGTCCCCGATCTACTAGACCTCCAGCGCCAGTCGTTCCACTGGCTGCTCGGCGAGAGCGAATGGCAGGAGCGCGTCGAGAACGCGCTCGAGGCCGGCGACAAGGATGTCCCGACCGCCTCCGGTCTGGAGGAGATCTTCGCCGAGATCGGCCCGATCGAGGACAACAACGGGACCATGTCGCTGTCGTTCCGCGATCACCGGTTCGAGGATCCCAAGTACACCGAGGAGCAGTGCAGGGAGAAGGATTCCACCTACTCCAAGCCGCTGTTCGTCACCGCCGAGTTCATGAACAACGAGACCGGCGAGATCAAGTCGCAGACGGTCTTCATGGGTGACTTCCCGCTGATGACCGACAAGGCGACGTTCATCATCAACGGCACCGAGCGTGTCGTCGTTTCCCAGCTGGTGCGCTCACCCGGCGTCTACTTCGAGCGGGACAGCAAGGACAAGACCACCGACAAGGACAACTTCGTCGCCAAGATCATCCCAAGCCGGGGTGCCTGGCTCGAATTCGAGATCGACAAGAAGGACATGGTCGGCGTGCGTGTCGACCGCAAGCGCAAGCAGTCCGTCACGGTGCTGCTGAAGGCCCTCGGAATGACCAACGAGGAGATCCGTGAGCGCTTCGGACACTACCCCTCAATGGTGCTGACCATGGAGAAGGACGAGGCCGCGAAGGATCCGATCAGCACCCAGGAAGAGGCGCTGACCGACATCTACCGCAAGCTCCGCCCTGGTGAGCCGCCGACCGCTGAGGCTGGGCGCAAACTGCTCAACGACCTCTACATGAACGGTCGCCGCTACGACCTGGCCAAGGTAGGTCGCTACAAGATCAACAAGAAGCTCGGCCAGGACGTCCCGCTGGAGACCAGCACGCTGACCCTCGAGGACATCGTGGCGACGGTCGAGTACCTCGTGCGCCTGCACAACGGCGATACCGAGATGGACTCCCCGCGCGGCGAAGTGCCCGTGGAGACCGACGACATCGACCACTTCGGCAACCGCCGGCTGCGTACCGTGGGCGAACTCATCCAGAACCAGATTCGCACGGGTCTGTCGCGGATGGAGCGTCAGGTGCGCGAGCGGATGACGACCCAGGACGTCGAGGCGATCACGCCGCAGAGCCTGATCAACATCCGTCCGGTCGTGGCCTCGCTCAAGGAGTTCTTCGGCACCAGCCAGCTGAGCCAGTTCATGGACCAGACCAACCCGCTGGCCGGTCTGACCCACAAGCGACGCCTCTCGGCACTCGGCCCGGGGGGTCTCTCCCGGGAGCGTGCCGGCTTCGAGGTGCGTGACGTCCACCCGTCGCACTACGGCCGGATGTGCCCGATCGAAACCCCGGAAGGCCCGAACATCGGCCTGATCGGTTCGCTGTCGACCTTCGCGCGGGTGAATGCCTTCGGGTTCGTCGAGACCCCGTACCGGCGGGTCAACGATGACGGCATCGTCACCGACCAGATCGACTACCTGACCGCGGACGAGGAAGACCGTCACGTCATCGCGCAGGCCAACGCCCCGCTCGATGAGAACA
>CAYMPK010000384.1:0-1599 GCA_964392145.1 uncultured Actinomycetes bacterium | reverse complement strand
CCCGATGCTGATGAGGGTGTCCATCGTCGCGGCTCCGTGCCGGGCATTGGTCCAAGCGGCACGGTGGAAGGGCCAGGCGCCCCAGACGACCACTGGGGCCGCCAGTGTCAGGGACAGCCATTGCCAGTTGGTGTACTGCAGCGCAGGGATCATCGCCATCGCCATCACCGGCACCGTCAGGACCGTGCAGATCAGGAGCCTCTGGCGCAGAGAAATTAGCTCAGGGTCTTCGTCGATGACGCCGGACGCCTCGTCGGGAGTCTGTTCGATGGCGGGCGGGGTGGGCAGCTCGGCCGAGTAGCCAGTCGCCTCGATGGTGGCTATCACATCGTCGAGACTCAGGTCCTTTCCGATCGACACCCGGGCCACTTCGGTCGCGTAGTTGACCTCGGCGCTCACGCTGTCCATCCGGTTGAGTTTCTTCTCGACCCGGGCGGCGCACGAGGCGCACGTCATGCCGCCGATCTTGAGATCGACGGTCTGGGGTTCGAGGTCACCGCTGACGCTCACGTGGCAACTCTACCTGCGGCTGGTGAGACGCCCCCCACATGGCGGGCGGCCGTCAAGGTGACGGAAAGTAAAGGTTTGGGCAGAATGCCGCGGGAGAGGCACAAAGTGCGCATTGTAGTAACTGCCAGGGTCAAGTTCGGAGAGCGACACGCCGAGAGATTCTTAGGGGCGCTAGATCTTCGGATCGACACTCTATCGAAGTTGGAGGTTCGCTGTGGCTGTTCACCGTGCCGACGGTGCGCAACGACGACTGGTGGGAGCCAGTGTCGGGGGCGTGGCGGGGGCTCTTCTGTTGGCATCCACGGTGGCAGCGAGTCCGGCGCTGGCCAACTACCCGGAACCCCCTGAGGGCGGGGTTTCAGTACAGGCGTATCGCAGTGAAGTGGCACCCGCGGGCTGCCCGACCTATGCACCCAGCGGGACGATCCGAACAGGTGGGGACGTTCACGCCATCTGTGTGCAGGCGAGCAACTCCGCGCCCACCCGGGAAGCCGCCGGGGCGATCCGCTATGCCTTCGCCCACCTCGGGGCGGCCTACAGTCAGAGCAACCGGGATTCCGTGAACCCCTGGGTGTTCGACTGCTCGTCGATGGTGGGTCGTGCCTATCGCGCGGCCGGAGGCAAGATCAAGAACTACCGCACGGGGTCGGTTTCCTCGTTCTACCCGATGATGGGTTGGACCGGCGCCTACATCCCGAGCTACTACTCGGGCACCAACCTCACGCGGGTCTCCAAGGCGAACCTACGTCCGGGCGACATCATCATCCAGTTCGACGGACCCGACCCCTCGCAGTCGGCCGGGAATGCCGGCCATGCCCAGATCTACCTCGGCGGCGGGCGCATCATCCAATCCGGCGGCGGTCGGCCGAGCAACCTGAACGTCTCGAGTTTCGGGAACTACTCGTTCTCGAACGCCTGGTACTTCCATTACAACTCGCTCGGTGGCACACCGCCCCCGGTGACCGGCGGAGGTTCGACCACCAGCAGGGTCACGCCCTGGAAGTACCCGTTCTACCTCGGCCGGGTCGGGACCAAGCGCATCATGAATCTGCAGGTGCTGCCGGGGGCGAACCGTGTGCTGCAGTTGCA
>CAYMPK010000383.1:0-1600 GCA_964392145.1 uncultured Actinomycetes bacterium | reverse complement strand
GCAGATCCCGCAACAGCGAGATCGACGAGAAGCCGGTCCCGAAGTCGTCGACATGGACACCCACCCCCAGGTCACGCAGCTTGAAAAGGTCCTCCCCCGTGCTGTCCAACTGCGAGAGGACCGCGGTCTCCGTGACCTCGACAACGATCTGCTCCGGTTTGACACCGTACTCCTCCAGCGTGGCGAGCAGGCCACGCGCCCAGTCCCGGGAAGCCAGTTGCACGGCCGACACGTTCACACTGATCGGACCACCGAGATCGTGTCGCGCACGCAACGTCGCGCACACATGCTCGAGGACCTGCTGCCCCAACGGCACCACCAAACCGCTGTCCTCCGCCACGGGCAGGAAGTCCGCCGGCGAGACGAGCCCCCGGGTGGGGTGCTGCCATCGCACCAACGCCTCGTACCCGGTCACACGGCGGTCCCGTAGCCGCACGATCGGCTGGTAGACCGCGAAGAACTCGCCCGCGTCGAGTCCGCGGCGGATCTCGCTCTCGAGCGTCAGCCGGTCGATGGCGTGCTCATGCATCTCCTGGTCGAAGAAGTGCCACCGCCCGCGCCCTACGGACTTCGCGCGGAACAGCGCCGCATCCGTGTCGCGCAACAGCCCTTCAGCGCTGGATGCGCCGTCGGAGATGGCGATCCCGATCGAGCCGGTGGGAACGATGCGATGACCGTGGATCTCGAGATCCTGCCGAATGGCCGCGTCGATGCGCTCAGCCGTGCGTTCGACCTCCAGGACGTCATCGACCTCGGGCACGATCACCACGAACTCATCGCCACCGAATCGACCGAGCCGTTCCCGGGAGTGCAGGCACGCCTGTAGTCGGTTGCCGATCTCGGTCAGCACCTGGTCGCCTGCCATATGGCCCAAGGAGTCGTTGATGACTTTGAAGTTGTCCAGGTCGATGAAGAGAACTCCCACGTGCTGCCGCAGTGCTTTGGCGTCCTCGATGTCCTGCGCCAGGGTCTGGATGATCCAGGCCCGGTTCCGCAGTCCGGTCAGCGAATCGTGGAACGCCTGGAACGCGAGTTCTTCCTGAGCCTCACGTTCGGCGGTCACATCCTCCACTTGCAGCAGCATGAATGCCGAGTCGTTCTCGGTCTCCTCCAGCCGCACGGCGGCGACCTTGGTCCAGGCTGTGGAACCGTCGGCACGGACCAGTCGGACAACCTCGGCGAACATCGACCGGGAACCGTCCAGGAACTGTTCGCGCACCTTGTCGATGCGCTCGAGTTCTTCGGGGTGGAGAACGTCCCGCAACCGGTGGGCGCGCAGCCAGCGGTGGTCCCGCTGAGTGATCGCCGACAACGCCGGGTTGGTCAGGGACGGCCGACCATCCCGGTCGGTCAGCACGACGCCCACCGGCGCCGAACTCACAGCGGTCCGGAACAGGTGCTCGGACGCAGCGAGCCGCTGCGTGGTGAGCACTTCGTCATGGACGTCGCGCAGTCCGACGACACCACCGCCGACGTTGCCCTCCTCATCCCGGATGGCTGTGGCACGGGACGACATCCAGCGATACTCGCCGTCCGCATTGGCCACGCGGAAGGTGTTCCCCTTCACCGAGTCCTTGTCGCCGAAGGCCCCCGGCGTGAA
>CAYMPK010000382.1:0-1608 GCA_964392145.1 uncultured Actinomycetes bacterium | reverse complement strand
TGAGTTGTCGACCTAATCGAGGGATGGGAAACCCATGCACCGTTCATCCGACTCCGTCGAGCTTTCGTGCTGCACTCCGAACCCGCTGCATTCGGTGATGGCCTCCCAGCTGACTGCTCGCCCGTCCGACCCGGCGGAAGTAGACGTCCGACCGGTGACCGCCAAGGCCGATCTCCTGGTGCTCGGGCGGGTGGCCACGGGAGTCCCCGGCGCCCCCGAAGCTGAGGGCATCGCGGTATCCGGCGGCGTCATCACGGGAGTCGGTTCCGCCGCCGACCTCGATGCCCTGGTCGGCCCGGGGACGGAGATCATCAAGCAGGGCGACGGCGTTATCTCGCCTGGACTGATCGAGCCTCATATGCACATCTGGACGACCATGCTGGTCTACCCATGGCCGGATCTGTCGCCGATCGCGAACCCGACGTTCGATGATGTCGTAGCAACGGTGAAAGCCGTGGCCGAGAAGACACCGGCCGGGGGTTGGGTCACCGGGAAACTCTTCGACCCGAGCCTCTATGACGGCGAGCCGGACCTGACGCGGGACATCCTCGACAAGGTGTCGCCAGACAACCCGGTCTTCGTCCTCAACGCCTCAATGCACTTCGCCTACGTCAATAGCCAGGCCCTGAAGATCGCCGGCATCGCCGACGATGCCCCCAACCCCGTCGGCGGCACGTTCGACCGGGTGGATGGCAAGTTGACCGGGGTACTGAGCGAGGGCGGCGCCATCACGCCCTTCCTCGCGGTCGTTCCGCAGCCAGACCAGCAGGCAGCGGCCGGAACGATAATCCAGATCCTCAACGACGCGGCCAAAGTGGGAATCACCTCGGTTCGGGAGGCCGCGACCGGTGTCGTGATCGGTACCGGTGAGCCCGGCTTGCTGCACCAGCTCAACGGGATGCGACGGTTGCCGACGCGGGTGTCTACCGCGCAGTGGGCGTTGCTGGGTGCTGATGCCTGGAAGCAGGCCGGCGTCACTCCGTTCGGAGGGGACGCGATGGTGCGAACCGACGCCTGGAAGATCGTCACCGACGGTTCCAACCAGGGTCGGTCCGGCTACTTCGAGCAGCCCTACCTGGAGGAGAACACGGGTGGGCACGCCAACATGACGCCGGAGGAAGTGCTGGCGCTGGTCAATGCCGGCCTCGACGGGGGCTGGCAGTTGATGGTGCACGCTAACGGCGATGCGGCCGTGGAGTTCGCTCTTGAGGCCTACGAGGCAGCCCTCAAGGGTCGGGCGGGAACGGATCTGCGGCACCGGATGGAGCACGTCTCATTCGCCTTCCCGAACAGCTTCGGTCGGATGGCGGCTGTCGGGGTGTCACCGTCCTTCCTCATGAACCACGTCTACTACTGGGGCCGGGTCTTCCGCGACGTGATTCTCGGCCCGGAGCGGGCCAACCGCTTGGACATGGTCAAGACTGCCGTCGGGGCAGGGTTGCGTCCTTCGCTGCACTCGGACTACAACGTCACGCCGTTCCATCCACTGTTGTCCGCCAAGACCGCGGTGACTCGAATCATGAAGGACAACAACGAAGTCCTGAACCCTGCGGAGTGCGTCGATCCGGAAACCGCCCTGAAGGCGATCACGGTGGATGCAGCCTGGCA
>CAYMPK010000381.1:0-1611 GCA_964392145.1 uncultured Actinomycetes bacterium | reverse complement strand
TCCAAGGACCCGTCGAACGACGCCCTGATCAAGGCGCGTGGGTGGGTGGCCGAGATCCCCGAGATCCTGGACACCTCCCAGCCCGACCAAGCGTTGCGCTATCAGCGCGCCCGCGCGATCGACGGCATCCTGCTGCAGAAGCTTGCCAACAGGGACTCGGACCTGGCGCGGCGTCGTGCCGGTTTGCTGGAAGCGCGCATGATCTTCGAGGAGTCGTTGAAGGAACGTGAACGGCTGCTGGAGCAGTTGGATGACTCCCTGTCCGACGACTACGACCGCGGGCTGTACAACGTCGCCGCCGTGGACATGGAACTCGGAAAGGTGACATCGGGGACCGAATCAGACCGCTACTTCACCCAGTCGCGCGCCGAATACGATCAGGTCTTGACCGCACGCCAGAGCCGGTGGGGGGACTTGTCCATTCCCCACATCGCCTCCTGCGTCGCTGGTCTGGGGATGGTCGACTACAACCGGGTCCTGCGTCAGATCGAACTCAGCGTTACTGTCGACGGCGCTGCAACGGAGACCCTGACCGCTCATCTGCGCGACTCCGCTCAAGAGACCGGGCTGGCCCTGGTGATGCGCAATCAATTCGAAGGTGCCTTCGACTCCGGCGGCGACAGTCAGAAGTCCCTGGACTTCCTGATCAAGGTGCTGCTGATGCGCAAGGCGCTGGCAGCCGATGCGCGAAATCCAGGCAGTGGCCGCTCGGCTTCCGCCGTGGAGAAGAGCGTGAACGCCTTCTGGGACGAGTGGTCCAAGCTCTGAGAAGACGACACCATGCAGAGGCTTGGGACGGTCAATGCGGTGGACCTAGTCGTCGTCCTGATCCCCCAGTTCAGGCCGTCCCATTGCGATTCCCAGGGCGAAGACCTTCTTGATCTTGCCTAGCCCCGGACCACGACCGGCTTCTGCTAGTTCGCGATGGCACGCCTTGGCCAACAGGCCCGCGTGCCCCCCGCTTCTTGTCTTTGGCGCGTCCGTGTCATCCAGCGACTCGAAGATGCCCAGCAGGGCCGATGCGCCTTGGGTATCGAGCCAGTCGATCACGTCTGTCAACTCCTCATCCGTGAGCAAACCCGGCGTCTCGGCTGGCGCCCGCAGCACGCCCTCGCGCACCCGGTCCACCACCGCGTCGACCAACTCCTGGGCAGGCGCGCCCTCGGCCCGCTGCTCCTGGCCCAGGCCAGGGACGTCGTTCGGGGCGAGCGGGGCTTCGTTGTGCGACCCACGGAGCGCACCCCCGACCACGGATGTGACACGTTCCCTGGCCCAACCCCGAAACCCTGCAGCATCCGTCAACTGCAACCCGAGGTCGACACGCGTCAGGAACCGAAGGACGCCATCGGTCATGATGTCGTAGGTCTCGGTCGAGGCCAGCTGCCACAACCGACTGTCGGGGGCGAGTCTGCGTCTGTAACGCAGCTCGACCTCGATCCATTCGGTTCCTTGGTCGACCCACAACCGCCATAAGACCTCCACCGGTGGGGAGAAAGCCGTCTCGTCCACGGTCAGCGACACCAGCCGACCCACGAAGCGGTTCACGTCCGCCGGTAACAGCACGCCGACGGGTCGATAACGCTCGGCGCCGCGGGCCCGGGCATCTGATCG
>CAYMPK010000380.1:1027-1612 GCA_964392145.1 uncultured Actinomycetes bacterium | reverse complement strand
CTGCTGTTACTCGACGAACCGTTTGCCGCACTCGACGCCCTGACCCGCGAACGCCTTCAGGAGGACATCCGGGCGGTGAGCGCCGAGTCCGGGCGCACCACGGTGTTCGTCACGCACAGCGCCGAGGAGGCGGTCTTCCTGGGCAGCCGCATCGTGGTGTTGACCGCCCGCCCCGGACGCATCGCTGTGGACCTCACCGCCGACCTGCCCCGAACCGGGGACAGCGACGAACTGCGGCGCTCACCGGAATACCTGCGGCTGCGCCAGGAGGTCAGTCGCGCCATCAAAGCCGCCGCGGCCTGACAGGAGACCCATGACCGCCACGTTCTTCTGGTTCCTGCCCACCAACGGCGACAGCCGGTCCATCGTTGGTGCATCGCACGCCTCCGAACATCACACCGTCCCGACCGGCTACCGCCCGCCGAGCAGGCGGTATTTGTCCGAGATCGCCCGTGCGGCAGACAGACTCGGCTACGAGGGGGTGCTGACCCCCACCGGGACCTTCTGCGAGGACGCCTGGCTGACGGCAGCGGCCCTGCTCGCGGAGACCGAGCGGCTGAAGTTCCTGGTGGCCTTCCGCCCCGG
>CAYMPK010000380.1:0-987 GCA_964392145.1 uncultured Actinomycetes bacterium | reverse complement strand
AGGCGGCCACCTTTCAGCGGTACTCCGACGGCCGGTTGTTGCTCAATGTCGTCAGCGGCGGGGAGGACGCCGAGCAACGGCGCTTCGGTGACTGGCTGGACCACGACGAGCGGTACGCCCGGACCGGGGAGTTCATCAAGATCGTCAAGGACATCTGGACGACTGACTCCGTCGACTTCGACGGCGACTACTACCGCATTCGGGACGGGCGGGTCTCCGAGCCCCCGAACCCGTTGCCGCAGCTCTACTTCGGCGGTTCGTCCGCTGCTGCCCTGCCGATCGCCGCACAGTACGTCGACTCCTACCTCACCTGGGGCGAGCCCCCACAGGCCGCCTCCGCGAAGATCGCCAAGGTACGCGCCCTGGCCGACACATTCGGTCGCACGCTGCGCTACGGCATCCGACTGCACACCATGAGCCGGGACACCTCCGCCGAGGCGTGGGCCGTCGCCGAGAAGTTACTCAGCGAGCTGACCCCGGAGCAGATCGACCAGGCCACCCGGTCGCATGCGGCCTCGGAATCCGAGGGCCAGCGCCGGATGGCGGCACTGCACGGCGGCAGGGTCGATGCCCTGGAGATCTATCCGAATCTGTGGGCCGGCGTCGGCCTGGTCCGGGGCGGGGCCGGCACCGCACTGGTGGGCAGCCACGAGGAGGTCGCGAACCTGATCGTCGAGTACCACTCGAGCGGGTTCGACGAATTCATCCTGTCCGGGTACCCGCACCTGGAGGAGGCGTACTGGTTCGCCGAGGGTGTCCTGCCGTTGCTGCGGGCCAAGGGCGTGGCGGCATGACGACCAGCGATCCCACCTGTACCTGTCCGGTGCTGACGGCAGCGGAGGCGATCGAGACTGCGACAGCGCTGGCCGCCGAGTTCGCACCTGGTGCCGCTGAGCGCGACCGCAACCGGCAGTTGCCGTTCGGTGAAATGGCGCGACTCTCCGTTAGCGGCTTGCTGGCGATAACGGTGCCGGTCGAGCACGGCGG
>CAYMPK010000379.1:0-1645 GCA_964392145.1 uncultured Actinomycetes bacterium | reverse complement strand
GAGGCCGCCCGCGCCGCCCAGCAGGTGGCCGGTCATCGACTTGGTGGAGCTGATGGCCATCTTCATGGCATGGTCGCCGAAGCAGGAACGGAGGGCGAGGGCTTCCAACTGGTCGCCGACCGGGGTGGAGGTGGCGAGTTTGAGCCGTTCCAACACCCGGCCGTGCTGGAGGTAGTTCTGCGGAAGCTGGGCCATGCGCTGGCGCAGGTCCCGCGGCGGGGTGAGTTCGGCGATACCGTGCGGTGCGCTGACCGTCCAACCGACGCCGCCGTGATCGGGTGCGGCGTGGGGCACGTCGTGGAACGCCGCGTGCAGTGCCTCGTCCAGGAAGGTCAGGTCGTCGGGGTACAGGCTCTGGCGCGGCGCCGCCGGCAACAGGGTCGGGGTGTCGTCGACCACGTCGAACTGCGCGAAGAACGCGTCGAGGTCGCTGCCGTCGGCCACCTCGTCCGCGGAGCGGACCGCCTCGTCGAGATCGGCGCCCTTGGCCAGGATGTCACGGATCGCGTTCTCTTCCTCGGTGACGCTGTGCTTGCCCATCAGGGATGCGACATCGCCAAGGGTCTTGTGCGCCTGGTTCTCCCGTTCCAGCAGGCGGGAAAGCACCCGCAGATCACCGGAGAAGTCCGGGTCGGAGGGTTCGAGGATCAGCGAGGAGATGACCGGCGGGTGCTTCTGTCCGTAGCGGTCGATGCGGCCATTGCGCTGCTCGATCCGGATGAGGCTCCACGGGATGTCGAAGTGGATCAGGTGATGGCACTGGCCATGCAGGTTCACCCCCTCGGAGGCGACGTCGCCGGTGACCAGAACCCGGATCGGTGAGGTTTCCAGTTTGAAGCTGTCGACGATCTCCTGCTGCTCGACGTCGGACAGCCCGCCGTGCAGCATGGCGACGTTCTCGGCCTTGAGGCCAAGGGCTTTCGGGAGGTGGTCTCGCAGCCAGGTCAGGGTGGCGATGCGCTCGGCGAAAACGACTGCGCGGGTGTCGGATCCGCGCCCGACGCCGATGTGTTTGAGCCGCTCGACCAGTGCGGCGAACTTCCCGGCGGGTCGGGCCAGCGCCTTGGCGTTGAGGTCGTCAAGAACCTGGAGAGCTTCGAGTTCGGCGTGCTGGGCGCTGTCGTTGTTGTCGAGCTTGGAGCGGCGCTGCTTGATGGACTCGGCCAGCGCGGCCGGGGAGGACAGGAACGCTTTGGCCAGCGTCCAGGGGAACAGCGCTTTGGTGTCACCGGAGTAGGGCGAGCTTCCGGTCGGCGGGTGCAGCCAGGTGTGCGACAACTCGGCGGCCACCGCGTCCTCCTCCGGTGAGGGTGTCACCAGCAGGTGGACGGGTTCGGCGCGTTCGGCCCAGTCACTGCCGACCTCGGCGGCGACATCGGGGCTGTGCCGGTGCCGGCGAATCAACAGCGACTCGACGGCGTCGGTGGTGAAGCTGCCGTCGGCCTTGACGACGGTGGGGTCGAGCAGGCGGAGCAGTTCGGCGAAGGACTCCTCCTTGCCGTTGTGCGGGGTGGCCGAGGCCAGGATCAGCGCCTCGGTGTTGGGGGCCAGCACCCGGGCCAACTCGTTGTTCTGGGTGCCGGCGTTGCGCAGGTTGTGCGACTCGTCGATGACCACGGCGTCCCACTGCTGACGTTCCAGGTGC
>CAYMPK010000378.1:0-1662 GCA_964392145.1 uncultured Actinomycetes bacterium | reverse complement strand
TACTGGAACCCTTGGACGACGGTCACGCTTCGCATGCCGCCACTGACGAGGACCAGCAGCACAGTCATCGCCACCACCGCACCGCCGACCCACATGGGTGTCCCCACCAGGATGCCCAGCGCCAGCCCGGCCCCTTGCAGTTGCGGAACCAGATACAGCCATCCGATGAGCACTACCAGGATGCTTGCGGCCAGTCGCACCTTCGTCGAACTGAACCTGGCTTCGGCGAAGTCGGGCACGGTATAAGCTCCGGAACGCCTCAGGGGCGCCGCGACTAGTGCCAGGAGTAGCACGTATCCGACGGCATATCCCACCGGGAACCACAGTGCGTCAGCGCCTCCTAGCATCACCAGTCCCGCCACACCGAGGAAGCTGGCCGCTGAGAGGTACTCGCCGGAGATGGCGGAGGCGTTCCACCAGGGCGGCACTGCACGTGCGGCGACGTAGAAGTCGCTCGTCGTTCGGGCGCGGCGGGTGCTGTATGCGGCCAGGGTAATCGTGGCGACCACCGTCGCCAACATCGCCAATACGTCGGCGCCGCCCGTACTCATTCGTCGTCCATGATTGCGGTGAAGCGCTCCTCATTCCGCTCCGCCTGCCGCGCGTACCACCAACCCACACAGAGGATGGCTGGATAGACGGCGACGCCCAGCAGCAGCCACCACACGGGGATCGGCCCAACCAGGAGCCTGCCCAGCGAGGGCCAGGCCGCGAACGCCAAGAGGAGCCCGAACAGCGGCAGCACCACGATGGCCACCGTGGTCAAGCCCAGCCGCAGCTGGCTGCGGATCAACTCGCGCACGTAGACCTCGCCAACAGGGGTCTGCTCCACGATCTCCCGGGTGCGGGGTCTAGCAGGGGCGCGGCGTACATCACGGCGTGGTCCGGTGACCAGTTCCCTGCGTGGGCGACCTCGGGAATCCGGTTGCCGTGGCAACGAGGAGTTCACGTTGACTTCCGGGTCAAACGTTGGGAGAGGTCGAGAGCATCCCGGACCGCGGCGGTGTGTCGCCTGCTGACGGGTACGGTGCTGCCGTCGCCGAGTTGTACCGAGACGCGACCCGCACTCGAATGCAGGGCCTCGACGTAGGCGCGGTTGACCAGGTAGCGGCGGTGCACACGGACGAACCCGCTGTCAGCCCAGCGTTGCTCCAGGCCGCCGAGTGGGAGACGAATCAAGTGGGCACCATCACGGGTATGGAGCCGGACGTAGTCGCCGCGGGTCTCCGCGTAGATGACCTCGGAGCGACGCACGAAGCGGGTGGTGCCGCCCAACTCGACGGCGATTGTCTCGTCGGCGTCCTCCGCCGGCGCCTTCACTCCTTCGGCGACGTCGACCAAGCGCGCCTTCACCCGGGTCACGGCCTCGGCCAACCTCTCCGGCCGCAGGGGCTTCCTCAGGTAGTCGACCGCGGCCAGGTCGAACGCGGTTGCTGCGTGACTCTCGTGGGCGGTGACGAAGATGATCGCTGGTGGGGTCCGAAAGCGCTGCACGAGTTCGGCCAGGTCCAGGCCGCTGAGGCCTGGCATCCGGATATCCAGGAAGATGGCGTCGAAGGTCTTCTCCCGCAGGTGCTGCAGCGCGTCCGCCGAACTGTTGGCTGCCGTCACGGACCCGATGCCTGGCGTTCCTTGCAGCAGGAACTCCAGTTCGCTGAGAGC
>CAYMPK010000377.1:0-1685 GCA_964392145.1 uncultured Actinomycetes bacterium | reverse complement strand
GCAACCCAGTGGAATCGCCACCTCGATATCTCGCAGGTTGTGTTCGCGTGCTCCCTGCACCACCAACTCACGTCCGGCCTCGGGTGCCCTACGTACCAACGGAACCTCGATGCTCCGTCGACCGCTGACATAGGCGCCGGTTATGGAGTCACCAGTGGCCACCAACTCGGCCACCGGCCCGGACACCACGACTTGCCCTCCGTGCTCCCCCGCGCCCGGGCCGATGTCCACCACCCAGTCGGCCGCCCGAATGGTGTCCTCGTCATGCTCGACCACGATGAGGGTGTTGCCCAGATCCCGCAGCCGGACCAGGGTCTCGATAAGTCGTCGATTGTCGCGTTGGTGCAGGCCGATGCTCGGCTCATCCAACACGTACAGCACCCCGACCAGACCGGAGCCGATCTGGGTGGCGAGCCGGATGCGCTGTGCCTCACCGCCCGCCAGCGTTGCAGCAGGACGGTCAAGCGAGAGGTAGTGCAGGCCAACGTCGACCAGGAACTGCAGCCGCTCGCCGATTTCCTTGAGGACCCGGGCACCGATGGCGGCATCCCGATCGTCGAGTTCCAGCGAACGCAGCACCTCTGAGGCTTCACCGATTGGCAATCCCGCGACATCAGCGATCGAACGACCGCCGATGGTGACGGCCAGGCTCAGCGGTTTGAGTCGAGCACCGTGACATCCGGGGCAGGGCACTTCCCTCATGTAGCCCGCGAACCGGTCGCGACCTGCGTCCGTCTCGGCCTCGGCGTGCCGACGCTTGACATAGGAGACAACACCTTCGAACCCGGTGGTGTAGGTGCGATCGCGCCCGTAGCGGTTGCGGTACTTGACCGTCACCGACTTGCCGTAGCCGTTCAGTACGGCCTTCTGCACCTTGACGGGAAGATCGCGCCACGGAGTATTGATGTCGAAGTCGAGTTCGTCGGACAGCGCATGCAGGAGGCGACTGAAGTACTCGGCACTGGCGCCCGTCGCCCAGGGGGCGATGGCACCTTCGGCCAGACTCAGCTCGTCGTCGGGCACGACCAGTTCGGCATCGGCCTCGGTCTGGGTCCCCAGCCCCGCGCAGTCAGGACAGGCGCCGAACGGCGAATTGAACGAGAACGACCGCGGTTCGAGTTCCTCGAAGCTCAGACCGTCGTACGGGCAGGCAAGATGCTCGCTGAAGGTGCGCTCACGGTGCGGATCATCCTCGGCGGCGTCGACGAACTCCAGCGTGACGGTGCCGCCGGCCAATCGGAGCGCGGTCTCCACCGAGTCGGTCAGGCGTTGCTGCGCCTCGGCCTTGACAGCCAGTCGGTCGACCACCACCTCGATGGTGTGCTTCTCCTGCTTCTTGAGCTTGGGGGGATCGGCGAGTTGGTGCACGGTCCCGTCGACCCGGATCCGGGAGTAGCCCTGCGACTGCAGGCTGCGGAACATGTCGACGAACTCGCCTTTACGCTCCCGCACCACCGGCGCAAGGACCTGAAAGCGCAGACCGTCCTGCAGCGCCAGCACCTGATCGACGATCTGTTGCGGGTGCTGCCTGGCTATCGGACGACCACACTCGGGGCAATGAGGCTTGCCGATCCTGGCATAGAGCAGACGGAGGTAGTCGTAGACCTCGGTGATGGTCCCCACCGTCGAGCGAGGGTTGCGGGAGGTGGACTTCTGGTCGATGGAGACCGCTGGCGAGAGTCCCT
>CAYMPK010000376.1:0-1726 GCA_964392145.1 uncultured Actinomycetes bacterium | reverse complement strand
GGACTGGCGGGTGTGGGCAGGAACCGCGGTCGCTGACATCGTGGCCGACAACGAACGGCTGACGCGTCGGTGGCGCGGGTACCTGGGTCGTCCGTCGCAGGCTCGGACGCCTGCCCTGGATCAGTTGGCGCGGGAGGCGCTGCTGGCTCTGTCGAGTGACTGGGCCTTCATGATCAGCAAGGACTCGGCGGCTGGGTATGCGCGGGCACGACACGACCTTCACCACCGTCGATTCCAGGCGCTGGCCGACCTCATCGATGCCGGTGCTGCACCGAACTCCGGGGCTACGGGAGCGCAGCAACTGGCGGCGCGGTTGCGCCGCTCCGACGGTCCGTTCGGTCACGTCGATGCCAGGGTGCTGGGGGTCGCGAGCGAACAACTGGGGGTGCCCGGTCGCGCACTTACTACTCGCCGGTAACATAGGACGAGGCGCCTGGCGCCGGACATCTCCGAGCGGAACAGCTCCGCTCGTCGAACAACGTGGAGGTAGACCCACGACATGAACATCGTCGTCTGCGTGAAGCAGGTCCCGGATACCTGGGCCGAGAAGAAGTTGAATCCGTCGGACAACACCCTCGACCGTGCCTCGGTCGATGCGGTAGTCAATGAGCTTGACGAATACGCCATCGAGGAGGCGCTACAGCTGGCCGAGGCCAACGGTGGCGAGGTCACTGTCCTGTCCATGGGGCCCGAGCGCACCACCGAATCGATCAGGAAGGCGCTGTCCATGGGCGCTGCCCGAGGCGTTCACGTGGTCGACGATGCGTTGGCCGGCTCGTGCGCCGTGTCGACATCCAAGGCACTGGCCAAGGCCATCGCCAAGGAGCAGCCGGACCTGATCATCTTCGGTTCGGAGTCGACCGACGCCCGGATGAGCGTGGTGCCCGCGATGGTCGCCGAGATCCTCGGTTACCCGCAACTCACGTTCGCCAACAAGGTCACCGTCGACGGGTCCTCGGTCAAGATCCACCGCCAGACGGAGTCCGGCTACGACGAGGTCGAGGCCTCGACCCCCGCGGTCGTGTCCGTGGTCGAGAAGATCAACGAGCCGCGCTACCCCAACTTCAAGGGCATCATGGCGGCCAAGAAGAAGCCGGTCGACACGTTGACCGTCGCCGATCTCGGCCTGGCCGCGGACGAGGTCGGTGCCGCATGCGCCTCCTCCGTCGTCGTCTCTTTCGAAGACGCTCCGGCGCGCGCCGCCGGTCAAGTGATCACCGACGCCGGCGACGGCGGCGTGAAGATCGCCGAGTACCTGTCCACCCAGAAGTTCATCTAGGAGCATCCACATGGCAGAGATCCTGGTGCTCGTCGAGCACAACGACGGCGCGGTCAAGAAGGTCACCCTTGAGTTGCTGACCCTGGCCCGCACGGTGGGTGAACCGTCCGCAGTCTTCATCGGTTCCGGTGTGGACACGGCAGCAGCCACCCTGGCCGAATACGGCGCAGCGAAGATCTACGTCGCAGACGCCCCCGAACTCACCGACTACCTGGTCGCGCCCAAGGCCGCCGTGCTCGCGCAGTTGGTGAAGGAGAAGGCGCCCGCGGGAGTCCTGATCGCCTCCTCCGCTGAAGGCAAGGAGATCGCCGCACGCCTCGCGATCAAGACCGGCAGCGGCGTCGTCACCGACGCTGTGGGCATCGCGGAGGACCTGTCCGCAACCCAGTCGATCTTCGGCGGTTCCATCATCGTCAACGACCTGAGCGATGAGATCGACGATCCGAT
>CAYMPK010000375.1:0-1731 GCA_964392145.1 uncultured Actinomycetes bacterium | reverse complement strand
AGCTCGTTCTCACCGGAATTCTGTTGATGCAGGTCACCGACCACGCCGATTCGCCCACCGTGGGCGCCGCCGTACAGCGACTCGACCTCGTCACGACCGAACTTCAGGACCGCATCATGCTGACCCGGATGCAGCCGCTGGCCCATATCTGGGCACGATTCCCGCGCCTGGTTCGCGACGCCGCGCAAGCCTGCGACAAGAAGGTGCGACTCCAGATGGAGGGGGCCGACACCGAACTCGACCGAACCATGGTCGAAGCGATGCGCGACCCCCTGACTCACCTCATCCGCAATGCGGTTGACCATGGGATTGAAACTCCCGAAGAGCGTTCCGCGGTGGGCAAGTCGCCCGAAGCCGTGGTGCACCTGCGCGCCCACCACGAGGAGGGCCGGGTGCACATAGAAGTCGAGGACGACGGCCGCGGGATCGACGTCGCCGCCGTCCGGCGCAAGGCCGTTTCCGCGGGGCTGCTCTCTACCGCGGAGGCCAGCACCCTTCCTGACGAGCGGATTTGTCAGCTGATTTTCACCGCCGGCCTCTCGACTCGCGACGAAGTCACCGCACTCTCCGGCCGCGGGGTGGGAATGGACGTCGTCAAGACCGATGTCGAACGCGTCGGCGGACGGGTCGACATCCAGTCGGCGGCGGGCAAGGGCACTCGCGTGACGATGAGGCTGCCTCTGACGCTGGCGATCTTGCCCAGCGTGCTCGTCGAATGCGCCGGCGAGGTGTATGCCATCCCTCAGATCAACCTGCTCGAACTCGTCCTTCTTAGTGGTGATGCGGAAGCACCCGAGATCCGCGCGGTCGGAGCCGGTTCACCGGTCTACTCACTCAGAGGCGAGCTGCTGACGATCGTTTACCTCAGCGAAATCCTCGAACTTGCAGCGAAACCCGCAACCGGGCCAAACGGTGTGTTCGTCCTCGTCTTGCAGGCGGGGGGCCGCCGTTTCGGTTTGGTCGTTGATTCGGTGCTCGACACCCAGGAGATCGTGGTCAAGCCGCTGGGCCGCCACTTTGCCGATACCCGCACGTTCTCCGGGGCCACGATCTTGGGAGACGGCCGGTTGGCGCTGATACTGGACGTTGCTGACATAGCCCAGCGGGGGCACATCGAGGCAGACCGGTCACTTCCCGCAGCCACCGACCCCACACCCCCTGACGCCGGCTGCCCGTACGACACCCAGACCTCCCGGGTACTCCTCATGAGCACCCGGACGGGTACTCGACTAGCCCTCCCGCTCGACAAAGTTCAACGCCTTGAGGAGATTCCGGAGGATGCCGTCGAAGTGATCGGGGGGCGTGAAGTGGTGCAGTACCGCGGTGGGATTCTGCGCCTGCTGCACCTCGACGACCTGCTCGACGAGCAGCCGCGAGCAGTCCCTGGCACCCAGCGGCGAGCGGATGCCGACGGGACGACCGAGGGCGGGATGCACGTCGTCGTACACAGCGACGGTGGTCGTGAAATCGGCTTGGTCGTACATCGAGTTCTCGACATCCTCGACGAGAGCATCGACCTTCACGAGAACCGGCCGCGTCGAGGTGTGCTCGGTAGCGCCGTCTTGGCGGGCCGCGTCACCGAGGTGGTCGATCTCGCCGCCGCGATCGCCGCAGTGTCCCTTCCGGCCACATCGGAGGTACTGGAGCGCGCCTGCCGCATGGCCTCTCCCGCGCTGTGGGCGGTGACCACATCGAGCATCAGCTTCTTCCCGACGGTTCTGGCGAACCGCA
>CAYMPK010000374.1:0-1755 GCA_964392145.1 uncultured Actinomycetes bacterium | reverse complement strand
GACATGGGCTGTCATCGGGAAGATGTCCAGGCACGCCAAGGTGTCCAGCCGCCAGCCGAGTTCGCCGAAATGGCGCAGGTCCCGCGCGAGGGCCGCCACATCGCACGCCACGTAGGCAACACTCCTGGGGGCGAGCCGGGCGATCGCCTCGACCACGGCCGCCTGAGCGCCAACCCGTGGCGGGTCGAGCACCACCAGATCCACGGGCGAGACGTCCTCATCAGTGGCGCGCGAGATCCGTTCGGTCAACCACGATCCGACCGGTGCCCCGTGGATGGCGACGGAAGGAAGGTCGTGCAGGTTGCGACGGGCCATCGACACAGCCCTGGGATCGCCTTCGACTGCGTCGACCGATCCCACATCCGCCGCGAGCGCTCCGGCGAACAGCCCGACGCCGCTGTAGAGGTCCAACAGGGCATCCGTCGGCTGGGGACGAAGTGCCCGGCGAACGGCGGCTACCAGGAGTTCCGGTGCGGCGATATGCGCCTGCCAGAAGCCATCCGTGCTGACTCGCCATTCCCGGCCGACGGCGCTGCGCCGCACCCAGGCCCGCGGCCTGAGTTCGCCCGCCGCCCCGGCATCATGGCCGGGAACCGTCGGCTCGACCAGGTATCCACCGGGTTCTCCGACCGACGCGGTCACGGCCGAGGCCCCCGGCCACTCACGCGCGAACACCGGCGCCAGGCCATCGACAGCTGCAAGACAGTCGGAGACCGGCACCACACGCTCGGACCGGTGCTCGTGGAAACCGGCCCTGCCGTCGGTCACGGCGACGGACACCCGGGTCCGCCATCTCAACCCGTCCGCGTCCTCGGCGGGGGCGACCGTCACAGCCTCCGCCAACGGCACGCCACCCACCTCGGCGATCCGGCCGATGCGGGAGAGCTGGTCGATGATGACCTGCTCCTTCAGAGTTCGTTGGTAGCCCAGTTCGGCGTGCTGGAAGTCGCAGCCACCGCACCTACCGGCATACCTGCACGGAGGCGCGACACGTCGCTCGGACGGTTCGGAGACCGTCGTCGCGGTGGCGAACAACACGCGCCCGCCGCGGGTGCTGGAATCGACCACGGCGTCGACGAGTTCCCCGGGCAGACTGCCCCGCACGAAGACCGTCCGGCCATCGGGTGTGTGCGCCACGCAATGGCCGCCGGCGGCCACTCCCTCGATTCGAAGTCCCGGCAGCGACTCGGTCGACTCGGCGGGCAGACGTCGACGCCGACCGCCACGCCGACGCCGGTTACTCCCGGACGTCACTACCGATCTCAAGGGCCACGTCGTGCTCGGCCACCACCGCGGTCGGCTCGCCACGCCGCACGGCACCCGCGGCGTTGGACTCCGGCTCATCGACGATGCGTCGGCTCGATCGAAGCTGCCAGGGCACGCTGACCACCATCACCCCCGGGGTGAACAACAGCCGGGTCTTCAGTCGGAAGGCGGACTGATTGTGCAGCAGGTGCTCCCACCAGTGCCCGACGACATACTCCGGGACATACACCGTCACCAGATCCCTGGGGCTGCTTCGGTGCAGTCCGCGCACGTACTCCAGCACCGGCCGGGTGATCTCACGGAACGGTGAGTCGAGGATCTTCAAGGACACCGGCAGGCCGCGGCGTTCCCAATCCTCGGTCAAGGCCCTGGTATCGAGCGGATCCACGTTGACCATCAACGCTTCCAGGGTGTCGGGCCTGGTGGCTCTCGCGTACGCGAGGGCCCGCAGGGTCGGCCGATGGACCTTCGACACGAGGACAATGGCGT
>CAYMPK010000373.1:1015-1756 GCA_964392145.1 uncultured Actinomycetes bacterium | reverse complement strand
CGGATGCACCAATGGCCTCGATCATCGCCCTCGTGCGCGCATCCACGTCGGCCATCGCCCAATCCGGCGTGCGGATCGCATGCTCGTCCGGTCCCGGTTGACGGCCGTCGACCAGCCCCCACAGCGCACCCCGCCTGATCCATTGGTGGTAGCGCTGAGCAGCCATCGGCGCCCCACGCTCAAGCTCGACGAGCCACGTGCGCACAAGCGCGGCTTCCTCGTAGCTCAGCGACCGGTTGGTCTTCGTCGTCACCCGCTCCAGGGTGTCGGGGTCGAGACCGATCACCCGCTCGGCGTCCCGCAGGATCCGCAGCGGGTCGCCGGAGTCCACCACGATCACCGCGATCCGCTCAGGGCCGAGGATCTGAGCCCATCGTGCGAGCAATCCGCTGTAGTCGAACCTGCCCCAGAAGGTGGCGTTCTTGCCGCGCAGCGTCTCCTGCAACCACTCGTCGTAGGGCTTGACCACCCGCGATTTCGCGTGTCGCAGCGGACCGGGCAGAGGCTTGGGCGCCCCGGACTTCAGGGACTGCTGCCAGGAACTCGGCAGGATCAGCGCCAGGGGCCTCAGCGTGAGCAGCAGCCGGACCTTCCCCGGTCCCCCGAGATCGTCGATCACCTTGGCCGCCAGCGCGGGATCGGCGTCGGCGAACTGCTCGCTGGAGACCACCGCTCGATCTCGGCGCCGGGAGACCCGAGCAGCGAACTTGTCCCATACCTCAGGCGGCACGGGCGGATCTG
>CAYMPK010000373.1:0-1005 GCA_964392145.1 uncultured Actinomycetes bacterium | reverse complement strand
CTTCTTACCGGGGTAGAGCACGCCTTGGGCCTTCATCTGCGGACGTGCTTGCGCCATCGAGTGCTGCAGAGCCGTCGTGCCTGTCTTCGGAGGGCCGATGTGCAGCAACACCTCGCCCGGTTCGAGAAAACCGCTCATCGCCCCTCCAACGGGAAGCAGACCATGGTTCGTGGTTCAGGTACCTCCGGGCCGTCCAGGTAGGACTCCCGGGGGTCCCCGGCGATGTGACGGCCGTTGGTCGCTGCCCACTCCGTCACCGCATGAAAGGCACCAGCAAGTCCTTCGTACGAGCCGACGTGCACCGTCGTGGCCACCTCCCCACCCGGGAGTTCGCCCATCTCGACCCGGCCAGTTGGCTCGACCGCCGTCGCCACGGGGAATCCCGCAGTCACGTCGAAGGCCTCTTCGCCCATGCCGTACTGCGCGAACGGCGGGCCCGCGATCTGCACACCCTGCGCCTGGAGAACGCCGAAGATCTCGGGGAACGCGCTGTTGAGCAGGCCCGGGATCGCGTCTCGCGTCACCCGGGCGCGGATCACTGCGGCCGGCTGAGCAGGCAGAGCCTGGACGGTGATGTCATACGTCACGGCTCTACTGTGCCCCAGGACGTGATGCGGGTCCCCGCCGGACACGCCACAGCGCAGTGCCCAAGGCCAGGGCGTTTGAGTATGGGTTACTCACGAAGGCGTCCCGGATCTGCGCTGACCTGGAGTCATGAACACCTCGATGAAGAATCTCTTGTACGCAGTGAGTAGCGATGGCTTGGCGGCCCACACCGCCGAAGTGAATCAGGTACTGGCCGTGGCACGCACAAGGCATGTCGCCCCCTTGCTGTGCGACGTGCTCGGCGACCGATCGACACCGGAGCCGGTCCGCGCGAGAGCACTGGGACTCATCGTGCGGGACCTCGCGCGCTGACGCCTTGGTCCTCGCAGCACCGGTGGCATACTGCAGCGCGTGGAGCGTTGGCCAACGGTGGGACGCGATGCGGATCTGCGCGCCCTG
>CAYMPK010000372.1:0-1763 GCA_964392145.1 uncultured Actinomycetes bacterium | reverse complement strand
TGGCGGTCCGATCCAATTCAGATCGGCGTCGATGACGGCCTGGGCGAAGTCGGCGTTCTCGGAGAGGAAGCCGTACCCCGGATGCACCGCGTCGGCACCGGATCGGTGGGCCACGTCGATGAGCTTGGTCATGTCGAGGTAGCTCTCGGCCGCAGTCGCCCCATCGAGGGAGTACGCCTCGTCGGCTAGCTGAACGTGCAGCGCGTCGCGGTCTGAGTCCGCGTATACGGCGACACTGGTGATGCCCGCATCACGGCAGGCTCGGATGACCCGGACAGCGATTTCGCCTCTGTTGGCGATCAGTACCTTCTGCACGCTTCGCAGTCTAGGGTCATCCGGTTGGCGGGTCGCGACATGGTGACCTATTGCACCGCCGGAGGCGGTGCAGCCACGCGGATGGGGCCATGGGGGCCAGACTGGAGCGATGTCGTCGAATTCGAAGCCCACCGCAACGGACTCCCAGCACCCGACCCCCTTCGTGCTGGCGTCGGCCTCGCCGTCGCGCCGCGGCCTGCTCGAGCAGGCGCGGCTGGTATTCAGTGTGCAGGTGTCTGCGGTTGATGAAGAAGCGGTCACGGCCAGCCTCGGCCCGGTGTCGTCGTCCGAACTCGCCCTCACGCTGGCACGCGCCAAGTGCGAGGACGTCGCCGGACAGGTGACTCGCGGACTGGTACTGGGCTGTGACTCCGTATTCGAGTTCGACGGGCAGAGCCTGGGTAAGCCTCAGGACGCTGCCGATGCCTTGGAGCGCTGGCGCAGGATGCGTGGCCAGGCCGGAAGCCTGCACACCGGCCATTGGCTGATCGACGTCGAAACCGGGCAGGCCACTGGATTGGCGGTGTCGACCGTCGTCAACTTCTCGGACGTCGCCGACGACGAGATCCGCGACTACGTGGTGACAGGTGAGCCGTTGCAGGTCGCCGGCGCTTTCACTTTGGAGGGGCGGGCCGGGCTGTTCATCGACGGCATCGATGGCGACCCGAGCAATGTGATCGGCCTGTCGTTGCCGGGTCTGCGTCGGATGCTCGAGGAACTCGGACACTCCGTGCTGGAACTGACCGAGCGGCCCGGAACCCACGGCGACCTCGGAGGCAACATCGACCAAGGAGCCAGGAGCCAGTCACCCGCTGGCTGAGCGGGCCTGCATTCGGGTGTGGCTCAGCGGGGTAGCCCGGAAGCCCACCAGGTGCCGGGCCCGCCGGGCGCACCAACAGATCTGTGCAGCCGTGCTGGGGCCGCCCACTGGGATGGCGGAGGGGGCTGCTCGTCGGTCGCGCCGCCTGCAGTGGCGGCCACGACGGCAACCAGGGCGGCCAATTCCTCGGCTGTCGGGGACCCGTGCACGATGCGCAGCAGCGGCGGGGCCGGCTCTGCCACGGAGGCGTCGCCGGTCGCGTCCTGCCCGCTGGGGGAGTCTGTGCCGGTCACAGCGGGATGTTCCCGTGCTTCTTGGGCGGCAGGGTCTCACGCTTGTCCCGCAGTGCACGCAGCGCCCGGACGACCTGCCCGCGGGTCTCGCTGGGCATGATCACCCGGTCGATGTAGCCCCGTTCGGCCGCAAGGTAGGGGTTGGCGAGAGTGTCGTCGTACTCGGCGATGAGCCGTGCCCGCTCGGCCTCGGGGTCGTCGACCGCGGCAAGTTCCTTGCGGTACAGGATGTTCACCGCACCCTGGGCACCCATGACCGCGATCTGCGCGGTGGGCCAGGCGAGGGAGACGTCGCCGCCGAGGTGTTTGGAACCCATCACGTCGTACGCGCCGCC
>CAYMPK010000371.1:0-1802 GCA_964392145.1 uncultured Actinomycetes bacterium | reverse complement strand
CCGAAGATCTCGTTCTGGATCATCTCGTCGTCCTGCTGCATGTCGACGACGACGGTCGGCTCGAGGTAGTACCCGCGATCACCCTGGGTCGAGCCCCCGGCGGCGATGTTCGCGTGCGCGGGCTTGCGCTCGAGGAAGCCCTGGACCTTCTCGAACTGCGCGATGTTGTTCAACGGCGGGACGAGCGCGTCCTCATCGGTCGGGCCGTTCGCGAAGGTCGTGGCGGTGTTCTTCGCCTGCTCCGCAAGCGCCGCGACGAAATCGTCGTGGATCCCGGCCTGCGCCAGCACCCGCGTGGCTGCGGTGCAGTCCTGACCGGCGTTGAAGTAGCCCGCCACGGCCAGCCACTCAGCGGCCTTCTCGGGGTCGGCGTCGTCGAAGACCACGACCGGCGCCTTGCCGCCGAGTTCGAGGTGTACGCGCTTGACCATCTTCGAGGCCTCTTCCGCGACCTGCATACCGGCTCGCACCGAACCCGTGATGGCCGCCATGTCGATGCCGGGGTGCGCGACGAGCGCCCGGCCGGTGTCGCGATCACCAGTGATGACGTTGAACACTCCGGGGGGCAGGATCTCGGCCTCGGCGATCATCTGCGCGATCCGCGCGGTGGAGACCGGAGTGGTGTCCGAGGGCTTCAGCACAACGGCGTTACCGGCCGCGATCGCCGGCGCGAACTTCCAGACAGCCATCATCATCGGGTAGTTCCACGGAGCCACCTGGGCGATGACACCGACCGGCTCGCGGCGGATCATCGAGGTGAAGCCCTCCATGTACTCGCCCGCGGCACGGCCTTCAAGCACGCGAGCGGCACCGGCGAAGAATCGGATCTGGTCGACCATCGGCGGGATCTCCTCGGCCATGGTGACCGGGATGGGCTTGCCCGTGTTCTCCGACTCCAGCGCCACGAGTTCCTCGGCATTCTGCTCCACCAGGTCGGCGATCGCCAGCAGAGCCTTCTGGCGGACCGACGGGGTGACATCGCGCCATCCGAGGTAGGCCTCCCGGGCTGCGGCCACGGCGGCGTCGACATCCGCCTCACTCGACACCGGTGCGGCCCCGAAGACCTCACCGGTGGAGGGGTTCACGAGTTCCTGGGCCTCTCCCTGTCCGGGGGCCACGACCCCGTTGACGACGTTGCTGACCTCGCGCATCGTTTCTCCATCCGGTTCTTTGAGTGACATCGTGCGATCGGTGCCACCCTACTCAACACCGGCGACTTCTGTCCCTACTTCGTTCGGCCCAATTGCTACGGAATCAGTATCTGAGGGTGCTCGGAAGTACGAAAAGCATTGCTCGGTGGCCGAACGTACGCCAGAATCGCATGGTGAGCGAAATGACGTTGACGCTGGACGAGACCAGCCGATCAATCATCCGTCTGCTGCAGATGGACGGCCGGCGCGCATACGCGGACATCGCCAAAGAAGTCGGGCTGTCCGAGGCCGCGGTGCGCCAACGCGTTCGCCGCCTGCTGGAGGCCGAGGTCATCCAGATCGTCGCGGTCACCGACCAGATCCAGATGGGCTACCCGCGCGCGGCGATGATCGCCATCAGCGTCGACGGGGATGTCCAGCACTGCGCGAAGCTCATCGGCGAGATCGACGAGGTGGACTACCTGGTATCGACGGCCGGCGGGATCGACCTGTTCGCCGAAGTCTTCGCGACCGACGACGATCATCTGTTCGCACTGATCAACCGCATCCGCGCGGTCGAGGGTGTGCGGAACGCCCAGACGTACATGTACTTCAAGATCCACAAGCAGACCTACCAATGGGGAGTGAAATGACCAGCACCCCGCAGTTCGT
>CAYMPK010000370.1:0-1803 GCA_964392145.1 uncultured Actinomycetes bacterium | reverse complement strand
CCAACCCTTGAAGGCCTCGGTGAGCACCCGCCCCTGGTTGTCGCGCGGGGGCTGCTGCCCGAGCAGTCGCATCGCCGTGGCAGCGACATCGACGTTCTCAGCCTGGGTCGGGTTGAGTCCCGTGTCGTCGAACCGGGGGCCCGGCTGCCCGGCGAGTGCACCGTTCTTCGCGATGCCCTTCCAGCCGCCGGTGATTGTGAACAGGTTGTCGGTCGTGCTCGGCCCACCGTGGCCGCCGGCCACGGGGTTGATCGGGTCGGTGAACGCACCGCCGGCCGTCTGCGTGACGACGAGGTCACCCGTGCGCGGACCGGCCAGGTGCCAGCCCGGGTGCACGGCGTCGAGAGTGTTCACGGTGTCCCCGTCGAGCGGGTTCGGATCGCGATAGAGCGCCTCGTCGATCCCGAGTGCCGGGTCGGCGGCCAGCGCTGCCTGCCGCATCTGGCGCAGCAGGTCGTTGCGCTCGGGCGACGAGGGCTCGGCCAGATACACGAAGTTGGTCCCGCCGTTCTGCACGATGAGGTAACTGCTGGAGGGGATGCCGGCAGCGGTGAACACCTCCGTCAAAGACGTCTTGCGCTCGTTGGTGGCCATCGAGTGGTCGGAGACGATGAACATCACGGTGCGTGACCACAGGCCGAGCTTCTTCTGCTGCTTGACGAAGCGCTTGATCTGCTCGTCGGCTTTGACGACGGCCTTGCGGTACTTCTTCCCGACGCCGTAGGAGTGTCCGGTCACGTCGACGGTGGGCAGGTTGACCACAGTCAGGTTCGCCTTCTTGCGCTTCCCACTCTCGGTGGGTACGCCCTTGCGCACAGAAGCCAGCACCGCGTCCATCGTCGAGTCGTCGTCGGCGTATCCGAACGAGTTGAGCGGGACCTTGCGGCAGTAGGGCGCCGGCGAGCCGGTGCATGGGGTCCACAGGTAGTCCGCCGCGTACTTCTTCTTCGAGCGCTTGGCGGCGAACAGCGTCGCGAGCTTGGGTTTGCCGAAGATTCCAGCGGAGGTGACCTTGTCACGGACCCCTGCCGTGGCGGTGCTCTGGAAGATGGTCTGTGCCTTCACGCAGGCGGGGGCCAGGCCAGTCGTGGAGGGGCCCTGTGTGCGCTTCTCCAGCGGGCACCCGTCGGCGCTGGCGGCGCCGTTGCCGTACATCGCGAAGTCGTTGGCGGGGATCCCAGAGGTGTCGGCGTAAGCGCCGGTGATCATCGCGGTGTGGTTGGGGTTCGTCTCGGCGACCATGATCGCGCGCGACTCGGTGTAGTAGGTGCCTCGCTTGTCGACCAGGCTCTTGGTGAACGGGAGGCGACCCTTGTCGTACTCGTCACCGTCCGCACCGTCGATCACGAAGACGTAGACGAGCGGGGTGGAGGCGGCACGCACCGAGGCGCTGCCGGACAGGTTCATCGGCTGCTGGGCGACGGCAGGTCCGGCGAGCAGTGCGGAGGCGGCGATGATCGGCACGCTGGCGCGCCAGAGGTTTCTCACCCCGCGACGATAGCAAGGCGGGCGCTACGTTCCGACCCTCGTTCGACCGAAACCCGGGCCAGCGTCCAGGGTGGTTCGACCCCGCATCGGGCGCTGTCCGGAGGCAGGATGGGCATATGTCTGAAGACCGGGATCTGGAAGCCAAGGAAGAAGAAGCGTCGCTGGACAGTGCTGTCGAAGCGGCGACTGAACACGACCTTGAGCGCGAGGCCGCCCACAAGCAGGGCCTGATCGAGAAGGAGACGCGCGAGCACGGTCTCGACGAGGGCTGAGGCTGCGGGTCACTGGTCGCTGGGGATGTCCCCGAGGCGCAAT
>CAYMPK010000369.1:0-1809 GCA_964392145.1 uncultured Actinomycetes bacterium | reverse complement strand
CCGGTCACGATCGGTGATGGTGCCTACACAGCTGCGGGTTCCGTCATCACCGAGGACGTACCCGCCGGGGCGCTCGGCCTGGGTCGTGCGAGGCAGCGCAATATCGACGGTTGGGTCGGGCTCAATCGACCCGGGACCGCGTCCGCACGGGTTGGTCAGCCGAGCGAGGAGCCCCCCGCCGACCCGACCGACAGCCAGGACCCGCGATCATAGGGTCAGGTTCCCGCCCAACGGCCGCCGTGGAGGCTTGAGTGTCCGACATAGTGATGACCCCCCAGAAGACTCTGAAACTGTTCGCCGGGAGGTCCCACCCGGAGTTGGCGGAGCACGTGGCCAAGGAACTCGGCATCGACTTGGCGCCGATGTCCGCCTATGACTTCGCCAATGGTGAGATCTTCGTCCGCTACGACGAGAGCGTGCGGGGATGCGACGCGTTCGTTCTGCAGAGTCACATGCAGGACATCAACAAGTGGATCATGGAGCAGTTGATCATGGTCGACGCGTTGAAGCGGGCCTCGGCGAAGCGGATCACCGTCGTCGTGCCCTTCTACGGCTATGCCCGACAGGACAAGAAGCATCGGGGTCGGGAGCCCATCACCGCCCGGCTCATGGCCGACCTTTTCAAGGCTGCCGGCGCGGATCGGATGATGGCGGTGGATCTGCACACCAGCCAGATCCAGGGCTTCTTCGATGGCCCGGTTGACCACCTTTTCGCTTTGCCGATCCTGAGTGAATACGTGGCTGGGCGCGCCGATCGCGAACGCATCACGGTGGTGTCGCCCGACGCCGGACGCGTTCGGGTGGCAGAACGGTGGACGGATGTGCTCAATTCGCCACTCGCGATCATTCACAAGCGACGAGACCCGGATGTCCCGAACGAGGTCAAGGTGTTCGAGGTCGTCGGCGAGGTCAAGGATCGGGTGTGTGTGGTTGTCGACGACATGATCGACACCGGCGGCACCATCACTAAGGCGGCGCAGACCCTGTTCGACGAAGGGGCGGCGGACGTCATCGTCACCGCGACCCACGGTGTTTTGAGCCCTCCGGCTGCCGAGCGGCTTCAGGCTTCGGGTATCAGCGAAGTCATCGTCACCGACACCTTGCCGATCCCGGAGGAGCGCAGGTTCGAGAAGCTGACGATCCTCCCGATCGCCCCGATGATCGCCCGCGCGATCCAAGAGGTGTTCACCGACGGTTCGGTCACCAGACTCTTCGACTGACCCGGAACCCCCACCGAGCCTCTTTCGAAGGCTCGACTAGTTCTTCCCGGTGTGCTTGGGTCCAGCCTGCTTCGGCGCAGACTGCCGTGGAGCTCCCGCCGAATGGCCGGGCTTACCCGCAGCGGCGATGGCCCGGCGGCGGTAGAGCAGCCATGCAGCAGCGGCCAGCACGGCCACCAGGATCAAGCCGAGGATCGTCGGCACCGGTGAGCCGGCGGACGCCTTGTTGGTGTCTGCTCGCACTAGTTGCACGTCCGGTTCCTGCCCGGTGGGCGATGCCTCCGGATCCGAACCGGTATCGCTGGGCAACGCATCCGCGGAGGGATCGCCGGCGGGGTAGCTCGAGGTCGCGTCGGCACCGGGCACGGTGTCGCCGGGAGCGGCATCGGCGGTGTTCCCCGATGTCGCCGCCGGGTCAGAGCCATCGGCGGTGGTGAGCCCGCCGCCGGTCGTGCCCTGGGCGCCGCTGGTGTCCAGCGCTCCGCCGGTGTCGGTGGTCGTCGCGGAGTCAGCCGTTGTCGTCTGATCTCCGGTGCTGGTTGCGTCCGACGGTTTCGCGGTGGACCCCGCTGGCGTGGGGCTGTTGACG
>CAYMPK010000368.1:0-1842 GCA_964392145.1 uncultured Actinomycetes bacterium | reverse complement strand
GCCCACGATTCGGGGCAGGCGCACAGTGCCCCCGTCGATCAGCGGAACACCGACCCTGCGGCAGAAGACCCCGAGCACAGCATCTGACTCCACGACTCGCAGGTCCGCCCAACAGGCGAGCTCGAGTCCCCCCGCCACCGCGTACCCGCCGATCGCGGCGATCACCGGCTTCGACAGCACCATGCGGGAGGGTCCCATCGGCGCATCACCGTCGGGCGCCAACCGGTTCGGTTCACCCTGTGCGATCGCCCGCAGGTCCGCCCCTGCGCAGAACGTGCCGCCCGCCCCGGTCAGGACGGCCACCTTGCTCCCCGGGTCGGCCTCGAAGTCACGAAAGGCATCAGCGAGGTCCTGCGCCGTGGCGCGATCCACAGCGTTGCGCACGTCCGGTCGATCGATGGTGACCACTGTCGTTAGGCCATCTTGCGTAATCCTTACCGTCATGGCGCCCGATCGTATGACGTTCTGAGATGAGGATCACTGCGCTATGAGGTATTTGTCGGGCACCATGTATGAGTGAGCAAGAGTGGGGATGTGCCCCCGGAGTTCGAGTCGTGGATGCGTCCGGAGCCAGGTGAGCAACCGACGCAGCGCCTCGGCGCGCCCGAACCCCGGCAACCGGTGGGCGCCGGCGTGGGCTCCTCACCGCGGCCGTTAGGGGCGCCACCACGGTCGGTGCAGCCGCCGATCCCGCGCACGATCGCACCGTCTCGCAAGGGCCGCCGCCGTCATCGTAAATGGGGCGCCAAGCGGATCATCCTCACTGTGGTCGCCGTCTTCACCGTGTATCTGCTGGCCGTGGCCACGGTCTTCGCCACATCGGTGTCGAAGACGGCGGCGTTGCCGGCCAGTGACGCGTCCTCGTGGGGACGCAATTACCTCATCGTGGGCAGCGACAGTCGCCAGGGCCTGACGAAGGCCCAGCAGAAGAAGTTGCACACCGGGTCCACCGAAGGCCAGCGCACCGACACGATCATGATCATGCACGTCCCGCTGTTCGGGACTCCGACACTCGTCTCGGTTCCGCGCGACTCCTGGGTCGGCATTCCCGGGTACGGCCAGGGCAAGATCAATTCCGCGTTCGCCTACGGCGGCCCCGAACTGCTGACCACCACGGTCGAGCAGACCACCGGGTTGAAGATCGACAACTACGTCGAGATCGGATTCGCCGGGGTGGCGAACACCACCGATGCCCTCGGCGGTGTGAAGTTGTGCCCCACCCGCAAGTTCAACGACGTCAACAGTGGTCTGAAGGTGAAGAAGGGCTGCCAGACCATGGATGGCGCGGATGCCCTGGCCTATGTCCGGATGCGCTACGCGGACCCCAGGGGCGACCTCGGCAGGGTGGAGCGCCAACAGGAGTTCATCTCGTCGGTCGCCAAGCGCGCCATGAGCCCCCTCACCTGGATCTTCCCGTGGCGCTCCTTCGGCGCCGCGTCGGCAGCGGGCAACAGTCTCACGGTCGACAAGAACACCGGCATCGTCGATGAGATGCGACTCGCGGTGGCGATGGGGATGATCTCGATGGGGATGGGCCAGTCGACGACGGTGCCCACCGTCGAGGGCACGTACTTCGTGGCCGGACAGGACGCTGTGAAGTGGGACTCCCCCAAGGCGTTGGAGTTGTTCAACTCCATCGACTGATCCCGGTTCCGCGGGGGACAGTGGAGCCATGGACAACCGCAGGATCGGAGATCTTGACGTCTTCCCGCTCGGATTGGGCTGCATGCAACTCTCCGGCCGCAGGATGATCGACCGCCGGGAACAGGCGATCGCCACGATCCACACGGCACTCGACGCCGGGGTTACTCTGCTGGACACCGCGAACATCTACGCCCCGGA
>CAYMPK010000367.1:0-1865 GCA_964392145.1 uncultured Actinomycetes bacterium | reverse complement strand
CCCCGCGATCGGCTCGGGGTGGGAGCGCGCAACCAGCGCCATCCCCATGCCCGCGTGGGTGAGTCGCTCGACCAACCCGTTGAGCAAGCGTGGCCAGAAGAGCTTTGGATTCGCGGCATTGTCCTCGAAGGCCGACGTCTCCATGAGCACGCCGATCATGCCGCTCTGGCCTCGACGCAACGCAACCGCGCCGCTGTTCTTGCGATAGCCGACGGCGGCGGCCGCCTCAAGCACGCGCCGTCGCGTGGCCTCGCTGACTCGACCGCTGTTGCGCAGCGCGGCCGAGGCCGTGGTGATCGAAACGTTCGCCTTCTTTGCCACATGGGCGAGGGTCGGTCGAGGTTGGGCGCGCACCTCTACATCTTCACCCCTATGGACCGGCTTTGGCTGCCGACGCAGAAATGCGCAACGTTGCGGCATCGCGATGAGGTTGAGGACCGCTGCCCACGGGGAATCCCCTGTATGCCACACCGAACATCCACAAACAGATCCAGATCACAGGAGTCAATCATGTTCAAGGTCATCGCCATCACCACCGCAACAGCAGCTCTCGTTGCGGGGATCTCGATCGCGGCTGCGCCGCCCAGCCAAGCCATTGCCCCGGGTCACACCGTTCCCGTCTCGACGGCATCAGCACCTACCGCGCCCGGGGACATCGTGACCCCGCCAATGCCACAGGACTCCACCGGAACGCCCGGCACTGTCAATTTCCAGCTCACGAACAGCACGAGCCAGCCGGTGACTTTCAACGTGAATGTCACGTCCGATGCTCAGAATGAAACCAGCCTGCTGAACTTCCAGTCCTACGTCTACAACGCCAACCCCCAGGTCGAACCTGGTCAGACCGTGGTGATCCCTGTGGTGGCAGGCGGTCTAGGACGCACAGACGGCAGCGACCCGATCGTGACCGTCGGGCTTCAAGGGTACGCCCAGTTCGAAATGTGGGTCCATGTGAACACCTGGAGCAACAGCGACTTCCAGAACATCGAGTACCAAGGCAAGCAGACCGGAGGCGGCGATACCGGCGGACTGTCACAGGTCAATCTGGGAAACGGTTCAGTGATCAGCAATGGCAATGCCGGAATCAACAACGACTGGACCTATGTGAATGGCACAACCGCGGGTTTCGTGGCGAGTTAACCCCGCGTCCCCTCTCGCCAGATTGGCCACCACTTCGGCGCCTGCACCCTTGAACGGGGCAGGCGCCGAAGCCGCTCTACGCCCCGGCCGTCACCTCGAGTGACACCGTCGGACTCGACACGAGAGTCTGCATGACCACGCAGTAGCGCTCTGTGAGTTTGGCGAGCAACGCCAACTTCTCGTCTCCGGCTGTGGACTCGAGAGCGAAACTCACCCGGATGTCGGTGAAGCCGACCGGCGACTCCTTGCGCACGCCGAGGGTGCCGCTGAAGTCCAGATCACCCTCGACACTGATCGTGCCGCTACTGATTGGGATCTCTAACGAAGTTGCCACTGCTGACAAGGTCACGCCGGCGCAAGCAGCGAGTCCCCCGAGCAGGCCATCAGCCCGGTTCCCCCTGTTGCCGGATGCAACCCTGCCGCGACCAGTGCGTGACCGGTCTGCACCGAGCAGCTGACCCCTTCGCCCAGACTCGCCTCCGCGCGCAGGGTCACCAACGCAGCGTCGGGGTTCTCCGCGTAGGACTGCTTCAGTGGACTTTGGGCGGCCTGCAACTCTTCGCGATTCATCCCTCGAAGGTAGGGCACGGTGGACACTCTCACAATCAACCGGTCGGATGCCCCAAAGTCACCTTCTATCCACCAACGCGTTCGCCGGGCTCAGGCGCGACCACCGAGAGCGAACGACTGAGAGTCACCCTTCCCGGCGTGCCCCCCGAGCGTGT
>CAYMPK010000366.1:0-1865 GCA_964392145.1 uncultured Actinomycetes bacterium | reverse complement strand
GTCAGCTATCAAATCCCAACCCGAGCCGATCCAGCATCTTCAGCCAGAGGTTGCGCTGCCCCTGGTTCCTATCGGCCTTCGCCAGCGAGGCCCGGGTGATATTGATCCCGAGGGTCCGTATCGGCTCGGGTGGGAAGGGCAGGGGTTTCGTGCGCACCATCCGCAGTGCGCATCGCTCGCTATCCACTCCTTCGATCAGGTCGAGCATGACATCGGCCCCGAACCTCGACGCACCGACCCCCAGTCCGGTGTAACCCAGCCCATAGGTCAGTTGACCCGAGTAGGCCTGCCCCCAGAAGGCCGAGAACCGCGAGCACGTGTCGATGGCACCCGCCCAGCTGAACTCGATCGGCACCTCTCGGACGGCCGGGAATGTGTCGTGCAGGTGCTGGACGAGCCTGGCGCTGAGGAAGTCGTCGCGCTCGAGCTTCGATCCCGGCCGCTCCCCCGCCGCGTAGACGGCGTCGTAGCCGCCCCACAGGATCCGGTTGTCGGAGGTGAGCCGGTAGTAGTGGAACTGGTTTCCGGAGTCCCCGATGCCCTGTCGACCACGCCAGCCGATTGCGTCGAGCACCTCTGCGGGCAGGGGCGCAGTCGCCACAACGTGATCGAACACGGGCACCACGTAGTTGCGCAGTCTCCTCAGCAGCGGGGTGTGCGCCGCGGTCGCCAGTGCGATCCGATGCGCGCGCACCACGCCGGCGGGGGTGACCGCACGCAGTTCGGCGCCGTCGCGCGACACGTCGGTGACGACGGTCCGCTCGTATACCCGCACGCCGAGGGACTCCACAGCCGTTGCCAGGCCCCAGGCGAGTCGCGCGGGATTGACCGTGCCGACATCGGGGTCCGAGATCGCACCCCGGTACAGCGGTGAGGCAACCTCTGCCTGGATCTCCGCAGCGTCCAGCACCCGATGCTCGATGCCGTATTCGGCCAGCATCGATTGAACCTCGCGCAGATGACCCACCTGGTAGTCCTCGCACGCGACATCGAACTCGCCCGAGCGCTGGTAGTCGCAGTCAATCCGGTAGCGGCTGATCGTCTCCTCGATGCCTCGCAGATTGTCCAGGCCGAACCGGTGCAGGGTGGCGTACTCGTCGGGCCAGCGCTCGATGCCATTGACTGCACCATGGCAGATGGAGGACGCCACAAAACCGCCGTTCCGACCCGACGCGGCATGCGCGAGTACGCCACCTTCAACCAGCACTACGTCGAGCTCCGGGTTGCGCTCCTTCGCCCGCAGGGCCGTCCAGAGTCCGGAGAAGCCTCCACCAACGACAAGCAGGTCGGTATCGATGTCACCCGCGAGACTCGGACGAGGGTCAGGCCTGGCCGGGTCCGCCAGCCACAGTGGTTCGTGTCTGGCATCGACAATCGCCGCCCGGGCCGCCGAACCCGGTACATCGGCGAAAGGCATGACTACCCCTCCTTGCGGCGTCGGCCAACTGCCTGGCTGATCAGCACGATCGCCAGGGCGACGATGAACATCGCCGAGGCCCAGACGTTCGCCTGCGGTGGGATCCCGCGGTTGGCCGACACGTACACGAACTTGGGGAACGTGGTGAACTGACCGGAGTTGAAGTTCGTGATGATGAAGTCGTCGAAGCTCAGGCTGAAGGCGAGCAGGGCAGCGGCCGCGATACCAGGCGCCACCAGCGGCAGCGTGATACGCCGGAACGCCGATCGTTCATCGGCGTACAGGTCCATCGCAGCCTGCTCCAACCTCGGGTCGAGGCTCGCGAGCCGTGCCTTCACCGTGACCACGACGAAGCTGATGCAGAACATGACGTGGGCGATGATGACCGTGATCGCGCCCAACGGCACGAACAGGTTGAGGAAGAGCGCCAGCAGCGAGGATCCGAGCA
>CAYMPK010000365.1:0-1872 GCA_964392145.1 uncultured Actinomycetes bacterium | reverse complement strand
CTCTCCGCTTGTTTTTCCCCCCAGGAAAACCCTGGTCAGGTAGGATGAGGACGAGTGAGCCCGGCACCGCTGGAACGGCCCGGGCTCTGGCCGGAACCCGAGGAGGTCCCGACGTGGCCGAGCGTACTTGCCGCATCTGTGGGGTAGAAGTTGCCCCCACCTTCCAAGGCGACCGATCACCCAACCGCTACAGGTGCTGCTCGGTGGAGTGTCAGCGCACCCACTGGCGGCTCAAGTCTCAAGAGCGGGACGGCACGGCGACCAAGACCTCGAAGCAGTGCGCCATGTGCGATCGGCCCACGGGGCACAACCCCGGCAGTGGCCGGGACCGGAAGTTCTGCTCCCGCCGCTGCGCTGAAATGTCCAGGCACTCGGTCATCGCCGTCCTGGACTGTGCATGCGGGGCGACGTTCGTGGTCCCCGGGCGCAACCGTCGTCGCACTCGGTGCGACGCCTGCCAGAACGACCACCTGACCCGCAAGGCCAGGTCGGATGGAGCCCGTCATCGGGCTCGCAAGCGAGGGGCGACGGTCGAGGTGTTCACCAACCACGAGGTGTTCGAGCGCGACGGTTGGCGCTGCGGCCTCTGTGGCCAGCGCATCGACCGGAACCTGAGACACCCCCACCCCAAGTCGGTGAGCATCGACCACGTAGTCCCTCTCTCGAAGGGCGGCGACCACTCGCTGGCCAACACCCAGGCGAGCCACCTCGACTGCAACATGGCCAAGAGCAACGGCGTGCTCGCACCCCAGCAGCTGAGGTTGGTGGGGTGACGGTCCTCGATGACGTCGAGACCTTCCTCGCCAAGTACGAGCCTGGCCCGTTGGCGGCCATCGCACGGGCGCTCGCCAACCGCCTGGACGACACCAGCGAAGCCCGCCCAGCCCAGGTGGCCAAGGAGTTGCGGGCGACGCTGGCCGACATCGCCGACACCCCGGCCAGGAAGGCTGACCCTGTTGACGAGATCAACGCCCGCCGCGCCGCTCGGCGCACAGGAGCCGCGAGTTAGCAGCTACCCACCCTTCGTCTCCACGTCAGGTGCGGAGGCGATCGAGCTGGCCGAGTCGGCCGGCGTCTACCTCGAGCCGTGGCAGCAGCACATCATTAACGTCATGCTCGGTGAGCGGCCGGATGGCAACTGGTCGTCCTACGAGTTCGGGTTCCTGGTGTCCCGCCAGAACGGTAAGGGCGAGATCCTCCTGGTGCGGGAGCTAGCCGGCCTGTTCTTACTCGGCGAGCGCCTGATCCTCCACTCAGCGCACCACTTCCCGACGTCCAAGGAAGCGTTCATCCGGCTGCGCGACACGATCGCCCGCACGCCGCACCTGATGGCCCGGGTGCAGCAGTTCTACCAATCGAACCAGGAGACGGCGGTCGTTCTCAAGAACGGCGCTCGCGTCCGGTTTATGACCCGCACGAAGGACGCCGCCCGCGGCTTCTCGGCGCAGACCCTGCTACTCGACGAGGCGCAGGAGATGACCGAGGGGGCGAGGGCCGCTCTCCTGTTCACGACAGCCGCCCAGGCCAACCCGCAGATCGTCTACACGGGCACGGCCCCTTCCGAGGAGACCGTCAACTCCGAGGTGTTCACGTCGGTCCGGGACCGCGGTCGTGCGGGTGGCGACCCGCAGCTCGGATGGATGGAATGGTCGGTCGATCCCGACTCCGACTTCGACCCGAGCGACCCGCTCGTGTGGGCGACCTCCACACCGACGCTCGGTCGGCGCATCTCTGCCGAGACCCTTGGCCGGGAACAGGTCACGCACGCGCCGAGGAAGTTCGCCGAGGAGCGCCTGTCCTACTGGCCGAACAACCGGGACGACGAGCCGCAGTGGCTGGTGGTCACGGAGGCGCAGTACCAAGCCTGCGACC
>CAYMPK010000364.1:0-1880 GCA_964392145.1 uncultured Actinomycetes bacterium | reverse complement strand
CGGTCGCCGTCGCACGCAGTATCGGCAGGCCCCAGCTCACCAGAGGCCCTGGCCCAGCGATGCCTTCCAGGCTCGTCGGCGCGGCGCCTCCGCCCACCACCAGTCCCACCAGCAGCCCGCCCACGATCGCGGCGGCAGCGGGGATCACCCACCGCGCCTGCGTCGAGGAGGGCTGCTTGGTCAGGACCTCAGTTGGCACGCGAGCGCCAGACGAAGAAGCCCACGGCCACCAGAGCCGCCACGAACAACCCGGGGAGCACGAGGTTGACCCCCGACCCCGTCTCCTCGGTCGTGTCGGACACCGGGGAGGCCGACGTCAGCGGGGCAGTACTGGCCGCGCTGCTCGTCGGTCGGGCGCCCTCGATGGCGAAGCCGAAGGTGCCGTCGAGCGGATGGCCGTCGTCACCGGACACCCGCCAGGAGACTCGGTAAGTCCCCTCGTCGGCCGTTCTCGGCCACGTCGCGGTGACCTTGGCGCCGTCCACTCGGGCGGGGCCGAGGTTGACCTTCGCGCCGTCGTCGGCCGTCGCGACGATCTGCGCGCCGGAGGTGAGGACGGCTTCGGCGAACTTCAGGGTGATCATCTCGGGCGGTGCGCTCAGCTTCGCGCCGTCGTCAGGATCACTGGATACGAGGTCGGTGTGGGCGGCTGCAGGCGACGCGACAGCGGTGGCGAGAAGGGCCACCGCCAGCAACGCCCACACACGCCGAAGGCGTGCAGACATTCTGGGACTCCAGGGGTGATGTGTGAATGAACGGGGGTCAGCGCAACGCTGCGGCCGGTGGGCCGCGACCCTGCACACCACTGCCGAACCAGCCGGTCAGTACCGGTGAGCTCGCCGCGATCAGGCGGTACTGCGCCGGCCGGGGTGCGCTGAGTCCAGCCAGCGCCGCGCGCACCGCGACCTGCCATTGCAGGTAACGGCGGCGGGCCGCGGCAAAGATGCGCGCCTCCCCGCTGCGCAGAAGGACCGCCAGCAGCGTTCCGGCCACAAGATGACCCGCGAGCATCGCCGACGAACTGCCGTGCGTATGTGCGGCACCGAGGACGAGGTGGGTCGTGCCCTGCATGACAGTGACTGCGGCCACGATCCCGAGCACCCCTCGTTCGGTCCGTAGCCACCCGTAACCCGCGAGGGCAGCCATGGCGACCAGCAGGGCCAGCAGAACCGGCTCAACGTGTCCGCCACCGAACATGTGGCCGCCTGCGGACAGGGCCACCGCGCAGCCGCCAAGGATCCACGCGCGCGTCCAGCGCATCGGGGAGACCGGCGGTTTCACACCGACAGGCTAACCGAAGACCACCGAAGGCGAATCCGGCGCCGTCGGTGGCCGGCGTGGGGACCGTTTGTGACGTTGTTGAACATCCTGAAGATCATTTGCGACGTTGTTGCCGTTCTCGCGCCCGTCGGATCGACAACGACGCCACAAAGGGGTGGAACCGGCGACAACAACGTCACAAAGGGGCGAACGATGCCTGCGGCGCCGCCCTACGAGAGCAGCTTCGAGGCGAAGTCCGGCACGTGGGTCTGGGTGTCCTTCGGGGGGCGCATGTAGCCGCGCGATGCGGGGCGGTCCGGCAGTTTGAGCGGCGGCACGGTGACGTCCTCGTAGGGGATCGAGGACAGCAGGTGGTGGATGACGTTGAGCCGAGCGCGTGATCGACTCGAGGTCCATCGGGCTCAGTTTCCAGCGTCGCATCGGATCCTTGAGCCGGGATTGGAAGCGCCGCTGCTGCTCCTCGTCACTGACGCTGAACCAGTACTTGCGCAAGACGATCCCGTCCTCGACCAGCAGACGCTCGAAGATCGGGGTCTGGTGCAGGAAGCGGCGGTACTCCTCAAGAGTGCAGAATCCCATCACCCGCTCGACGCCCGAGC
>CAYMPK010000363.1:0-1892 GCA_964392145.1 uncultured Actinomycetes bacterium | reverse complement strand
CTCCTCGGCACCAAGGAGTGGTTCGTCATCCACCACTCGAACTGCGGGATGGAGTTCTTCACCGACGAGACCATCCGTGGCCTGCTGGCCAACAGTCTGGAGACCGCGGCTCTGGGACCCGACGGTTTCACCGACGTCGGCAGCGGGCCGGGCTCTGACGAGGCCAAGTACATCGACTGGCTGACCATCGCCGACAACGCTGCGAGCGTGGTGGAGGACGTCACCCGAATTCGGAACCACCCGCTGGTTCCCGCTTCGATCCCCATCTATGGGTACATCTACGACGTCACGACCGGGCGTCTCGTGGAGGTGACGGAGGCCACCGCGGTTGGCGCGGCCAGCTAGGTTCGGCGTCGGCTACCGGCTCGTCAGATGTCGAGTCGGTAGCCAATCCCCGGCATCGTGATGAGGTATCGCGGCCGCGACGGGTCCGGCTCGAGTTTCTTCCGCAATTGTGCGGAGTACACCCGCAGGTAGTTCGTCTCGGTGCCATAGCCCGGACCCCAGACCTCGCGCAGCAGGTCCCCACTGCGAACCACCATTCCTGGCGTCCGCGCAAGCACCTCCAGGAAGGCCCACTCGGTGGGCGTCAACCGCACCGGAGTTCCGCTCGCGAGCACTACTTCCTTGCGGGCCAGGTCCAGCGTGAAGTCGTCGGTTCGAAGGATGGGTGCGCCCGACGCTGGTTCCGCGCGCCTGCGAGCTGCCCTTATCCGAGCCAACAGCTCCTCGAAGTCGAACGGCTTGCCGACATAGTCGTCGGCACCGGAGTCCAGCGCGCTGATCTTGTCGAAGCGGTCTGCGCGGGCAGAGAGCACGATCAGTGGAGTGGAGCTGCGCCCCCGCAGTCTGCGAAGAACCTCGATCCCATCCATGTCGGGCAGTCCAAGATCGAGAATGACGCATCCGAAATTCTCCGACTCGACCTGCGTCATCGCCTCGCCACCGGTTCCTACCGCAGTCACCTGGTAGCCGCGGGCCCTCAGAGTGATCGACAGCGCGGTCCGTAGGGGCTCATCATCCTCAACGATGAGCAAGGTCGGCGTCATGATGCCGCCGTTAGCCCGACGACCATGGTCAACCCTCCACCGGGCGTCTGTCGGGGGGTGAGGGTGGCACCCATGGCATCGCAGAAGCCGCGCGCGATCGCCAACCCGACCCCAAGTCCAGTACCGCTGGAATCCCCCGAGGAGGCGAACGGCTGGAACAGGGTCTCCAGGCGGGTCTGGGACAAACCCGGTCCGCGGTCGCACACAGCGATCTCCACCACTCCGCCGGGGCGTCCCCCGGCGCACTGGACCTCGACGTCGGCGGGGCTGTGCCGGACAGCGTTGGACAGCAGGTTAGCCAAGACCCGCTCGAGCAGACCGTCATCGGCGAGGACCAACGGCAACCCTTCGGCGATGTCGACCCGGACATGCGCGCTTCCCTGGGCGAGGCAGGCTCGCGCGACAACTCCCTCAACACTGATCGGCGACACATGCGCGATCAACTGGCCTGCCTCCAGCCGGCTCATATCGAGCAGATTCGCCACCAGTTCCTCGAGTCGGCGGGCTGAGTCGCCGATGGTGGCCACCAGTGTCTCGGTGTCCTCGGAGGCCAACCCGTTATCGGCCTTGAGCGCGGCGGCGGACACCGAGATCGCTGCGATGGGCGTCCGGAGGTCGTGGCCCACCGCCGCCAACAGGGCCGAACGTGCCCGATCGGCCGCCTCGAGTTCCGACGCCCGGGCCGCCTCCAACTCTGTGCACTTCGCCTCGTAGGCACGCACCGCCGCGATCGCCAGGGAATGGAACGAGGCTTGATCCGTTCCGATCACCTCCGGACCCCAACCCTGCAGGGTGTACCCGGGTGAGACCTGGATGTCGATCCGAGGAGGTTCATCGACGACG
>CAYMPK010000362.1:852-1906 GCA_964392145.1 uncultured Actinomycetes bacterium | reverse complement strand
CCACTGAAGACCCTGACGAGGGTAACGACAGCCAGCAGGAGGAGTGAGCCGATCTGCAGGCTGAGCATCGCGTACTGGATCCGGGCGGCCCCTTGGATCCCCCGGTAGGTGATGTAGGTCATGGTCACGATGAACACCGAGCCGACGGCCACCACCAGCCACTGACTGCTTTCGGCCGAAGTCATGCCGAACAGGCCGAAGAGGTATTGGGCGCTCACTTCGGCCGCGCTGGACATGAAGATGATGCCGGCTACCGCCACACCCCAACCGCCCATCCAGCCGGCACGCGGTCCGAATGCCTTGGCCGCCCACGTGAAGGTGGTGCCGCAGTCGGGGATCACCTGGTTGAGCTCGCGGTAGGCCACAGCGGTGAGCCACATCGGGATGAAGGCCAGCAACATGACGGCCGGGGACTGGAATCCGACCGCGACCGCGACAAGTCCGATGGTGGCGGCAAGCGAGTACGCGGGGCCGGTCGACGCCAGCCCCATTGTCACGGTGGACCACAGCCCCAGCGACCCGCCGCGCAGACCCTTGTCGAGTTCGAGATCCCCTCCGCCGTCGGTGACTCCCTGGATGGTCATGGGCAAACGGTATGCCATCGCATCGCGCCATGGCGGCCGATACTGTGAGGTGAATCAGCGGTTTGAGGACGTCGAATGGGAGCAACGATGCGTGTCCTGATGGTCGGTTCGGGTGGGGTCGGAGGCTCGGCCGCGAAGATCGCGGCACGCCGGGCATTCTTCGATTCCTGGGTCGTTGCGGATTACGATCTCGCGCGCGCAGAGGCCCTGGTCGAGAGCATCGGGGACGATCGCTTCCGGGCCGCGCAGGTGGACGCCTCAGATGCTGAAGCGGTGGCGGAACTGTGTCGGGACAACCAGATCACCCACGTGCTCAACGTCGTGGATCCCCGGTTCGTGATGCCGATCTTCGATGGTGCCTTCGCTGCCGGCGCCAACTACCTGGATACCGCGATGAGCTTGTCGGCGAAGCATCCGGAGGAGCCCTACTCCGAGGTGGGGGTGAAGCTCGGTGACCTCCAGTTCGAGTT
>CAYMPK010000362.1:0-842 GCA_964392145.1 uncultured Actinomycetes bacterium | reverse complement strand
CCGATGGGCTGCTGGCACTTGTCGGCATCGGGGTGGAACCCGGACTCGCTGACGTGTTCGCCCGCTACGCCTCCGACCACCTGTTCTCGGACATCGACGAACTCGGGGTCCGGGACGCCTCGGACATGGTGGTTGCGGGATACGACTTCGCTCCCTCGTTCTCCATCTGGACCGTGATCGAGGAGTGCCTCAACCCTCCGGTGGTCTGGGAGGCGGACCGCGGTTGGTACACGACGGAGCCCTTCTCGGGTGCCGAGGTCTTCGACTTCCCCGACGGCATCGGCCCTGTCGAGGTGGTGAATGTCGAGCACGAAGAGGTGCTGCTGATGCCGCGGTGGGTCAAATGCAAGAAGGTGACCTTCAAATTCGGCCTCGGAGACGAGTTCATCGACGTTCTGAAGACCCTCCACAAACTCGGACTCGACAGCACGGACCCGGTCACGGTCAAGGGGGTGTCGGTGAGTCCGCGGGACGTTGTGGCGGCCTGTCTGCCGGACCCGGCGACCCTGGGCGACCGGATAAGCGGCAAGACGTGCGCGGGCCTGTTCGTCACCGGTCTGGGAAAGGATGGCCAGCCGCGGGCGGTCTACCTCTACCACGTGGCTGACAATGCCTGGACGATGGCGGAATACGGCACACAGGCCGTGGTGTGGCAGACAGCGATGAACCCTGTGGTGGCGCTGGAACTGCTCGCCAACGGCTCGTGGGCAGGCGCCGGGGTGCTGGGCCCTGAGGCGTTCGACTCGATGCCCTTCCTCGACCTGCTTCGGGATGGCTACGGGCAGGAATGGCACATGGAGGAAAGGGAGCCCCAGAACTGACCGCGCCGCACAGGCTGTCTA
>CAYMPK010000361.1:0-1921 GCA_964392145.1 uncultured Actinomycetes bacterium | reverse complement strand
TCGTGGGCACGGCCGAATTCAAGGAAGAGAACAAGCGGGTGCTGCGCGAAGGCGGCCGCACCGCGAGTGGTCGTCCGGAACTCATGGGTATCACCAAGGCCTCGTTGGCCACGGATTCCTGGCTCTCGGCGGCCTCCTTCCAGGAGACCACCCGAGTGCTCACGGATGCTGCGATCAACCGCCGCAGTGATCCGTTGCTGGGGCTCAAGGAGAACGTGATCCTGGGCAAGCTCATCCCGGCGGGTACCGGGCTGAGCCGCTACCGCGACGTCGCGGTCGCGCCGACCGAGGCGGCCAAGGCGGAGATGTACGGCGCCATGACCAACTTCGGCGACGTCGACTACGGGTTCTCTGCCCCTGCCGGCGATGCCGTCCCGCTGGAGGATTTCGACCTCGGGGCCTACCGGCCCGAGGGCGACTACCGATAGGCGCAGCGCAACAGCCAGAGGTACCGCACATCGGCCCCCGACCCGCCAACGGTGTCGGGGGCCGATGGCGTTTCCCCGGGTCAGGCGCGATACGCCTGGCGCAGCGGCTTCGACACCCGACCGAGGGGTCAAATCAGCACGAATCGCGCGACTCGGTGCGGCATGATGGATCCCGAAATGCCACCGGCACGGATCCCGGCGTCCGGGTTACGGCGGTCGCATCCGAAAGGGGAGTGCGCAGTGAGCGACGACGAAGGCGTGAAGCCCGAGCCCAAGCAGGCGAATGGACCCGAAGACGTTCCGCTACCGCCGGCGTCCTCACCGGAACCGCCCGCCGTGCCGCCGCTGGCGGGCGAGGTGCCCACGCCGTCGACCCCGGCCGATGCCACGACCGTAGACGCAACGTCAGTTGCTGCGGACCCCACCGGGCAGGCGCCCGCATCGCCCTCCCAGGAGACGACAGTCCAGGCTTCGGCCGCGGACGGACCCGACGGCGAGGCAGCGTCACCGCCTGTGGTGCCGGCGCCGCCCAGCGCACCCGCCCCGCCTCCCGTTCAGGCGCCGACGTCGTACCCGACGTCAGTCACACCGAACCCCGCCCCACCCCCCGTGCCGCCAGCTACCCCGCCGTCGGCACCGGGGGTGGCCGTGGGCGCTGCGGCGGCCGCCCCGGTGTACGGACAACCCGGTTGGCAGGCGCCGCCGCCCGGCCCTCCCGGTACCTCAGCCGTCGGTCCGCGGCCGTACCCGGTGTCGAGCAACAGTGCGACGGTCGCGCTGGTGCTGGCCATCGTGTCGTGGGTCGTCTGTCCCATCGTGGCGGCGATCATCGCCCTGATCTTCGCCAGCAAGGGCAGCAAGGAGATCAAGGCCAGCAACGGCTGGATCACCGGAGATGGGCTGGTTCTGGCCGCCCGGATCATCGCCTGGCTGAACATCGGCGTCATGGTTCTCGCGTTGGGATTCTGGCTGGTGCTGTTCGTGATCATCGGGGCCAACGGCGGTTTCGATCCGAGCAACTTCCCGACGAACTTCCCGACGGACTTCTCCACCCCGACCCCCACGTTCAGCTTCTGAGGTCTTGCGCCACCCTGTGGCGCAAGAACTTGTGACGGGCATCTCGCACGATTCGAGGGGACCCCGCTTGGCCCGGTCCCGGGCCCTCGGGTCGTCTTGTATCCACGTGCCCGGGAGGTCCTGGGCGCCGCCGGTCTCGAGCGGACATCATGCAAGTCGATGGACGAACGTCGAGCACAGTGCCCGCACAAGCGGGCCGATACCGCCGGTGGGACTTTCGAACCCTCGAAGTCAGCGGTCGATCGCGCTAACGCGCGTGCGACACGCCCGACCGCGGGGGTCGAAGGATCCAGGACCTGCTTGGCACACCAGACAACCAACCTCGAACGACTCGGAGTCACTCGGTGCCCACGATCCAACAGCTGGTCCGCAAGGGTCGGCAGGACAAGGTCTCGAAGAACAAGACCCCCGCGCGG
>CAYMPK010000360.1:0-1924 GCA_964392145.1 uncultured Actinomycetes bacterium | reverse complement strand
CTGCTCGGCACATCGCCCAGCGTGCGGGCGCCCCCCAGGTGGAGGGCACACCCGACCCGGTCGCGGACGCCGACGAGATCGTCGAGTTCGCCAAGACCCATGGCCTGCCCATCGCGATCAAGGCGGCCTTCGGGGGTGGCGGGCGAGGCCTCAAGGTCGCCCGCACCCTGGACGAGATTCCGGAACTCTTCGACTCGGCCGTACGGGAGGCCGTTGCGGCGTTCGGCCGTGGCGAGTGCTTCGTGGAGCGCTACCTGGACAATCCGCGTCACGTCGAGACCCAGGTGCTCGCCGACAAGCACGGCAACGTCGTGGTGGTCTCCACCCGTGACTGCTCACTTCAGCGCCGCCACCAGAAACTGGTGGAGGAGGCGCCTGCCCCGTACCTGAGCGAGGCGCAGGTCGCCGAGTTGTATCGGGCGTCCAAGGCGATCGTCAAGGAGGCCGGCTACTACGGCGCCGGCACCTGCGAGTTCCTGGTCGGGCTCGACGGCACCATCTCGTTCCTGGAGGTCAATACCCGACTGCAGGTGGAGCATCCGGTCAGCGAGGAAGTCTCAGGCCTCGACCTCGTGCGCGAGCAGTTCCGCATCGCCGATGGCGAGGAACTCGGCTTCGACGACCCTGAACTGCGCGGTCACTCCTTCGAGTTCCGGATCAACGGCGAGGATCCCGGTCGTGGCTTCCTGCCGGCCCCGGGAACGCTGACGACGTACCGCCCGCCCAGCGGTCCGGGCGTTCGACTCGACAGCGGCTTCGAGGCTGGGGCGGTCATCGGGGGCAACTTCGACTCCCTGCTGGCGAAGCTGATCGTGACCGGTGCCAACCGGAGCGAGGCACTCGAGCGCTCCCGGCGTGCCCTGGCTGAATTCGACATCGAGGGCATCGCCACCGCCCTGACTTTCCACCGGGTCGTCGTCGCCGACCCGGCGTTCGCGACGGGTGACGATGATCCCTTCAGCGTGCACACGCGCTGGATCGAGACCGAGTTCGACAACCAGATCCCGCCTTACGAGGGGGCCGCCGGCGACCTCGTCGAGCCGGAGGAGCGCCAACGCCTGACCGTCGAAGTCGGTGGGAAGCGCCTCGAGGTGACCCTGCCTGAGGGAATCGCGGCAACCGGCCCGGCCAAGAAGTCCGGCGCGGGGCCCCGCAAGTCCGGCAAGAAGAAGTCCGGCGCGGGTGCCTCCGGCGACTCGGTGGCGGCACCGATGCAGGGCACCATCGTCAAGGTCGCCGTCGAGGATGGTCAGAGCGTGGAGGCGGGCGAACTGGTCGTCGTGCTCGAGGCCATGAAGATGGAGCAGCCGCTGAACGCCCACAAGGCCGGGGTGATCAGTAACCTCACCGCGCAGGTGGGCGAGACGGTCCCGACGGGCACCGTCCTCTGCGAGATCAAGGACTGACCGGCCGGCGCCTGAACGGTCGTGATCGCGAGGGGCAAGGGGTCGACCCGCGGTGGGCTTCCGATGAAGTCGGTCCGCTACCTACTTGTCGTGCTCGCCGTCGTTGCGGCGACGTTCCTGGGGTCTGCAACAGCAACGGCCACCACCTTTGACGACGTGGGGGCGGCACTCCGCCGTAGCCCGTTGTATGTCGATACCCGCGCGGAAGTCAGCATCTCGCCCTCGGATCAGGCGGAGATCCGCCGGGCGCTAGCTTCTGTCGGAACGCCGATTTACGTGGCGGTCCTGCCGGAGGCGGCGCTGACCGCAGCGGGTGGGGACCCGGCTCGCGTGCTGGACCGTCTGCGCAACGCCACCGGCCGACCCGGCACCTACGCCATCCTGATCGGCACCTCCGAGAGGGCATTCGGCTTCGAGGCCCGTTCCACTCTGGGTACCGTCGGCGACCTGGCCAACCAGGCCTACGTGGACAACCGTGAGAACCCAGCTGGAACCATCTCGACCTTCGTCGCTTCGGT
>CAYMPK010000359.1:1550-1940 GCA_964392145.1 uncultured Actinomycetes bacterium | reverse complement strand
AGGGACCCGAGCAGCTCGCCGGCAAGGCGCAGGCGGGCCTCGAGCTCCGCCGGGCCGACCGTGTCGAGCAGGAACTCATCGACGCCCCAGTCGGCATTCACTCCGGCCAGGCCGCCCTCGGTGCACACAAGTACCAGCGGCACGGTGACACCGGTGGAGCGGATCACGCGGCAAAGGCCGCGGATCGCCACCAGGTCGGAACGTCCGTCGACCATCACCACGTCCACCGGCGGAGCCTCGAGCAGGGCGGCGGTTTCTGCGGGGAGGACCCGGACATGATGGCCCAGCAACCCGAGGGCCGGCAGCACGGCGGCGCTGGCGTCCGAGGAGTTGGTGAGCAGCAGGATCCGGCTCATGACCGCGCCGACACCTCCAGGGGATGCATTGTCG
>CAYMPK010000359.1:0-1518 GCA_964392145.1 uncultured Actinomycetes bacterium | reverse complement strand
CACGACCCGCCGACCCCTGGGAGCGCCGACTAGGCTGCGTCTGTGGCCGTCCCATCCGCGCCCGCCCGACTGGACGTCCGGGCGGGTCCACTTGACCCTGACTCGGTCGAGGCTGTGCTCGAGGTGGCCGCGCGTGCCGAACGCCAGGACGGCGTCGCCGCCCTCTCGGAGGCGAGCCTGCTGGCCCTCGAAGGTCAGACCGGGTCAGAAGCGCTGCATGTGCTGGCCCGGCACGCGCCAAGTCCCGGTGAGGTCGACGAGCTGGCCGGCTACGCCCAGCGCCCCAATGGACCCGACGCAGGTGAGTTGGTTGTGGATCCGTCCGCTCGCTCGCGGGGGATCGGCGGCCTTCTGCTGGACGGCCTTCTCGACACAGGAGTTGCGGGCGTCTGGGCGCACGGCGACCTTCCTGTGGCACAGCACTTGGCCACCCGGCGAGGGATGCTGGCAACTCGGGCCCTGCTGCAACTGACTCGGTCACTGGAGTCCCCGCTACCGGGTGCCGTCATGCCACCCGGAATCCGGCTCGCGTCGTACCGAGGCACCGAGGATGTTCCGGAGCTGCTGCGAGTGAATTCCGCGGCCTTCGTAGACCTGCCCGACCAGAGTGGATGGACCGGTCGTGACATGGCTGCTCGGGTGGCCAGCGAGTGGTTCGACCCGGCTGGGCTTCTACTGGCGTGGGACGGTGATGCGCTGGCGGGTTTCCACTGGACCAAGGCGCAGTCCGACGAGCTGGGTGAGGTGTATGTCATTGGCGTCGACCCAGCGCAGCAGGGCCGCGGGCTGGGTCGGGCACTTCTGGCCGCGGGCCTCCGCCATCTTCATGAGGCCGGCCACACCACGGTGATGCTGTACGTCGACGAGTCCAACGCGTCGGCGTTGCGGGTGTACCAACGCAGCGGATTCGAGGTCGCCAGACGTGATGTCGTCTATGCCCGACCGCGGTCCGCGGACATTGGCCGGGCGGCTGGGGCATCGACAGCCATTCAACCGGGTTCATCTGGCAGGCTTGACGCATGACCGACCAGTTGATCCGTGACGACGACATGCAGGAGTCGCCTGTCAATGCGCTGCCCTCCGGGCGCTTCATCGACCGGGAGTTGTCGTGGTTGGCCTTCAATCAGCGAGTCCTGGAACTCGCGGAGGATCCGAACTCGCCGCTACTGGAGCGCACGAAGTTCTTGGCGATCTTCGCCAGTAACCTCGACGAGTTCTTCATGGTGCGGGTCGCCGGCCTCAAGCGGCGGATAGCAACCGGTATTGCGGTGCGGGCGGCAAGCGGACTGCTGCCCCGAGACGTGCACGAGGCCGTGTTGGCCAATGCCCACGATTTGATGCTTCGACAGGCGCGGTGCTTCCGAGACGTGGTCCAGCCGGCTCTGGCGGCGGAGGGCATCGAACTCGCCCGATGGGATTCCCTGACTCCGGAGGAGCAGGAGGACCTCACAGAGTTGTTCCGGGAGAAGGTATTCCCGGTGCTCACCCCGTTGGCAGTGGATCCCGCCCACCCGTTCC
>CAYMPK010000358.1:0-1947 GCA_964392145.1 uncultured Actinomycetes bacterium | reverse complement strand
CTGACGGAGGCCCGGCGTGTCTGGGGAGCCGATTGAGAGTCACGGGCGATCCGGACTCCGGCGCGTGCCAGACGTGCGGTGGTACGGCGGTCGTGCCGCTGGAAGACCTGCCATGACCCGCGATCTCGACCAGACCAATCGCCACGCAACCAAACGGCGCCAGCAACGTGCGGCCACCGACCGGGCAGTTGCCGAGATGCACCGGCGGGCCCAGCGGCGGCAGGAAGAACAAGACGAGTTTGTCGATAGCGCGTTGGCCGGGTTTGTCCTGGGCAACGTCGTGCTGGTGCTGGTGACGCTTGTGGTCGTGGCGGAGGTACTGCGGTCATGGTGACGAGGCGGCGGCGCGTGATCCCGTGGTGGCGGCGGTGGCGGCGGTGGCTGCCCCGGCTGGATTGGGGAGGCGTGCGGATATGAGCGGGACCGACCTGAGGGCGGAGCTGTACCGGCTGTGCCGAGAGGATCGTCGTGTGCAAGCACTCGCGATCTCACGGCAGAACGAGCGCATCGCCGACCTTGAAGAGGAGAACCGGGCGCTGCGGGAATTCGTGGCGGCTCGAGATGTAACGAGGGCAATGGAAGTTCAGCGAGACGATGACCTGCGCTGGAAAAGGATGCAGGACGCGGACGCTCACGAGGAACAACTCCGCCAGCGCCTTGCCACCGAGCACGGGCTGCCGCTGCCGGAGGTGGAGCGATGAGCGTCCACATCCTGCACACGCCGATGGAGGCGGTCCATCGCAGCGTCATCGCGGAGAACCGCTGGTGCTTCCACTGTCGCAGGCGGCAGACCTTTGAGTATGTGGTCGAGCGGCCCATCTGCATCACCGGCGACGAAACCGGCTGTTGGTACGGGCCGACGCGCTCCATCGAATGCGCGGTCTGTCATACGACGGATGGCGATTGCTTTCCAGGCACCCAGCGGGAGTGGGCAGATGACTAGCACACACGCCCCCACCACCCCCTACCACGTCTTCGCGATCTGTGCCGGCTCCGGGCCGGTGGTGATCGGCCGATATGAGAGCGAGTCGGAGCAACGGCGGGCGTACATCGCGGCACGCAAGCGGCTCATCGAGGGCGGATACAGCCCCGATGTTCGCGATATTGCGTTGGGGGAGGACCCCGAGTGGCGGCGAAATCGGCAGGTGAGGCCGGTGGATATCGCAATGATCTTGGGTGGGGCTACGGACACGCAGACCGTGGCAGAAACGAATCCCATGCCCTCGTCGGTGCATGAGCATCGGGGCAACTTGATTCAGAAAGGACTCTTTCAGTGATTGCTTCATTTACCGTCCCTGAACCAACACAAAACATTGCAGCCCGCGACCTATACCGCAAGGCCGGGAATTCCCTCGAGCTGACGAGGGTCGACCGGGAGCAGGACGGCTACGGAACACCGGACCCGAAACGGTACAAGCTCATTCTCTCCGGCATGTCCGATGTCTTTGAAGAGGATGGGATCTATGGCCGGCAGGAAAAGGTGATCTGCGAGTTCATGATTGTTGGCAGCAAGAAATGGGAGGGCACCCGTTTCAGCTGCTTTTACACCTGGCCGAAGCCGAGCTCATGGACGAACGACCGCACCCGCCTCGCGCTGCTGGCCGGTGCATTGATGGGGAAGGCCCTACCGGAGAAGGACGACAAGATCGATTTCCAATCTCACATCCTCAACGAAACGGTCTTCGAAGGCGTTGTCGAAATCGTCACGTCGGAGAAGGGATTCCAGTACCCGAAGATCGCCAATCACCTCGCACTTGACCCCGACGACGACGATGCGGCCCCCGTTGCACCGCGACAACGACAGATGGCAGCCGACGACGAATTTCCGGAGTAACGACTGATGTTGGTTGGCGACGCAATCACGGCCTGCGGGCTCACAATCGAACAACCCGATGGGGACGTGATTGTCGTCGCCGGCAACCAGCACGGGACGTTGGTGCATCGGAC
>CAYMPK010000357.1:0-2002 GCA_964392145.1 uncultured Actinomycetes bacterium | reverse complement strand
CGGCCCGTCGGACGGCAAACTCCAGCCGGGCGACGTCATCAAGACCGTCAACGGCACCCCCGTCACCACCCGCGAGCAGTTGGTCACCACGGTGCGCGCCACCAAGCCGGGCACCACCCTCAAGTTGGGGGTCAAGCGGAAGGACGGCGACGCGACGACCGACGTCGTGGTCGGCGCCAATCCGAAGGATCCCAACCAGGGCTACCTGGGGGTCAGCCTGGAGAACTACTACCAGGCCCCCTTCCCGATGGTGATCTCCCTCGACGGGGTCGGCGGCCCCAGCGCCGGGCTCATGTTCACCCTCGGCACGATCGACGAACTGACCCCCGGTGACATCGCCGGTGGGAAGGACATCGCCGGTACCGGCACCATCGACCCTGAGGGGAAGGTCGGGGCCATCGGCGGTATCCGCCAGAAGATGATCGCGGCGCGCGGGGAGGGGGCAACCCTGTTCCTCGCGCCCAGGGACAACTGCCGTGAGGTGGTCGGTCAAGTACCCGAGGGGCTGACCGTGGCGGCGGTCGGAAACGTCGACGAGGCCCTGAAGGCCATCGACGACTACCGCGCTGGGCGTGCCCCGGCGGCCTGCCAAGCGGGCTGAGTCAGGCGCCGGCCACCGCAGGCGCCGCATAAGTGAGTCAGGCGCCGCCCACCGCAGGCGCCGCGCAAGTCGAAGGCGCCGCGCAAGTGAGTCAGGCGCCGGCCAGCCCTGGCGCCGCCCAAGTCGAGGGCGCCGCGCAAGTCGAAGGCGCAGCGCAAGTCGAAGGCGCAGCCCAAGTCGAAGGCGCAGCACGGGCGGCGCGCCGAGCCTGAGGCCGCGCTACTCGAAGGTTGCGTGCAGTGCCCGTGCCAGCTGCGGAACGAGGTCGGGCCCAGTGAGTAGATCCTGCTCGTGCCCGCGGAGCCGCAACCCGCAGGCGGTATCACCGTCCCGGCTGACCGCCACCACGATCCGAACGTCCTCGCTGCGTGGATCGGCGGCGACGGCATCGGCGAGCCGGTCGGCGTCCTCACCCTCGGGCAGGTCGGATTCGGCGTCCGGCGGCAGCAGAACCCGCTCCACGCTGAGCGCGGCCCCCAGCACCTTGTCGGGCCACGCGAGTTGGGCCAGGGCCTCATCCAGCGGGGAGTCGACGTCGAACTCGTCCTGCTCCACCGGTGTCACCCCTCCGGAGATCAGGCCGAGGGAGTCCGCCAGATCCGGTTCGGCGCTGATGATCTCATCGGTGGCGACCAGGGCGAAGAGCCTCGGGGCCTGGTCCCAGCCCGCCTGGGAGACGTGTCGCTCGAGCTCGAATACGACGTCTGGCAGCAGACTTCCGGATCCCTGTGGGTGCATATGCCAATCCTCTCGTAGGGTGGGGCAGTGACGTTCGAGACCCCGTCCTCCGCCGCACCCCGGGAGCCAGACGCGCAGGAGCCGCGCGGCCGCGGCCGCGTGCTGATCCCGACGCTGCTCGTTCTCGGGGTGTTGGCCGTGCTGTTCATGGTCTTCACGAGCTTCTACACGGACCTGTTGTGGTTCCGCTCGGTGGAGAAGTCCGAGGTCTTCACCACCCAGCTGGCCACGAAGGCTTTGATGTTCGTGATGTTCGGGTTGGCGATGGCCATCCCGGTGGCCCTGTCGATGTGGTTCGCCTACCGCCAACGGCCGTTCTTCCCCTCGGACACCCTGGAGCAAGCCAGCCTGGACCGCTACCGGTCAGGTTTGGAGCCGCTGCGCCGACCGATCCTGATCGTCACCACCGTGGTTCTTGGGCTGCTGGCCGGTATCTCAGCCTCCGGGCAGTGGAAACTCTGGCTGATGTGGCGTAACGCCACCCCGTTCGGCGTGGTCGACAAGCACTTCGGGATGGACATCGGGTTCTGGGTATTCACCTACCCGTTCATCAGGTTCGTGTCCGGCTTCATGTTCGCGGTGCTGTTCATCGCCCTTGTGGTCAACCTTGTCGTCAACTACCTGTATGGCGGTCTGCGGCTGCAGTCCAGCGAGGATCGGATG
>CAYMPK010000356.1:0-2016 GCA_964392145.1 uncultured Actinomycetes bacterium | reverse complement strand
GACGTTCGGGGGGATCACCCGGCCGGTAAGCACCCCGTCGGCGACCTCGAGGGTGTTCGCACGGAAACGGTGCACCCCGAGTTGGGCAGCCAATGGCCCGACGATCTCCGAGAACCCACCGGACACCAACGCGAGCTTGTACCCAAGGGACACCAGGGTGCGGCACAACGTACGCGCACCGGGGGTGAGCCGGACAGCGTCGCGCACTGTGAGCAGTGCGCTCTGCGGGGTGCCGGCCAGCGCCGCGACCCGTTCCCGCAACGACTCCGCGAAGTCCAACTCACCGGCCATGGCGCGGGCCGTGACCTCAGCCACCGCTGCTTCACAACCGGCCTCCCGGGCCAGCAGGTCGATCACCTCGTCCTGGATCAGTGTGGAGTCGACGTCCATGACGACAAGACGGGCACCCTGCCGGATGATGTCGGCCGACTGCACGGCGATGTCCACCCCGATGCTCGTGGCGATCGGCGCAAGTGCCTGCTTGAGCTCGACGGCCGGCACCCCGCTCACGGCGACCTCGATCGCGGTCACCGGGTACTCGGCGGTCCGCACGATCCGTTCGATGTTCCCCGAGCGTGCCGCTATCTCCGCCGAGATTCGGCTGAGGTCAGCGACGTTCAGTGCCGGGGCCATCAGCACCGCCAATGCGGTGGCCGATCGCCGGTCGACGACATCGGCGCAGCCCGTGGTGACGTCGAGTTCCATGTTGAGTCGGCGCGCACGGTCCCGGACCCCGTCCACCGTGTCGGTCTCGACGGCGACCGAGAGAACCAGCCGGCCTTGCACCACGAGTTGCTCGATGTCGCGGATCACCACATCGGGCCCGAGGGATCCGAGCAGTTCGGCCGTGATCCCCGGGCGGTCCCACCCGGTGAAAGTCAGCGTCGTGGTGTCGTTCATGCCGACCGCCGCGCATGTCGGTGACGCCGCTCGCCCGCACCGATGCTCTGCGGCGCGTAGGCGGCCAGAGCAGCCCGGGCGGCGGTGCGCAGCACTTCCTGCAACTCTGGGGTGCATTGCTCGGCCGGGACGGCCGCCACTGCTGTCCAGAGCCTCACCGACCTGACCAGCAGCCCCTTGCGTTCGGAGTCGGCATCGGGGGGCAGGGGGCGGACGGCCGGGCTCTCGGGATCGACGGTGAACGAGACCTGCTGCGTACGGATGGCCTGCTCGGCAAGCACCACCGCCTCGGCCATCTCTGACGCTGCCTGTCGGAGGTCGAGGTCCACCGGCCGGGGCGTTTCGCACTCGAGAAGGGTCCACCGGCCGCCGACCTCGGGCACCAGCAGATGGGACTGGGCACGGTCCCGGCCGTGAAGTACGACCGCCTCACCGGCTGCCACGGCCATCTCAGTGCTTCGACGAGGTCCAGGCAGCGCAGCCACCCCGAGGGCGGGACAGTACGCAGTGAGCGCCGACGTCCGGTCCCGCATCTCTGCCAGCGCCGCGACCGTCTGCGCATCGAGCAGTTCGAGCATGTCGTCGCCACCCACCACGCCGCGCCACCATGCCGGAATCCACCCGGCAAGTTGGAACGAAGGGGGAACAACCGTCATGACTATCCAGCGTAGGGTTATGTCTCGTGTCGGACGTCATCAACCTCACTGATGTGTCGGTCGTTCGGTCCGGCATCAGGATCCTGGCCGACGTGGACTGGTCCGTCGCCGAGGGGCAGACGTGGGTGGTCCTCGGCCCGAACGGCGCCGGGAAGACGACCCTGCTGCAGATCGCAGCCACGTTGATCCATCCCAGTTCTGGCACGGCGGAGGTCCTCGACGAACGCATCGGCCGCGTAGACGTGTTCGATCTGAGGCCCCGGATCGGACTGGCCAGTTCCGCGCTGGCGGTGCAGGTGCCTGACACCGAGAAGGTGCGCGACGTCGTGCTCACATCCGCCTGGGCAGTACTCGGCAGGTGGCGGGAGGCCTACGAATCCGCGGACGTGGAACGCGCCGAGGACCTGCTCGCCCGGCTGCAGCGCGACCGGGCGCATCGTCGCCTCGGGGCGCTCGGCGC
>CAYMPK010000355.1:0-2018 GCA_964392145.1 uncultured Actinomycetes bacterium | reverse complement strand
CTGAGACGTCAGCCTTTACTCCTCACCCTCGTAGCGCAGCCACAGGGTGCCCAGTGGGGGGACGTTGAGGGTGGCGGATGCGGGCCGACCGTGCCACGGGTCCTGCCATGCGTACACCTCGCCCATGTTCCCGACCCCGGAACCGCCGTACTCGACCGCGTCGGTGTTGACGACCTCCGACCACCGCCCGCCGAAGGGCAACCCGACCCGATAGTCGTGGTGGGGGATCGCTGCGAAGTTGGCGACACACGCCATCACCTGACCATCGTTGCTCCACCGGAGCCAGGAGAAGACGTTGTTGCCCGCGTCGTTGGCGTCGATCCACTCGAAGCCGCCGGGGGAATTGTCCCGCTGCCACATCTGCGGCATGGCCGTGTAGGCACGGTTGATGTCGCCAACCAGCGCCAGCACGCCCCGATGGTCGGCATGGTCCAGCAGCCACCAATCCAACCCGCGGCCTTCGCTCCATTCGGATTCCTGGGCGAACTCGCAGCCCATGAAGATCAGTTGCTTACCCGGGTGGGCCCACATGTACGCGAAGTAGGCCCTCAGCGTGGCCAGTTGCTGCCAGCGATCACCGGGCATCTTCCGCAACAGTGAGCCTTTGCCGTGCACGACTTCGTCGTGGGACAGCGGGAGCACGAAGTTCTCGCTCCAGGCGTACACCATGGCGAAGGTGAGTTCGTGGTGGTGGTACTGACGGAACACTGGCTCATGCGCCACGTAGCCGAGTGAATCGTGCATCCAGCCCATGTTCCACTTCAGGCCGAAACCGAGCCCGCCCAGGTGTGTGGGTCGGGTGACCCCTGGCCAGGATGTCGACTCCTCGGCGATCGTGACGACACCGGGCACCCGCTTGTACACGGTGGCGTTCATCTCCTGCAGGAAGTCCACCGCTTCCAGGTACTCCCTGCCGCCGTAGATGTTGGGGGTCCATTCGCCGTCCCGGCGCGAATAGTCCAGGTAGAGCATCGACGCGACGGCGTCCACCCGAAGACCGTCGACGTGGAACTCCTCGCACCAGTAGACGGCGTTCGCCACCAGGAAGTTGCGAACCTCCCGACGACCGAAGTCGAAGACGAAGGTGCCCCAATCCGGGTGCTCGCCGCGCCGAGGGTCCGGGTGCTCGTAGAGCGCGGTGCCGTCGAAGCGCGCCAAGGCAAAGTCGTCCTTGGGGAAGTGTGCCGGAACCCAATCCACGAAGACCCCGATGCCGGCCTCGTGCAGCGAATCGACCAGGAAGCGGAAGTCGTCCGGCGACCCGAAGCGTGAGGTCGGGGCATAGTAGGACGTCACCTGGTAGCCCCACGAGCCACCGAACGGATGCTCCATCACCGGCAGGAACTCAACGTGGGTGAACCCCTGCCCGACGACGTAGTTCGTCAATTCGTCGGCCAGTTGCCGGTAGTCCAACCCGGGCCGCCAGGAGCCCAGATGCACTTCGTAGATGCTCATCGGACCGTTGTGCGGGTCCGTCGCGGCCCGGTGGGTCAACCACTCTTCGTCTCCCCATTCGTAGCGAGAGGAGTAGACGACGGACGCGGTGGCGGGCGGCACCTCGGTGGCCTCGGCGAAGGGGTCTGCCTTCAGCCGGCGAATGTTGTCGCGACCGAGGATCTCGTACTTGTAGCGGGTACCGTCGCCGATCTCGGGTACGAACAGTTCCCAGACCCCGGACGCACCCATGCTGCGCATCGGATGCGCGGTGCCGTCCCAGTAGTTGAAATCACCGACCACCCGGACGCCGAGGGCATTGGGTGCCCAGACGGCGAACGACACCCCGCGGATCGGGCCATTGATCGACTCGTACACGTGGGTGTGCGCCCCCATCACTTTCCAGAGCTGCTCGTGGCGCCCCTCGGTGATCAGATGTAGGTCGACCTCGCCCAGGGTGGGAAGGAAACGGTAGGGGTCATCAGCGGGCAGAGCATCGCCGCCGTAGGACACCGACAGTCGGTAGTCGGGCACCTCGGGGGAGGCGAGCACCGTCTGCCACACGCCGCGGTACTCGTGGACCA
>CAYMPK010000354.1:0-2022 GCA_964392145.1 uncultured Actinomycetes bacterium | reverse complement strand
GCCGACATCGTTGCCTTGGCGGTAGCCCTGGGTCGGGTCGTGGTTCTCCCAGAAGACCTTGAGGATGTCGTAGGTGCTGACGAGCGCCGGATCGTAGGCCACCAGCACGGTCTCGGTGTGACCGGTGTGACCGGAGCAGACCTCTTCGTAGGTCGGGTGGGGGGTGAACCCACCCATGTAGCCGACGGCTGTTCCGACGACGCCGGGGATCTGCCACAGCTTCCTCTCGGCCCCCCAGAAGCAGCCCATCCCGAGGTACAGGATCTTCGTACCCGTGGGCCAGGGACCGAGCAACGGTCCACCCAGCACCACGTTGCTCGACGGCACGCGGTAGATCGGGCCCTCGCGCCCCACCAGGGCAACGTCGGGTTTGACCATCTCGGGGGTATGGCCGGTCAGCCGGCTCCAGAAATCCACCGCTCCATGTTCGCCCGCGACGGCGAAGGGCGCAAGGGGCTACCGCCTGCCATCTCAGTTGGCACGCCTGAGCCCGGGAGACGACCGCGCCACGTAGGGTTGGCCCGTGACGATCGCGAGCCACGGTGCGGCCCCACCCGCGGGCCCGGACGCCATCGCCGCGGCGGGCGATCCCACGGGTCCGGATCCGGGCGCAGCGCACCCGGTACAACCGCTGATCGGCGGTCGCAGTTGGCGGGAACGGCTGTACCCGGAGATGCCGGTCGGTGGCTGGCGGGGCTGGCTCGGGCCGATCATCGTCACCGCTATTGCGGCGGCCCTCCGGCTGCCCAACCTCGGACGGCCGCGTGCGTTCGCGTTCGACGAGACCTATTACGCCAAGGACGCCCTGAGCCTGCTGCGCTTCGGCACCGAGCAGCAGATGAAGACCGACGCCAACCAGTACATCCTCAACAGCAACGGCGACCCGTGGACCATAGATCCATTCGGGCCCGGCGCCTCATTCGTGGTGCACCCTCCGTTCGGCAAGTGGGTCATCGCGGCCGGCGAAGCGGTGTTCGGGGTCAACCCCCTCGGCTGGCGGGTTGGGGTGGTGATCGTCGGCCTGCTGAGCGTGTTGATGATCGCCCGGATCACCCGTCGACTTCTGCGTTCGAACCTGTGGGGCACCGTCGCCGGCGGGCTGATGGCTGTCGACGGGTTGGCCATCGTGATGAGCCGGACTGCCGTGCTGGACATCGTGCTGATGGCTTGTGCCCTGGCCGCCTTCGGATGCCTACTCATCGATCGCGATCAGACCCGGAGGAGGCTTGCCCGGGAGTTACCGGAGAACGTCGACCCGGCACGGCTGTGGACGTCCAAGTTCGGGCCCCGGATCGGCGCCTGGGCCGGCGCCCGGCCGTGGCGGCTGGCCGCGGCGGTCTTCCTCGGACTCGGCTGCGGAGTGAAGTGGAGCGGCATCTGGTTCGTGGTGGCTTTCGGGCTGCTGACAGTGCTGTGGGATGTGGGCCTGCGCAAGGCCATCGGCGTGGCCCGGCCGTGGCTGGGCACTTTCCTGCGGGACGCGATCCCGGCGGGGCTGTCGATGGTCGCGATCGTGATCCTGACCTATCTGGCGACGTGGTCAGGCTGGTTCATCGCCGACACGGGCTACTACCGCAACTGGGCCGCCACCGCTGGGCCGTCGTCTTTCAGTTTCATGCCGGATGCCCTTCGGTCCCTGCTTCACTACCACGCAGAGGCGCTGAACTTCCACACACATCTGACGTCCCCGCACGCCTACCAGGCCAACGCCTGGGGTTGGCCCGTGCAGGCGCGACCGACCTCCTTCTTTTACGAGGAGGCCAAGACCTGTGGTGCCGCCAGGTGCTCGCAGGAAGTGCTGTCGTTGGGCAACCCGCTGATCTGGTGGGGTGGCCTGCTGGCGATCCTGCACCAGACCTGGCGCTGGGCCGCCCGCCGCGACTGGCGATCCGGCGCCGTGCTCGCAGGGTTCGTCGCCGGCTGGGCACCGTGGCTGATGTTCCAGCAGCGCACGGTCTTCGAGTTCTACGCGATCGCGTTCCTGCCCTTCGTCATCATGGCCCTCACGATGTCGCTGGGCAC
>CAYMPK010000353.1:0-2023 GCA_964392145.1 uncultured Actinomycetes bacterium | reverse complement strand
AGATCTCGGTGAAGGCTGCGCTGACTCCCCGAGGGCGGATATCCCCGCGGAGGCCACGCGGAGTGGCCGCAGTCGCAGCACCGTCGGAGGCGAATGCCGGAATCGGGGCGATGAGAAGTAGGCCTGTCACTGCCACACAGACACCGGCGAGCGCCGAGCGGGAGGTCCTCACAGTTCCCGAGGTACTCCGTCCGTGCGGGTGCCGCTCTGCGGTGCCTGCCCGACGTGCCCGTGGACCCTCAAGGTTCGTCATGGCACCAAAGTAGACCTGACGTCGACCTGGTGGCCACATGCAGGAACCGGTGCTCGACCGTGTGGTGCGTCGGCTGCCCGCACGTGCGATTGCCGCGATCCGACGCTCGACGTGCACACCGGAGGTCCGACCCTCGTCGTGCGCCTCAGGAGGACGGAGGTAGGGCTTTCACGATCGCGTCCGTGAGCACTTCTGCGGGACCCTGATCATCCGGGGCGGAAGTGAGGTTGGTCAGAACCACGATCGTCGTACCGTCCGAGACTCGGTAGACCGCCTTGCTCGTGTACCCCGAGATCTCGCCATTGTGACCCACGAGGCCGTCCCAGTTGCCGATCCCGAGACCGTATTGCAGTAGCGGTTGCTTGACGATCGTGCGCCATTCCAACCGTTGCTTCTGTATCTCCGGCGAGAGCAGTTTGCCGGTGGCGAGGGCGGCGGGCCAAACCTTCAGGCTGTCGAGATCGCAGATGACCCCACCCGCGGACCAACCCCATGACGGATTCCAGGTTGAAACGTCAACCTTGGCGGGCAGCGGAGCGGGTGGCGAGGGTTTGCGGTCCCAATCAGTGCCGAACATGTAGCCGTGCGAGTAGGGGGCCGGCATGCTGGCGTCAGTCGCCGCCGGCTGTGAACAACCTGTCATCCCGAGGGGGTCGAACACTCGCTGCTGCAGCAACTGCGCGAAGGGTTGACCGGTGACCTTCTCCGCGATCTGACCGAGCAGGATGTAGTTGGTGTTGGAGTATTCGTACTCGGCCCCCGCCGCGAAACTCGGGGCCGCTGAAGTGCCGAGCTGCACGAGTTCCTCGGGGGTCCAAACCTTCTGCGGCTGATCAGCCAAACCATTGAGGAACGGGATCGTCGTATAGGTGCCTATCCCCGAAGTCATCTGAAGGGCCTGGCGCACGGTGGCGCCGTTGGACTTCGTTCCTGGTAGGTAGGTCGTCAGCGGTGCGTCGAGCGAGACCTTTCCCTCCTGGACTAATTGCAGGATCACGGTGGCCGTCATCGTCTTCGTGATGCTGCCGATCCGGAAGTGGTCAGCGACCTGAGAGGGTGTTCCGTTGGAAACATCAGCAACGCCCAGCGCGGCCTTCCACTCGCCCTTGGTTGGGCTGGACACATATACCGAGACGCCGGGGATCTGCATCTTCTGCATTTCGCTCTCGACGATAGGGCGCAAGGTGGAGTCCAACGAGCCGGCGGACGGCGAACCCGAGGATGCCGACGGTGAACCGCCGGACGTCGTACTGCCGCAGCCCGCCGCGGCGAGGACCAGTGCCGCACCAACCACCAATGTCCCAGATATGTTTCCTGCTGCTCTTCTCACATTTCGAACATACCCCTCCTGTGGTCTGCACTCGCCCCAGAACCATTCCCGCTATGGCTGCAACGGGTCAACTCGTTGGTGGACAGTCCCGTTGCCCAGCCAGCAGCACGCGCCCGGCCGACGTCGCTGCTCAGTAGCTGAGCCAGGTACGTGACCAGGTGACAGCTGTCTTCCGGGGATGGGTGGGCATCGCTGTGATGCGGACCTGCACCCGAACCCCAGGCACTCCGAGAGTGGTCACGGATATCGCGCCGGTTCGTTGGTCGACGTTGAAGCGCGCGTAGCGAAGGTCGCCGCGCACCTCTGGGCTGGCGCTGGTGCGAATCGCGAGGAGGCATCCGGGTGAGACGGTCGCCCCCTGAACCAGTTCCACGGTGCCGGTTCGCGGGAGTCTCTGCGTGGCCGGTGCCGCTCGCACGTGCAGCGTGCAGGGAGTGACC
>CAYMPK010000352.1:0-2050 GCA_964392145.1 uncultured Actinomycetes bacterium | reverse complement strand
CCGCTTCTCCTGAAGCCGACGAATTGCGGAGTACATGGCCCGCACCTTCCTTCTTATATGTGGGGCCGTTGCCCCTGGTTGGTCGCCGGTGATGGCGTACACAGGTTTTGTCGGGCGGTCGAGGCGGCGACTTGAGAACTATTTCCCATCAGGTCCGATTGGGTGACGCTGCGTTACACCGTTCGGTCGGCGACAGCGCTGGGCGAGCGCCGGCAGCGGGTCAACTGGCCGATAGCTCACGTCGTCGGTCGAGGCCACGAACTATCTGTGAACTCCGCTAAAGACACAAGGTGCTGTTGGCCGATGAACCCCCTATGTAGTCGCTGGCGTCCTCATGAGACGCCCGCGTTCCGGGGAGGACATTATGGACGCTCATCGAATCGCACGCGGCAAGAAGATTCTGGGCATCGTCGGTTCGGGAGCGCTGGTAGCGGGGTTCGCGATGCTTCCGTTGGCCGCCGCCTCGGCGACATCCGCCGCACCGTCGGCGGCTGCCGACAGCGTCACGGGGACAGCGATTGTGGTCGTAGACGACGGCGCACCCACTGTCTACCTAGCCACCGGCCCACGACTGACCAAAGTCCTGGGCCTTTCCGATGAGGCTGCCACAGGGCGGATTGCATCCGGCGACAAAGTCACCGCCAAACTCCGCGTCGTCGCTGACTCCAAGAGGGCCGGGACCTCTCGGGTTGCGGTTGCCTCGGGTGGCGTGGCGACCAGGGTTCTGAAGCCCGAAGTCAATACGATCGATTTGGCCCCGGGAAGCCATGAGCAGCACAGCATCGTGGTTGTCCGCGCGACGTACCCGCAGGCCAACCTAGAGGGCGTGCCCACTCCCCCTCCGGCGCCAGACCTCAACAAGATAGAGACTGCAGTCGGCAACGCAGCGACATACTGGAACACAGTCTCCGATGACCGCATCCAATTTAGTCGGATTGTCTCTAAGGACAAGCAAGCATTGTCCGCGACGCCCTGCAAGCCCGACCTCCAGGCGCTCTATGACGTTGGGATACGGGCGGGCTGGACGCCGAGCCCCCTCAATCACCTCGTTGTCATGGCCCCAACAGTCACGGGCACGACGGAATGTACGCCCAACTTCCGAGGCTGTGCCAGCCTGGGTGGTACCAGGACATCGGGTGGAGTCGTGTTCCTCAACGGTGACGCCGCGATCCCTGAGGGAACCAATGGCGACCTGGGGTGGGTGCTGGCGCATGAGCTTGGACACAATCTGGGGCTCGGACACGCGAATGAAGTCAACTGTAATGACCGCAACACGGTGTTGGCCATCGACGCGAACCCCGACACCTGCCGTGTCCAGGAGTACTACGGCATGTACTCGGCAATGGCTGGATTCACCACCGTTACGCCGACATTCACCTGGGACGCGGGTGGCTTCGTGGCTCCGCACCTGACTGGTCGTCACTTGGAACTTCTTGGCCTGCTCGACGACACTTCGGTCACCGATGTGATGAATCGGGCGGGCAGCGTCGCCGAAGTCACGCTGACTCCAGCCGGAGCACGAGAGGGCAAGCGTATTGCCCGGGTGGAGAGTATGGATGGCGACACCTACTACTTCGAGTATCGCACTGCCACTGCGGACCCCAAGAACCTCGACAATCAGGTGCTCGGTGCGGTGGTACCCCCACTGCCCTCTGGAGTCACTGTGTGGAAGGCGTTTCGCGCTGAGGTCGGAACCGCCTTTCAGTACGGCAAGGACTTAGCCGGTAATCCCCTCAGGGTTGATCCACGCTCTGACTACCTGCTTGACGCGAATCCGCGCAACAATCCATGGAATCCGGCGCCGATTCCTGTTCCGATGCCGGAGAACGACCCAGCTCGATTCGAGGGAGACCCCGTTCTGCCACTTGAGGAACCAGTTGCGCTCGGCGACCTGACTGTAAGACTCACGGCTCAATCCGCCACAGAAGCGACCTTCCAAGTGCAATTCCCATCGAACGGCTTGCGTCCAGCGCCAAGAGCTCCCAGCGCACCGCTCAACGTCGTCGCGGCTCTGTCTGGCCCGACCACGGCGAAAGTGACGTGGAGCGCT
>CAYMPK010000351.1:0-2061 GCA_964392145.1 uncultured Actinomycetes bacterium | reverse complement strand
CGACTGCGCCCAGAAGCCGCCTCCCTGGGCTACCACGAGCTGGCCGACGAAGTCGAGCGCAGGGCACGAACGATGCCTGGATTCGTTGAGTTCAAGACCTTCACCGCCGACGACGGAGAACGGGTGTCCATCGTCATCTTCGATAGCGTCGCCCACCACAACGCCTGGCGCGATGATCCCGAGCACGTCGAGGCGAAGCAGCGCGGGATCGAACAGTTCTACGCCGAGTACCAGATCACCGTCGCGCAGGTCATCCACCAGCACAGTCACCAAGTGCTGGACGAGGACCTCAAGACGATGGAAGGACAGAGCCAAGTTCCGCCAAGCAGACCGCAGCAGTCGGCTCGACCGGTGATTCTCGTTGCAATCAATACAAATTGAGTACGCGAAATTCAGAATCCGGCGGCAGGCAGGAGGCCGTCGTCGTACCGTCAAAACACTTGAGATCTACGGGGGGGTGGCCAGGTGAATATTTTTGCAGTCGCTCGCCGTTGGATAACGCCAACCGTCGCAGCGATCATGGCGACTTCTTTCGTCGTGATGCTCGCTCCGCCTGCGACTGCGTCCGACAACGGCCAGTACGTGAGGACCCAGTCAGGCAGGGTGAGGTGCTGGGTGACAGCAACGGGCGCGATGACCGGAACCAACCAGCCGACGGTCATCTGCGAGGCCAGCGGACCCACTTCCCCGCCGTGGGATCAATGGGAGAACAACGGGTTCCTGCAGGCTCCACTCGTGAGGCCGGGTCTGCACTATCCCGGCGCTGTCGTCGACGCCACGGGCAACTTCTCATTCCAGGTCGGCAATATCGGCGCAGCGCACCCCGAGGATGACCTGGTACTGAATTACGGGCAGACCTACAACATCCAGGGCTGGACCATCACCTCGAACCCGGACGGCACCCGTTTCGTCAACAACGGCACCGGCCACGGCATGTTCGTCAGCATTGAGAACACCTACCCCTTCTGAAAGTCCCCAGGATTAGTTCTGACACGAGAGGAACACCGATGGGAACCAACACCTCGGAGACGCCAGCACAGTGGGTATTGCGGCGCGCGACTCTGTTCATTAGCCGTCTCGCTGCTGCCCTTGCCCTGATCGTGGCACTGATTATCCCGGCAGTGCTCATTGGAATCGCGCCTGCCGCAGCGGTACCGCCGCCTTGCAGCGCCAGCAACCCCGGCTGTCAGATTGTCCCGGGCATGCAGGATGGGGTGGAAGGCCAGCCGTGCAGCAACTGGACGCGCTACACCTATGGCTTCGGACCTAGTGGGGAGTTCCTGGCCTGCGCGTCCTTCGATGGTGGCCGTTCTGGCATCTGGTCGAGATCGGCCACGATCTCTGCGGGAGCAAAGCAGGTCGGGTCTCCCTGCTGCCCACCGGAAGCCAGTTACTGCCCGACAGGCTGGGGTGCCATCGGACAGGCGCTCGATGGGCGGCCCCTGTACTGCAGTAACGCATCCGGTACGTGGGCGTGGGCAGCGTGGCCGAAGGGCAACCTGGGGTAGAAAGCTCCGCTACCTCACGATCGACTTGGGATTGAATCGGGAATGGAGCCTGTTCCTCACCGAGGGCGATCGGGAACCGTTGCATGGTGGCACGGCGCGAATGAACCCGGACGTTCAATCGGCCCTTGCCCATTCGATGATCTGGTCGACGACCCTTCGAAACACCACGTCAACTAGAGCGATCGACACCATCTCCTGAATCAACGACATCCGTTCGAAGCTGTGCAACACGTCGTGGCTGCCATCGGGGATCGCGTGGAATCTGTCAGCGACGCAACGTCCTAGCCAAGTACTTGTGCCCCTAGGCCAAAAGCCGACATGCAAGATCAGGCTCGCTGATCAGGAGAGGAGCGTGTTGACCCAGGCGGCCTCAAGTAACCACCCGAGGACCAAGCATCCAACAGCCGCGCCGATTGCAAAGGGGGCAAGGCGTTCCTTCTTGATCAATGCGACCACTGCGCAAATGATTCCCGTCAACCCGAATATTGTTGGGAAGATGAAGATTCCGAAGAGACCCCCTAATAGGGCGAAACCCGCGCATAAAAAGGCGATT
>CAYMPK010000350.1:344-2104 GCA_964392145.1 uncultured Actinomycetes bacterium | reverse complement strand
GCCCAAGGTCAAATCAGACCAGGGTCACAGCAGTCTCTGATCACCGCACGATGGCGGATCCGACACCACCCGCGCGCCGAAAGCAGTATGGGGGAGGCTGTGGTCTGCGCCACTATGCGAGTGTTACCCTGATGGTGCCCAAGGGGTCGATACTTCTTTCTCCGGAATCCATCGGCGATCTCCGACCCGGGCCGTCCTGAGCAACACCCCGTTGCATCACTCTCGTGGTGCACGTAGGGCCGCTTATGGACCACATCATCATCAGTCCTGAAAGGACACCCGATCAACAGTGAGTGACACCTCCACAGTTGGGGCGACATCCAACGGCCAGCCGCTGAACGCCATGCTGATGCCTGAATTGAAGAAACTCGCAGGTCAGCTGGGCATCTCCGGCACCTCGGGCATGCGCAAGGCCGACCTGGTCAGCGCCATCGGCGAGCGTCAGGGCGGCCGTCCGTCGACAGCCGGCCGATCCAACGGCCACAGCCAGCAGGCTGAGGCGACATCTGAACGTCGCCAGAACGATAGGAACAGCACAGATAACGCAGGCACCCAGGGGGCACCAGTGGCCGACAACGCAGCAACCGGCTCGGTCGAGCAGACCGGGGACCGCGGCAACCAGCGCGATGGCCAGCAGAACCGCCAGGGCGGCCGTGGCGGCGACGGCGATGGTGACTCCAGGCGCGGTGGTCAGCAGAACCGCGATGGCCAGGGCAACCGGGCAAACTCCAACCGCAGTAGCGGCGACAACCAAGGTGGCGGCAACCAGCGCGACCAGAGCGACGGCAATCAGGGCAACCAGGGCGGTAACCAGGGCAACCAGGGCAACCGCGGGAACAACCAGAACCGTGACCAGGAAGAAGGCGGCAATCGGAATCGCCGCCGACGCCGGGGACGGGACCGCAACCGCGACGGTGGTCAGCGCAATCATGGCGGTGGCAACCGGCAACGCGACTACGACATGGAGCAGGAGATCAGCGAGGAAGACGTCCTCGTCCCGATCTCGGGAGTTCTCGACGTGCTCGACAACTACGCCTTCGTGCGCACGTCCGGCTACCTCCCCGGCCCCAACGACGTCTACGTCTCGCTGGCGATGGTTCGCAAGAACGGGCTTCGCAAGGGCGACATCGTTTCCGGTGTGATCCGTCAGATCCGTGAGAATGAACAGCGTCAGAAGTTCAACCCGTTGGTGCGCATCGACCAGGTCAACGGGCTGGATCCCCAAGAGGCCCGCAATCGGGTCGAGTTCGGCAAGTTGACACCGCTCTACCCCCAGGACCGTCTGCGGCTGGAGAAAGACTCGACGAACCTGACCGCCCGGGTCATCGACCTGGTGGCACCGATCGGCAAGGGACAGCGGGGCCTCATCGTGTCGCCTCCCAAGGCCGGCAAGACCATGGTGTTGCAGAAGATCGCCAACGCCATCACCGAGAACAACCCGGAATGCCACCTGATGGTCGTGCTGGTCGACGAGCGCCCCGAGGAAGTCACCGACATGCAGCGGTCCGTCAAGGGTGAGGTCATCGCCTCGACCTTCGACCGGCCGGCTGAGGATCACACCATCGTGGCCGAGTTGGCCATCGAACGGGCAAAGCGGTTGGTGGAGATGGGAATGGACGTCGTCGTCCTGCTCGACTCCATGACCCGCCTGGGGCGTGCCTACAACCTGGCGGCGCCCGCGTCCGGACGGATCCTGTCCGGTGGTGTCGACTCCACCGCGCTGTTCCCGCCGAAGAAGTTCTTCGGCGCGGCGCGCAACA
>CAYMPK010000350.1:0-318 GCA_964392145.1 uncultured Actinomycetes bacterium | reverse complement strand
CCGGTTCCCGCATGGACGAGGTCATCTTCGAGGAGTTCAAGGGCACCGGCAACATGGAACTCAAGCTCGATCGTCGACTGGCCGACAAGCGGATCTTCCCCGCCGTCGACGTGGATGCTTCCGGTACCCGCAAGGAGGAACTCCTGCTGGCCCCCGAGGAGTTGAAGATCGTCTGGAAGCTTCGCCGGGTGTTGCACTCGCTCGATACCCTGCAGGCCATCGAACTGCTGCTCAACACGCTGCGGAACACCAAGTCCAATTACGAGTTCCTGATGCAGGTGGCGAAGACGACTCCAGGAGCGGACGAGGTGAGCGGGG
>CAYMPK010000349.1:316-2110 GCA_964392145.1 uncultured Actinomycetes bacterium | reverse complement strand
TGGATCGACACGCCCTGCGAGCGGTACACCGCCTGGACCTCGTCGACGAGGTGCGGCTGGACCCGTCGGCCACCCTGGATGCGCATGACATCCTTCGGGTCGAGCGGGCCACGCAGCAGCGGCTGACCGGTCTGCACATGGTCGCCGTCGGCGACGCCGGGTTCGCCGGGCTTGGATCGCAGTCGATCTCGATCCCGCTTTGGCACCGAGTACTTGACCTCATCCTTGCCGTCGTCGGGCACGACCACGATGTCGAGACCCTTGTCGGTCTCCTCGATCCGCACCCGTCCGGTGACCTCACTGATCGGGGCCACACCCTTGGGGGTACGGGCCTCGAAGAGCTCCACCACTCGCGGCAGACCGGAGGTGATGTCGTCGCCCGCCACGCCGCCAGTGTGGAAGGTACGCATGGTCAACTGCGTTCCCGGTTCACCGATGGACTGCGCGGCGACGATGCCCACGGCCTCGCCCACGTCGACCAACTTGCCGCTGGCCAGCGAGCGCCCGTAGCACTTGGCGCAGGTGCTGACCTTCGACTCGCAGACGAGCACCGAGCGCACCTTGACCTTGTCGATACCCGCTGCCACCAGCCGCTCAAGCAGCGCCTGGGTGATCTCCGAGTCGCGCTCGGCCAGCACGGTGCCGTCTTCGGCCACCACGTCGGCGGAGAGCAGGCGGCTGATGACGCTGGACTCCACGTAGTCAGCGACCTTCAGGTTGCCGGGTGACGCAGGATCGGCAACCCCGATGACCATCGGCAGGCCGGCGTCGGTGCCGCAGTCCTCCTCGCGGATGATGACGTCCTGGGAGACGTCCACCAGCCGTCGGGTCAGGTAGCCCGAGTCGGCCGTCCGCAGCGCGGTGTCGGCCAGACCCTTGCGCGCGCCGTGGGTGGAGATGAAGTACTCCAGCACCGACAGACCCTCGCGGAAGTTCGACTTGATCGGCCGCGGGATGGTCTCGCCCTTCGGGTTCGCCACCAGACCACGCATTCCGGCGATCTGGCGCAGCTGCATCATGTTGCCGCGGGCCCCGGAGTTGACCATGAGGCTGATCGGGTTGGTCGCAGGGAAGTTGTCCTGCATCGCCTTCGAAACCTCTTCGGTGGCGTGGTTCCAGATCTCGATCAGTTCCTTCTTGAGCTCCTTCTCGGTGAGAAGGCCACGCTCGAATCCCAGCTGCTTCTCGGCTGCGACAGCCTCGGAAGCGGCCAGGATCTCCGCCTTGGCCGGCGGGGTGACGACGTCCTCGATCGAGATCGTCGCGCCGGAACGGGTTGCCCAGTAGAAGCCGAGGTCCTTCAACGCGTCCAGCGTCGCCGACACCTCCACCTTCGGTGAACGCTCGGCAAGGCCGTTGACCAGCCGACCGAGTTCCTTCTTGTCCACCTGCACGTTCACGAACGGCTCATGACCGGGCATCGCCTGGTTGAACAACGCTCGCCCGAGCGTGGTCTCGACCAACAACTCCTCGCCCGGATTCCATCCGGCCGGGGTGACGAAGCCGAGCGATGGCGTCTCCAACTCCAGCCGGATCTTGATCGGGGCCTGCAGCCCAAGGCTGCCGGAGTCGAAGGCCATCAGGGCCTCGCCGATGGAGGAGAAGCTGCGGCCGGCGCCCGGTGCGTCGGGGTCCTCGGTGGTGAGGTGGTAGATGCCCAGCACCATGTCCTGGGTCGGCGTGGTGACCGGTCGACCGTTGGCCGGCGAAAGGATGTTGTTGCTGGAGAGCATCAACACCCGGGCCTCAGCCTGGGCCTCCGCGCTCAGCGGCAGGTGGACAGCCATCTGGTCG
>CAYMPK010000349.1:0-306 GCA_964392145.1 uncultured Actinomycetes bacterium | reverse complement strand
GCCGTCGAAGTCCGCGTTGAATGCGGTGCAGACCAGCGGATGGATCTGGATGGCCTTGCCCTCGAGCAACTGCGGCTCGAACGCCTGAATACCCAGTCGGTGCAGCGTCGGTGCCCGGTTGAGAAGCACCGGATGTTCGGCGATGACCTCTTCGAGGACATCCCACACCACCGAGCGCGAGCGCTCGACCATGCGCTTTGCGCTCTTGATGTTCTGGGCGTGGTTGAGATCGACAAGTCGCTTCATCACGAAGGGCTTGAACAGCTCCAGGGCCATGTGCTTGGGCAGACCGCACTGGTGCAGCTG
>CAYMPK010000348.1:0-2120 GCA_964392145.1 uncultured Actinomycetes bacterium | reverse complement strand
GGCAATTCCCGGTCGCGGGCCGAACGCTCAACCACTGTTTGCGCCAGCGGCGACCCGCCCCTCGAAGGTAATGCGAGAACCGTCGGCAAGCCCGCTGACGCACCGGTCAGCAGGGAAAAAGTACCTACTCCAGTTCCGCGAGCACCTCGTCGCTCACGTCCGCATTCGAGTAGACGTTCTGCACCTCATCGCTGTCCTCGAGTGCCTCCAGCAGCCGGAAGACCTTCTGCGCTGCTTCAGCGTCCAACTCGACTTCGACGCTGGGCACGAACGACGCCTCCGCGGAGTCGTAGTCCATACCGGCCTCCTGCAAAGCCGTCCGAACGGACACCAGATCCGAAGCCTCAGAGATGACCTCGAAGGAATCACCAAGATCGTTCACGTCCTCGGCGCCGGCGTCCAACACGGCCAGCAGGACGTCGTCCTCGGTCAAGTCTGCCTTGGGTAGGAGCACGACACCTTTCCTCGCGAACATGTACGCGACCGAGCCCGGATCGGCCATGGTTCCACCATTGCGAGTCATCGCCACCCGGACTTCCGAGGCTGCCCGGTTGCGATTATCGGTCAGGCATTCCACGAGCACGGCCACGCCACCGGGCGCGTAGCCCTCGTACATGATGGTCTCCCAGTTGGCACCCCCGGCCTCGGCGCCTGAACCGCGCTTGACCGCGCGCTCGATGTTGTCCAGCGGCACGGAGTTCTTGCGGGCCTTCTGGATGGCGTCGTACAGCGTCGGGTTGAGCCGCCACCTCGATATTCTTGATGAGTTTGGCGAACAGCTTGCCGCGGCGGGCATCGATCACGGCCTTCTTGTGCTTGGTGGTGGCCCACTTGGAATGGCCGCTCATGCATCCTCCGTTCGATCACCCGGCATCGGCACCGCGGTGGCGCGGCCCGATTCGGTCACCATGTCCAGGAACAGCCGGTGCACCCGGAGATCCCCGGTGAGTTCAGGATGGAAGGACGTCGCCAACCGACGTCCCTGCCTGACTGCCACGATCCTACCGGTTGCGGGGCCGTGCTCGACCGCACCCAACACCTCGACCTGCTCGCCGACCGATTCCACCCAGGGGGCCCGGATGAAGACCGCCCGGACCGGCTCGTCACCGAGTACCGGCATCGCGAGCGATTCCTCGAAGGAGTCCACTTGCCGACCGAAGGCATTGCGTCGAACGGCGATGTCTATGCCCCCGAGGCAATGCTGATCGGGTCGCCCGTCGAGAACCGTCGTGGCGAGCAGGATCATTCCGGCGCATGAGCCATACATGGGAAGTCCGGCGTCGACGGCCGCCCCCAGCGGTTCGAGCAGACCGAAACGTTCGACGAGCATCGAGATCGTGGTGGACTCACCTCCCGGCAGTACCAGGGCGTCGACACCGGCCAGGTCGTCCTCATCGCGCACCAGCGCCGTCTGCGCGCCGAGCTGCTCCATGATCGCCCGGTGCTCACGAAAGTCTCCCTGCAGGGCCAGCACGCCGATCACCGGCGCGCTGCGGCTCACCAGCCGCGTCCGGCGTAGCGCTGCTCGGGTGCAAGCGTGTCGATGTTGATCCCCACCATGGCCTCTCCGAGACCGCGTGAGACCTTGGCGATCACGTCCGGGTTGTCGTAGTTGGTTGTGGCGGTGACGATCGCGCTTGCCCGCTTGGCCGGGTCACCCGACTTGAAGATGCCGGAGCCGACGAAGACGCCTTCGGCGCCGAGCTGCATCATCATGGCGGCATCGGCGGGAGTGGCGATCCCGCCCGCGGTGAACATGACGACCGGGAGTTTTCCGAGGTCGTGCACCTCGCGGACCAACTCGTACGGCGCCTGCAGTTCCTTCGCGGCGTTGAAGAGTTCCTCATCGCCCAGGCCTTGGATTCGCCGGATATCGCCGATCATCTGACGCATGTGACGGGTCGCCTCGACCACGTTGCCGGTGCCGGCCTCGCCCTTGGAGCGGATCATCGCGGCACCCTCGCCGATCCGTCGCAACGCTTCGCCGAGATTGGTAGCCCCGCAGACGAACGGCACGGTGAACTCCCACTTGTCGATGTGGAGTCGTTCATCGGCCGGGGTGAGGACCTCGGACTCGTCGATGTAGTCGACCCCCAGCGCCTGCAGGATCTGGGCCTCGA
>CAYMPK010000347.1:1071-2155 GCA_964392145.1 uncultured Actinomycetes bacterium | reverse complement strand
ACACCGGCGGCCGGTCGACCTGACCACGACCCACAGGGATGTCCACCGGCGGGAACCACAAGTCACACTGCGCCAGCTCACCGGGTTGATACGTCGTGCGAGACGCCGGGTCCCTCGGAGCGAACAACGGCCGCAACTGCGCAACACGTTCACGCAGCACCGTCAACGACCGCGTCCACCCGACCCTCTCCGCGATCACCGTCGCCGGCATGTCAGGAAACGCCCGCAACAACTCCCGAATCTCCGGCTCGAACGCGTCCACCGCCGAACCCTTCGCCGGTCGCCGATACCGCGGCGGCTCAGCCGAAGCAAGCGCTCGACGCACCGCGTTACGCGAGATCCCCAACCGGCGCGAAATCGCCTTGATCGGCATCCCCTCCACCCGATGCAACTGACGGATCTCGGCCCAATTCTCCACGCTCATCACTGCTCAATCGTCGAGGAGGGGGTTCACATTCACCCGTTGACAAGTGATCAGTATTCAGCCGTTGACGACATTCCGACCGACGCCTTGCTATGCGACGTTCGCGGAACTGGTTGCGGTGCAGGACTTACAGGCAACTAGGAGTTCTCCCGGGATCGCTCCCGCAACCAAACATAGACGGGTCTTTGAGGGGATTGCATTATCAAAGCCTCCCGGCACGGTGAGGAATGCCTGAGGCACTAGCCCTGGCAGACGCCGACTATCGGGAAGGCCCGCAATGTCCACAACCGTCACTCCAAGACAACTATCGGCCGGTCGATCACGAGACCGCCAGCCTCACCGCGCCGCGTCCGACGTCAACCTGGCCGAATGGCTGGAGAGTCCCAATCTGGCTGGCATTGAGCAGGTGCTCCTCATCCGCACCTCTTCGAGTTCCCTGCCCGGCTTCGAGGCGATGTTCACAGCCGGTCTTGCTTTGCTCCCGAATGATCCTGATGTGATCGAGTTGGCCGCCATCGGTCCGGGAATTGTCCTTGACGAGGGGGCTTCAGTTCGCGATCGCCTGGGTGCTCTGGAGTTGCGCCGTGGCGCCGTGCCTGGCGGTAAGGGACGGGCACGGCTGGGTTGGCTGGTGCCGATCGGCCGACCACTTTTAGGGAT
>CAYMPK010000347.1:0-1061 GCA_964392145.1 uncultured Actinomycetes bacterium | reverse complement strand
CTGGTCGCGCTGACGGCCCTTTTTACCGGCATGGTGCTGGCCCTTCAATCCGCTCGCAAGGCCGACATCAAGGGTGCCAGCCGAGACAGAGACGGCAATTCGTTCACGGAGGCTTTGTGCACAGTGATCCGCATTGTTCAACCGACATCCTTGCACGCACCGCTCTTCACACGGCTGGTCCGAGAACCCAGATATGGCTCTCAGGTGCTTCACGCCTTGGCCGAGTACAACGTGACCCTGTTCGTTGAAGGTCAACAGGTGCCCCTGGAAGGATCCGAGGCCGAACTGTCGAGCATGCTCAAGTCTTGGTTCGCTTCCGCGGACGCGGCCGGAACGGTTGCCCGTCTCACCGGTATCGAGGCTTCGATGTATTCGGATGGGGAGTGGTATCTAACTTCCAAACTGCTGCCGTTCACATGGAGAGCCGCAGAGATTGAGCGGGTCGAACCCATCACCGGGCAGATCCTTCGTGAGGTTCCTGACCGTCACGTTCTGGAAGTGACTCCCGGATCGGTCGCGGTCTTCGACATGCTCGTGGCTTTGCTGTGCGACGCATCAAAGAACTTGGACGACATTGGCAGGGCCATCGGCGCTGCCGGCGTACTCTCGCGCGCCCCGAAGGACTTCGGCTCCCCACCTCTACTCTCGGACTTGAATCAGCCAGGCCACGCCGTTTCACGCCTGATCCAGGATCGTTGGCTTACCGCCTGGCGCACGGGCATGTATCGCACGAGGATCGCGCTGAAGGCGGACCTGCGTAGGTCCCACCCGGGCCTGCTTCCCGCTATCACTGCCGATGAGTTGGGAAAGAAGTTCTTCCTCGACGTGGAGATTCCTATGCCGGTGCCATCTCGGGGCTATTGGCTGTCAGAGGAGGACCACGCCAGAATATTGGAGGTCCGCAAGGCGCCCACTCCGCAACGAGTCGGTCGAGCTGCATCGGCGGGCAAACGTCGCCCTCTGTCATCGCTTTCTCAATGGGACGACGAGGAAACCGGTCGCCACCAGCTTCATCCGACGCAGCGCGCTCGTCCAGCTTCTCTTCGTCATCTGGATGTGAG
>CAYMPK010000346.1:0-2163 GCA_964392145.1 uncultured Actinomycetes bacterium | reverse complement strand
GGTAGTTGTTGAAGAACGGCGTGTGGCGGCCGCCCTCGTCCTTGGACAGGATGTACACCTGGGCCTCGAACTCGGTGTGGGGGGTGGTGGAGCCCGGCTTCACGATGACCATGCCGCGCTCGACGTCCTCACGCTTGGTACCGCGAAGAAGCAGCCCAACATTCTCGCCGGCCTGCCCCTCGTCGAGGAGCTTGCGGAACATCTCGACACCGGTGACCGTGGTCTTCTGGGCCAGACCCTCGCGGATCCCGACCAGCTCGACCTCCTCGTTCACCTTGACGATGCCACGCTCGATCCGACCGGTCACGACGGTGCCGCGGCCGGTGATGGTGAAGACATCCTCCACCGGCATCAGGAACGGCTTGTCGATCTCGCGCTCGGGCGTGGGGATGTACTCGTCCACCGCGTCCATGAGTTCGAGGATGGAAGCAGTCCACTTCTCCTCGCCCTGCAGCGCCGGAGCAGCCGCAACGCGCACCACGGGGATGTCGTCGCCGTCGTACTCGTAGGTGCTCAGGAGCTCGCGGACCTCCATCTCGACGAGCTCGATGAGCTCCTCGTCGTCCACCATGTCGCACTTGTTCAGGGCCACGACGATGCTCGGCACGCCGACCTGGCGGGCGAGCAGCACGTGCTCCTTCGTCTGCGGCATGGGGCCGTCCGTCGCAGCGACCACCAGGATGGCGCCATCCATCTGGGCAGCACCGGTGATCATGTTCTTGATGTAGTCGGCGTGACCCGGGCAGTCGACGTGGGCGTAGTGACGGTTCTCCGTCTGGTACTCCACATGCGCGATGGAGATCGTGATACCGCGCTGCCGCTCCTCGGGGGCCTTGTCGATCATGTCGAATGGGGTGAACGGGTTCACCTCGGGATACGCGTCATGCAGCACCTTGGTGATCGCCGCCGTCAGCGTCGTCTTTCCATGGTCGATATGACCAATGGTGCCGATGTTGACGTGCGGCTTAGTCCGCTCGAACTTCGCCTTCGGGTCCTCCTAGACCTCTCGTTGCCTAGCCGGTGGCCCCCCGGTCGGGGCGCCTTATCGGCCCTTACTTTTGTTGGGTTCTGCCCAGTTGTCGGCGACGTCGCTCGGGATGAGGTTCGGCCACCTTCACGAGGATTACTCCCCGCGTGCCTTTGCGATGATCTCCTCCGAGACGTTCTTGGGAACCTCTGCGTAGGAGTCGAACTGCATGCTGTAACTCGCACGCCCCTGCGTCTTGCTCCGGAGATCTCCGACGTAACCGAACATCTCCGACAGGGGAACGACGGCCGTCACCACACGGGCTCCGGCACGCTCGTCCATGGCCTGGATCTGGCCACGGCGCGAGTTCAGGTCACCGATCACGTCGCCCATGAAGTCCTCGGGCGTGACGACCTCAACGGCCATCATCGGCTCCAGTAGGACAGGGCCCGCGCGGCGGACGCCTTCTTTGAAGGCCATCGAACCGGCGATCTTGAACGCGAGTTCGGAGGAGTCGACGTCGTGGTAAGCCCCGTCCAGCAGTGTGACCTGGACGTCGACCATCGGGTAGCCGGCGAGTACGCCGTTGTCCATGGCCTCCTTGCAGCCGGCATCCACGCTGGGGATGTACTCCCGCGGGATACGGCCACCGGTGACCTTGTTGATGAACTGGTAGCCGCCTGGCTCGTCCTCTTCGGTGCCGGGGGGGTTGGGCGCGATGGCCATGATGACGCGGCCGAACTGCCCGGAACCACCGGTCTGCTTCTTGTGGGTGTACTCCACCTTGTCGACCGGTCGGGTGATCGTCTCGCGGTAGGCGACCTGCGGCTTGCCGACGTTCGCCTCGACGCGGAACTCGCGGCGCATGCGGTCCACCAGGACATCGAGGTGCAATTCGCCCATGCCGGAGATGATCGTCTGGCCGGTCTCCTCGTCGGACTTCACCTGGAAGGTAGGGTCCTCCTCGGCGAGCCGCTGGATCGCGGTGGCCAGCTTGTCCTGGTCACCCTTGGTCTTGGGCTCAATCGCCACGGAAATCACGGGCGTCGGGAAGTCCATCGACTCCAGGATCACCTTGTTGGTGGAGTCACACAGGGTGTCACCGGTGGTGGTGTCCTTCAGACCCATCACCGCGACGATCTCGCCGGCGCCCACGGTCGCGATCTCTTCGCGCTTGTTCGCGTGCATTCGGTAGA
>CAYMPK010000345.1:0-2180 GCA_964392145.1 uncultured Actinomycetes bacterium | reverse complement strand
TTACCTGCCCGACTATCACGTCGCCCGATTGGTGGTGCGGGGCAATCCGTCAGGTGATGCCTGGACCATGTGCTGGCTGGACGACGACGATGGTCTGCAGGCTGTGCTCTCGTGCGATCGGCCCCGTGACGTGGTGGCGGCCCGCAAACTGCAAGCAGCCGATATCCGAGGCCTTCCCCGGATGGACCCCCGGCGACTCGGTGATGCGGACACCCCGATCCGGGAGGCGCAAGTCCGGGCACAATAGGGCCGGTACTGCTCGTACGCGCACATCTCACAGGGACGGACGGCGGTGGACTCGGTGGGCCATTGGTCGTATCTGGCTGTGCTGGCGTTCTGCGTTGTGGGCACGCTCTGGTTGGAGATCGTACTGTTGACGCGGGTGGTTCGTCGGTGGCGGCGGCTGGCGCTGTCTGTGCTGCCGGTGGCCGCCCTGTTCGTGGTGTGGGACCTCTATGCCATCGGGCAGGGTCACTGGTATTTCGATCCTGCGCTCATCAGCGGCGTCATGTTCCCGGGCGGCTTGCCGCTGGACGAGGTGCTGTTCTTCCTGGTGATCCCCACCGCTGCTGTGCTGACCCTGGAGGCGGTGCGGTCGGCGCGACGCTGGCAGGTGGGGGATGAACCGCCCGAGGACATCTCGGACGGGGTCAGAGTGCGTGACCAATGACCTACACCGAGCTCGCAATCGCCGCGGTGGCGGTCAGCATCGTCGCGGACCTGTTCATCTTCCGCACCCGGCTACTGACGCGGCGGGTGTTCTGGGTGTCATACGCCATCATCGTGTTCTTCCAACTTCTGACCAACGGAGTGCTCACGGGCTTCGGCATCGTTCGTTACGACGGTGGGGCGATCCTCGGGGCAACGTCCCCGTCGACGGGGCCGCCACCCTTCATCGGGGGTGGGCGAATCGCCTTCGCGCCGGTCGAGGATCTGCTGTTCGGGTTCGCCTTGGTGGTTCTCACCCTGGTGCTGTGGGTGTTCTGGGGTCGTCGCGGTCTGCAACGCACGCCGTATGCCGGGCCTCCCCGCTGGCCGTCAGGACGTCGCGCCGACCCGACCGATGCTGCCGGGTCCGAAGCGCCGACGAGCGACCCTGGCCTGCCGCCACGCGGGTAGCGCCACCTGTACGCGTCTGGAGATCGAGACGCGGGCGCGCTGGTCGAAGATCTCGTAGTCCAGTGCCTCCACGGCGTCGACGATCCCGCAGTAGAGCACCCGCGCTGCCTCGATGCAGGGCTGGGTGGCCGGGTGCAGGTCGGCGATACCGGGTCGAGATCTCTCCTCCAGCTCTCGAACTCTTGCCACCTGGGCCGTCAAGGCCGCTTTGATCGCAGGGGTGGCGACCCTGGCCTCGAGGTCGGACCTGGTGACACCGAACTCCGCTAGTTCGGAAAGCGGCAGGTACACCCGACCGCGGTCGAGGTCCTCACCCACGTCGCGAATGAAATTGGCCAGTTGGAACGCGACGCCGAGGTCCTTCGCGCGGTCGTAGGCGCTGTCATTGGACGGCTCCAGGATGGGCACCATCTGCAGGCCGATCACCGCGGCGGACCCGTAGACATACTCGTAGAGGTCGTCGAAGGTCTGGTACTCGGTCACGGTGAGGTCCATCTGCATGGAGTGCAGGAAAGCCTCGAAGTACGTCAACGGGATGTCCCAGCGGAGGACGGTGTCCACGACGGCAGCAGCCACTGGGTCTGCTGACCTGCCCGCCGCCACATCATGGAGGAAGGACTGACCCCAGGCATGCAGGGCCCGCGCCTTCTCCTGGTCGCTCAGGGTGGAGGCGAGATCGTCGACGATCTCGTCGGCATACCTGGCGAAGCCATACAGGGCGTGGACGAAGGGACGCTTGGCAGGCGGCAACAGCAGGGTCGCAAGGTAGTAGGTCTTGCCGTGGGCCGCGTTGAGCTCCCGGCAGCGCTCGTAGGAGAGGCGCAACGCCGGGTCGAGGATTCCGGCCGCGTCGAGTTCCCGGCTGCTCACGGTGGCCATCCTTGCATCCAAGACAGGTATGTCCGTGGGTACCCTGGTCAGGTGTCCGTAGCTGCCACGGGGCCCTCGCAGGACTCCGACGCCCCGCACTCGGACAGTGGCGCGTCGTTTGCGCTTCGCTACGTGATCCCGGGCGTGGTCGCCTCGGTGCTCATCGTGCTCGGCTCGCTGGGTGTCGGCTG
>CAYMPK010000344.1:488-2187 GCA_964392145.1 uncultured Actinomycetes bacterium | reverse complement strand
GCTACGACGACCGCAAAGGCCAACCCGCCACCACCGCCAGCAACCAGGGCTACCACCTGCTGGACCGCCACTTCCGCAAAGACGTCGTCATCAGCGAATTCCTCGTCGTGGAAAACCCGACCGACATGCGGACCGGGAAAGGACTGGCCGACCTCGACGAAATGGCCTCCCGCGTCTCCCAGATCCCCGGCGTCACCAAAGTTTCCGGAGTCACCCGCCCCACCGGAGAGCGCCTCGACCAAGCAGAACTGGCCTGGCAGAACGGCCAGATCGGCGACAAAATGGCCGGCGCGGTCGCCGAGGGCAACTCACGCAAAGACGACCTCGCCAAACTCACCGGCGGCGCCGACCAGCTCGCCGACGGCCTCGCCCAACTCGACAGCACCGTGCGCACCGCCCTCACACCACTGGCCGGAATCCTCACCCAAGCCCAATCCGCAGGAACTCAGGTCAACCAATTCCGGCCACTGCTGCAACAGCTCTCAGCGACCGCCCCTGCCGTCGATCAGGCCATCCAATCCGGGCCAGGCATACGCCCCCTAGCCGACCAAGCAGACCACGCGATCACCCAGCTCGACCCACTCGTCGGCGCCCTCAACACCTCACCCTGGTGTGCCACCACCCCGCAATGCGCCCAAATCCGCGATCAGGTCAAGATACTGGTCACCCTGCGAGACAGCGGATTCTTCACCCAGATCGCCGACCTCGGGGACCGCTACGATCCCGCCACCAACGCCACGGTCGGTGGCACCCTCGCCAACGTCCAAAACGCAGTCGCCTCGCTGGACAAGGCATTCGGAGCCCTCGGTGACCCCGCCGACCTGGCCACCAACCTCCGCCGACTACAGGACGGAATCGGACAGCTCGCCTCCGGCGCCCAAGCACTCGCCACCGGCGTCCGCACCCTCGCCGACAGCAACATCGAAATGCTGTCCGGCATGAGCGAGATCGCCACCCAACTACAAAACTCCTCACGCGCTGCGGCGGACTCTGACTCCTCGAGCGGTTTCTACCTGCCCGTCAAGGCATTCGAGAACCGGCAATTCACCGACGTCGCCGAACAATTCCTCTCACCGGACGGCAAAACAGCGCGGTTCATGATCGAAAGCAGCCACGACCCATACAGCGTTGAAGCCATGGACCTCGCCAGCCGCATCACCGACACCGCCAACACCGCACGACCCAACACGTCACTCGCCGACGCCACCGTATCCGTCGCCGGCTTCCCCGCCGTCAACTCCGATATCCAACGACTCCTATGGGCCGACTTCGCACAACTGGCCATCGCCACCATAATCATCGTCGGCGTCATCCTGGTCCTACTGCTGCGAGCGCTCCTAGCACCGCTCTACCTACTAGGCACCGTCGTGCTGAACTACCTCGCCTCGCTCGGCATCGGCGTTGTGGTCTTCCAATGGGGACTGGGCCACGAAATCGCCTGGCCCGTACCGCTGCTGGCGTTCATCATCCTCGTCGCCGTCGGCGCCGACTACAACATGCTGCTCGTCTCCCGACTACGCGAGGAATCCGGACCCAGCATCCGCGTCGGAGTGCTGCGCACCGTCGCCAACACCGGCGCCGTCACCTTCCTGTTCACGCGCATGGGCGCCTTCCGGCTGAATCCCGCCGGTCTGCAGGCCGACGAGCTCGAGCTCGACCTGATCGACTTCGGACTCGAGGAGATGGGCGAGACGACCGG
>CAYMPK010000344.1:0-478 GCA_964392145.1 uncultured Actinomycetes bacterium | reverse complement strand
GGCTCCGCGAAGAATCCGGATCCAACATCCGCGTCGGCGTCCTGCGCACCGTGGCAACCACCGGAGCCGTCATCACCTCCGCTGGCCTGATATTCGCCGCCAGCATGTTCGGCCTCATGGTCGGCTCAGTCGCCATCATGATCCAAGCCGGCCTCATCATCGGCTTCGGGCTGCTGCTCGACACCTTCCTCGTGCGCACCCTCACCGTGCCCGCCATCGCCACACTCCTACGCGAAGCCAGCTGGTGGCCGACCAAAGCAACAAACCCGCGACGTGGTCAGACCAACGCAGGAGGCATGAAGGACGCACCTCACGTGCTGGTCCAGGAGAGGTGAGAAGCGAACAGAGCAATACCCGGCGCTACATGCCGACCAGCGTGAGGGCGTATTCACCCCGAATGAATACGACCCCTGCGCCAGTACAGCAGGCCGCTTATCGACGGACGATATTGCGTCCACACCTAATCGGGCACTGCGCA
>CAYMPK010000343.1:0-2187 GCA_964392145.1 uncultured Actinomycetes bacterium | reverse complement strand
CTGAGACCGCCGGCCCACAGCAAGGCGCCGAATCCGCCGAGGAAGAACCGACTGGCCTCCAGAACCGACAGATGCCCGGCGAAGCCGAATAGGACACTGGAGATCCCGACCCCGATGAGTCCGAGGATGACGGCCTTGCGTGGGTTGAAGCGGGAGGCGAACCAGCCTGCCGGAATGGCCAGCACCAGCGAACCCGCCGCATAGGCCGCGACGAGAATCCCGGTCGCCGCGTCGGTGAGTCCTAGTTCGCTGCGATACGACGGTACGAGGGGGGTCAACACGGCCCCCAAGAAGGCCTCGAGCAGCAGCACGGAGCAGACGAGGACCAGCAACCTTCTCCTCACAGGGACAGGCTATTGCGCTCGGGCATGAGCGTGTCGTTGCACACTCCTGATCGTGCTTGTGGTGCGGGGAGGTCGGCCGTGCTTCGGCAAGGCCCCGTGGGCGCCACTTTGCCCCGTGGCTGGCTAGGGTGACGATGTCCGATAGCACGGCGACATAGAGGCGGAGTCCCCACCATGGCCTACGAAGTTGACTTTGTGACCGTTTCGACCGAAGGACTCGAGTCGTCACCAGTTGCTGAAGCCCTCGCCGGGCTCCGGGCTAACGAAGCCCGATACTTCAAGAACAAATACGACCACGTGTTCACGGTTCAACCGGCGAAGGATTCCGCGAGTGCGATCGAGTACGTGAACCGCATCCTCAGGGAAGAACGCGACATCGTCATAGACAGCGCACCGCTCGAGGTCTCCGAATTCACCGTCGACGGCATCAGGTGGACATACGTCTTCTACCAGAGCGGACTGTCGATCAACGTGCTGTACACGGTGGACGACGCCGGTAAGCGCGCTGTCGGGTTCAAACTCTCCGACGGCATGGAGGTTCCTCCCGAACTTGGGGAACGGTTCAAGTTCGCACGCCAAAGGTCCAAGTTGGCAGGGACGATCCGCGGCTCGTACTTCGTGATCAAGGGCGAGTACTGACCCATCACGGCAGGTTCCGCGTCGGCGCTAGTCTGGCAGTGCGGGCGAAAGCGGAGCGGTGGTGTTGTCGATGGCCGACGGACATGTGCGGCAACTCACCTCGGTGACCAACCGGTTGGTTCGCAGTGAGCGCACGGCGATCGTCGCTGCGATCATCTCCCTGACGTTTGGTGCAGTGTTGGTCGTGTGGGGAATCTCGGTCGGTGCTTCCACCATGACCGGCGGCGGGATTCTGTCCGTCGGTCGAGGTGTGATGGCGGTCTTCCTGGTCCTTGGAATCCGGCTCTCAAGGAAGCACACGACCAACTTCCCCGACGGCCTGTACAAGGTGGAGAACATCTTCGCGGGGGTCGTCGGCGTCATCATCATGGTCTTGGCCTACGAGTTGGCTCGGGCCTCGATCCCCCATCTTGACGGGACATACCTGTTCTCGACGGATCCCAAGAGCGCGCTGCCGTTCTTCCTGGTCGCCGCGCTCCTCGGCGTCGCGCTGGGGCTGTACAAACGCTATGTCGGTCGGGCCGAGCGATGTCCCAGTTTGGAGGCCGACGCCTACTTCTCCTTCGCGGATGCTGCCGCGCTGGTGATCATCGGCGTGGCACTGGCACTCGACATCGCCGGTGTGCCACGTGTGGACGCGATTGCAGGATTGATCGTCGCCTGCTTCCTGGCCGTGATCGGCGGTTGGATTCTGTGGGGTGCGCTTAGGGTTCTGCTCGATGCATCCGTGAGTCGCGATCTGCTGGTGGAAGTGCGACAGATCGCTGAGGCCGACCCCGGCATCCGTCGGGTCCTCGACGTCGATGCCAGGAATTCCGGGTCGTTCATCTTCGTCCACCTGGTGGTGGAGCCGAGATCCCCTGACCTCTCGGTGGCCTACGGTGTGACCCGCGAACTGCAGGAACGCTTGCGTATGCAACTCCCCAACGTTGACAACGTCGGGAGCGAATTCGGTGGGACCTCTGGGGTCATCTCTGCTGCGGTCCTATTGGAGGAGGACGGTGTAACGGTCTCCTCCGGATTCGCGTCCGCGGCGCGGGTCGCATTCCTGGCGCTGGATCCGGAGGCGCGGAATGCCGGTACCCGGGAGGACGATTCAGGGGAGACGCAACCGCGCATCGTCTCGAATCCGGCACTTGCTCGAGCCAGGGGGGCGGGCGTCTACCTTGCAGTGTTCTTGGGTCGGCTTTCTGTGGACCTGCTG
>CAYMPK010000342.1:0-2209 GCA_964392145.1 uncultured Actinomycetes bacterium | reverse complement strand
TCGAGCGCGTCGGTGTACGCGATCGAGGTGTACTGGCTGCCGGCGTCGTTGTGGTGGATCAGCCCGGTGAGGTCACTGATCCCTTCTTGCCGGCGGCTCCAGATGGCCATCTCCAAGGCGTCGAGTACCAGGTCGGTGGTCATCGAGGTGGCCGCGCGCCAGCCCACGATCATGCGGGAGAACGCATCGAAGATGAACGCCACGTACACGGTGCCCGACCAGGTGGCCACGTAGGTGAAGTCGGCCACCCATAACTGGTTCGGGGCGTGCACCGCGAAGTCACGGTCGACCAGGCCGGCCGGCCGTTCGTGGCCCTCATCCGGGAGCGTGGTGCGCATGACCCGGGCGCGGCGGGCGCCTTCCCAGCCCTGCTCGCGGTACAACCGCTCGATGGTGCAGCGGGCCACGTCGTGGCCCTTGCCGCGCAGGCGCAGCCACATCTTGCGCGCCCCGAGCCGTTTGACCAGTTTCTGGGCCTGCCGCTCAGCGACCATCAGCGCCACGATCTGCTCGTCACGCAACGCCCGCTTCGACGGCCGCCGATCCAGATTGTCGTAGTAGGTGGACGGGGCGATGCTGCAGCCGTGCTCGGACAGCACAGCGCAGATCGGCTCGACCCCGAACCTGCCACGGTATTCGGTGATGAAGTCCACTAGAACCTCGGTGGGCGGTCGAGCTCCGCCGCGAAGAAAGCCGAGGCCGCCTTGAGGATCTCGTTGGCCCGGCGCAACTCGGACACTTCCTTCTTCAACGCCTTGATCTCGGCGATCTCCTCGGTGGTCTTACCAGGTCGCACTCCACCATCGACCTCAGCCCGACGCACCCACTTGCGCAGTGTCTCCGGCGACCCGATCCCCAACTTCGCCGCGACCGACCGGATCGCCTCGAACTCGCTGGAATAGTCGCCCTTCGACTCGATCACCATGCGGACAGCGCGCTCACGCAACTCCCGCGGATAACTTGAGGGACGTGCCATGACACTTCATCCTTCCAATCAATGAAGTCTCCAGACATCCCGGGGCGATTCATTCTGGCGCAGACGCCATGAAGTGGCTGGGTGGTTCGCCCCACTAGCCTGAATCTGTGTCCATGCTCAGGCGGAACTCAACACCCATGTTGGCGATTCTCTTGTCACTGGCCTTCGTCGTCCCAGCCTCAGCGACTACGGAGAACACCGCGGCGACTCGGTGACCGTGGCAGTGGCAGGCGAGGAGCGTGTGGGTTTACGAAAGCAAGGCCACGTCGTGCTGGCGTTCTCCAGCGATGGCTTCGAAGGTGAGTGTCACGTCGGCCGGAGATCGAATGCACGACTCATCACGTTCCGCTATCACCGGAGCGGAACCGAGGAATTGGTGCGGTTCCGGATGCCCATGCGACGCATGATGGCAAGTGGATCCCCCGGCGGGCCGTCACGGGAGACCCTATGGCGCCGACCCCCACGCGGCGCGCCGATCTCAGACAGCTGGACCGGTGCTTGCGCTGGATGCGCCCAGCCAACCCGCAACTGCGCACAATGAAGCCGCTAGTCGGTTGACTCTTGACGGGCGCCGGGTACGCCCGTCCACTGATTCCCCGGCCTGCACCCCGCACCCAGGCCGAGCCCGACAGCCTCAACCGAGTTCTTCTTCAGCCAAGTAAGAACCTGTGTCCCTGATATCAACCACACAGGTTCTACTAGGCTCAGCAGGTCACGGCACGGTCATGCGCCGCAGTCCCCGCGTTCACGGTGCCAGCGGTCGCAGAACCTGAACGTCTTCTTCGATCCGGAGAACTTGATCCATATCCCGGGTGTCCGCTGCCGGACCGTGAAGCGAGATCCGACCTCGATCGGGGACTCCCGCTGCCCTATCACCCGACCGATGAGCCGGTTGCCGTGAACCGAGGTCACCTTCATCCGGATCTCGGGGAAACTCGGCAGTCCGTGATCGCGCTTGTAGTAGGCCTGATAGGTCATGGTGATGGTGCCGTTGGCACGCACAGTCGCCCCGCCGGCATGCACCGACCAGACACCCACCCACTTGTCGGGTACTGCGACGGACACCGCCGGGACCTGGCCTATCACTGCTAATGCGAGCCCCGCGCCACACGCGGCAAGCAGTCGTGCACTCCTCATTTCTCCTCCTCTGCCGACTGGCGGCGCCGGGTTCATGGTCTCCCCCACAGGTAGCACCGCGGTCTAGGGGGTGGATCCCCAGTACCACCCGCTGTC
>CAYMPK010000341.1:0-2225 GCA_964392145.1 uncultured Actinomycetes bacterium | reverse complement strand
CCGGCTGAACCCGGTCGCTCGGCGGTCACCAGCCCACCTTGGCGGGAAGGGTCTTGCCGTCATCCGTCCAGCCGCTGAGCCGGTAGCTGCTGGCGGGGGCGTTGGTGGTGAACGCTGTCTGCGGGCCGCCATTGAAGCTCACATTCTCGACGGTGAGGCGGCTCTGCTGAGCGCCGGAATCGTTGAGGATGGCGACCTCGCGGGAGGCGTTGGTACGGGTCTTGGTGATCCGCACGTTGCGGACGGTGATGTCGTGGTTGTTGACGCCGGATTCACCGTTGTAGAGCATCACCGCGCCGTGGTCGACAGCGGCCGTCTGGTTGGCGTAGTTGATGGTGGCCCCGTCGACCAGGATGTTGCTGACCGGGTAGGTGTGCCAGTTGGCCTCGGCGGCGATGTAGATGGCAGCGGCGCTCGAGTGGTCGGCGTAGACATTTCGGAAGGTGATGTTCGTTCCACCTACCACCGAGAACGCCCGACCCCAGGTCTGGTTGAAGACCCGCGGGCGAACAACGGTGATGTTCGTGCTGGGCACGTCGCCGTCGCCGGCATAGGAGACCACGGCCACGCCGTCGTCGCCAGGATTGCGCACCACCGCGTCCGTGACGGTGCCGTAGCTTGCGCCCTCGGTCATGTGGATGGCATCGGCCCTGGTGTTCTGGACCGTGACCCGGGTGAGGGTGAAGTTGCGGGCACCGCCGATGTAGATGCCGGCGGCTGCTGAGCCATCGACCTTGACGTCGGTGAGGGTGATGCCACTGAAGCCACGGAGACGCAACTTCATCTGCTCGTACGTCGACCAGCGCTTCGTCGTGGAGGCCATCTTGAAGGTGAGGTTGTCGACGTGGATGTTGTTGTTGTTGAGCAGCACCATCGAGGTCTGCTCCCTGGTGGCCAGCAGGATCCCACCCCCGGTGAGTCGGACCCCGGACTGTCCCACGGTGATCGTTCCGGCGTGGGCGAAGGTCCGCCCGGCCGGGAAGACCAGGGTGTCGCCGGGGGCAAGTGAGTTCAGCGCCCGTTGGATAGCCGCGGTGTCGTCGGTGACCCCGTTCCCAACGGCGCCGAAGGTGAGCACGCTCTTAGCGTTCGCAGGAACCGGAATCGGCACCGCAACCGGTGTGGCGGGAGCTGCCGGCACGGCATCGACCTCGCGGAACTTCAGCGTCGCCACCGGCGAGAGGCTGGTGGCGTTGCGAGCGCGAACCTGGACCAGGTAGTTCGCGTTGGCGCTGAGGCTCCCGACCGTGAACTTGGTTCCTGTCACGGCAACCCACTTGCTGAAGCTGGTCGTGGAGTTTGCGGCGGAGGTGCGCAGGTAGTAGGTCTGGACGCGGGAGGAGCCCGCCGTCGCCGGTGCGGTCCAGGCGATGTTCGCGGTCCTGTGGCTCGGGTAGGCAGCCGCCGTGAGGCTCCGGGGTGCGGACGGAGCTGCGGTCGTGGTGGCCGCGGCCGCCGGAGTCGCGGCGAGGAAAGCCGCCGAGAGGCTGAGCCCGACCGCTGCGACTGCCGCTGGCAGCAACCGCTTCGCGTCTCGTGCTCGGGCCGTCCTCATACTCATTTCATCGGCCGCCGAACGGGCTACCTTGACCCTCACCGCTCATGCCGGAGCGGAATCACCGCCGATTACTCCGAGTGGGTTGGTCGTCGCCCGGAACTTGAGGTCGAACAGGGCAGTCACAAGGCAATTGGCCACGCTGGGTGCGCTTCTGCGGCAAGTCGGCGACGGAAAGTGATCGCCGGCTGGAGGTGCCGTGATGCCCTGGTCACCTGATTGGCCCAGCCGCCTCCGCGAACTCGGACCGCTGTCCTGCGAGGGCTGTCAGGTCGACAGCGCGTGGCTCCTGGTCTTCCAGCCTGTGAAGAGCCAGGACAACCGCCGGAGGGGCCCGGGAAGTGCGGTGTGCAGCCACTCGGCGTCAGTACCGTGGACGAAGCCCAGCGAACCGCCCAGGGCCAACATGGCAATCAGGAACGCTATGCCTCCCGCCACCAGCGACACCAGTGCTTCACCTTCGCTCGAAGTACCGATGGCGCCGACGATCAGCAGGACGACGGCGCAGACAGCGGCCGAGTAGACCAGCACACCGAGCCAACGACCGATCATCCACGGGAAGCGTTTCACTGCGCGCCAGGTGAGGTACAGCATGACGACAGCCATCACGGTCTGCCCGAACAGGTTCGCGATGGCTGCCCCCCAGGCGCCGTGCTGGGGGATGAGCAGG
>CAYMPK010000340.1:0-2228 GCA_964392145.1 uncultured Actinomycetes bacterium | reverse complement strand
GCACGATCCAGCGCGAGATCGAGGACGCACTGAGCGAGAAGATCCTCTTCGGGGACCTCGGACCCGGCCAGATCGTGGTCGTGGATGTGGAGGGTTCCGGCGAGGATGCGGCCTTCACGTTCACCGGCGAGACGAAGACCACGCTGCCGGATACGCCACCGGTGGAGGCCGCCGGCACCGAGTGAGTCAGGCCGTCGCTGGTCGCTCAGCAGCAGCCGAGGCGGTCAATCGAGGGCGGGTTGGACGTTCCCGGTCGGTAGTGCATAGGAATCCGGGCCGACCGGGTCGACCAGGCCGTCGACGACGAGGCCGTCGAGTGCTCGTGAGAGTTGGTCCGGTGCGTGCCAGAGCGCGTCCAGGCTCGCCCTGCTGACCGGAGTGTCGGACTCCCTCAGCGCAGCCATGATCCTGCCCCGCGCCTGCCGATCGGTCCCCTGGTACATCTGGCGTTTGGTCGTGCGCTGCCCAAGACCCGGTCGACCGCGGGCCAGCCATAGACACTGCTGGGCGAGCGGGCAGTCGTGACATCTGGGGTTGCGCGCGGTGCAGATCACCGCGCCGAGCTCCATGCTGGCGGCCGCCCACTCTGCCGCTCCCGAGACCGGCAGCAGATCCTCCGCCCGCTTCCGCTCGGCTGCCGTGACGTGGCTCGCGGGTGCGGGAAGACCGTCGAACACCCGGGTCAGCAGCCGTCGGACATTGACGTCCAAGACCACGGCTCGACCGCCGTAGGCGAAACTGAGCACGGCGCCGGCTGTGTAGTCCCCTACCCCCGGCAGGGCCCTTAGTTCCTCGTACGTTGACGGAACCCGGCCGCCGTGGGTGGTGACGATAGCTGCGGCCGACGCATGGAGTCTGAGCGCGCGACGGGGATAGCCGAGACGCCCCCACGCCCGTAAGGCGTCAGCTGGGGTGGCCGCCGCCAGGTCGGCAGGGGTGGGCCAACGCATCATCCAGTCGCGCCACACCGGCTCAACCCTCGCCACCGGGGTCTGCGCCAGCATCACCTCGCTGACCAGCACTCCCCAGGGGTCGGAGTCGGATCGCCAGGGGAGTTCACGCGCGTTGCGTTCGAACCATGCCCTGGTTGGTCCGGTCAACGTCTCGGTCACTGTGTGATGGTGGCACGGCCTGAATGGTGCGCTGCCCCACGGGGCTATCGTGTGGCGCATGAGTGGGCTTCTGCATCCCGTGGGCCCAGAGCCGGCGTCGGTCTACTGGCGGCGACGGGCGGTTGTGGCAGCTGTTCTCGTGGCTGCCGTCGCGCTGCTCTTCTGGGCGATCGGATCGATGTTCGGCGGTGGTGGATCCTCCACGGTGGCCGCGTCGTCGTCCCCGACCGCAAGTCCGCCGGCGACTTCCGGGCCGTCACCGTCCGCGGCCGCCAGTGCCTCCACCGGGGTCTGCAAGGACACTGACCTGGCGGTGACGGTGGCGCCGGCGAAACCGACCTTCCCGGTGGGTTCGCAGTCCACCTTCGTCATGAAGGTGGCGAACAAGGGTCAGGTGCCCTGCACCCGCGACGTCGGACCCAAGAACACCAGTTTCACAGTGACCTCAGGCGGGTACCGGGTCTGGTCGAGTGATGACTGCAGCCCCGGTGGCGAATCGAAGGTGGAGACCATCCCGCCGGGCCAGGCCTACGGGGTTCAGGCCACCTGGAACCAGGAGATCTCATTGGAGGGGTGCCCTAGTGGCCAGCCGGCGGCGAAAGCGGGCAGCTACTCGGTGACAGCCGCCAGCGGCTCGGTCACGAGTCCCGAGGCGCCGTTTCAACTGACGGACTGAATGTTCAGACTGACGGACTGAATGCCCCGCCGGTGGACCGATCGTCCCGTTGCCTCCGGCTCAGCGACGGCGGCCGGCTCCCGGTCACCCGGACCGGATCGCGGTTATCGCGTGGGAGAGGCTGGCAACCTCCAGCAGGGTGCCGCCTGCCGCTCGGCCGTTCACCCGGGTGCTGGTGCCGGGGGGTACGACCAGACGGCGGTACCCGAGTCTCACCGCCTCGGCCACCCGTTCGGACATCATCGGCACCTGGCGGACGTCGCCAGAGAGGGTCACTTCGCCGATGGCGACCAGATCCAGAGGCAGCGCGCTGTGGGCGCCGGCGGAGACAAGCGCCAGGCAGACCGCCAGGTCCGATGCCGGGTCCGAGATCCGCATTCCGCCGAGCGTGGCCAAGAAGACGTCCTGGCCGTGCAACGTGAACGGGGCCACCGACTCCG
>CAYMPK010000339.1:0-2251 GCA_964392145.1 uncultured Actinomycetes bacterium | reverse complement strand
GGATCTTCATCGCCAGGCGCCGGCCGATCTTCATCTGCCCGATGTCGAAGGCAGTATCAGTGCCCGGTCGGCCGGATGAGGCCCAGTAGCGCACAGCATCGCTGCCGTGGGTCTCCAGCAAGTCGTGTGGAGTGACCACGTTGCCCTTCGACTTCGACATCTTCTTGCGGTCTGGGTCGAGAATCCAGCCGGAGATCGCCGCGTGGCGCCACGGCAGGGGGTCAGCGACGAGGTCGCCCAGGTATCCATTACGTCGGGGTCACCGATGAAACCGCCGGGCTTGCCGCGCTGCGACTCCTGATAACCCTCGGGAGCGTCGGAGGAGGGGTCGATGGGCAAGTCGCTCTCATGGGGGAGCAGATACTCGTCGTGCAGCGGGTGGCCCTCAGCGTCAAGCGGATACCAGACCGGGATCGGCACCCCGAAGAACCGCTGACGTGACACCAGCCAGTCCCCGTTCAAGCCCTCTACCCAGGTGGCGTACCGCACCCTCATGTGGCCGGGATGCCAGTCGAGCTGTTCGCCTCGTGCCAGCAGGGCTGCGCGGAGGTCCTCATCACGGCCGCCGTTGGTCAGGTACCACTGGCGGGTCGAAACGATTTCGAGTGGCTTCTCGCCCTTCTCGAAGAACTTGACGGCGTGGGTGATCGGTCGCGGTTCTCCGACCAGGTCACCGGACTGCGCCAACAGCTCGGCGATGCGTTCTTTCGCGGTGAAGGCGGTGGCCCCGGCGATAGCCGCGTAGGACTCCTTGCCGCCCTCGCTGGTGATCCAGTCGGGTATGTCGGACTTGATCCGACCGTCCCAACCGATGACCGCGCGGGTCGGCAACCGGAGCTCCCGCCACCAGGTGACGTCCGTGGTGTCGCCGAAGGTGCAGATCATGGCGATGCCGGAGCCCTTGTCAGGTTCGGCAAGGTGATGCGCGACCACCGGCACCTCGACGTCGAACAGGGGAGTCCGCACGCTGGACCCGAACAGCGGTTGGTACCGCTCGTCGTCGGGGTGGGCAACCAGCGCGACACAGGCCGGCAATAACTCGGGCCTGGTGGTCTCGATGAACACCTTCTCGCCGTCAGCGCGGTGGAAGCCGACCCGATGGTAGGCGCCGGGGCGCTCCCGGTCCTCCAACTCGGCCTGCGCGACGGCGGTCCGGAAGGTGACATCCCACAGGGTCGGCGCCTCAGCCTGGTAGGCCTGACCGCGGGCGAGATTGCGGAGGAACATCCGCTGCGATGTGGCCTGGGCACGGTCGTCCACCGTCTGGTAGGTGTGGGTCCAGTCCACCGACAGGCCCAGTTCGCGGGCGATCAGCTTGTTGCTGTGACCACGGGCAATCAGCAGCAGGCCTTCTCGGCCTCAACGGTCAACTGTTCGCACAGGTGAACGAAATTGCGTCGGGAGATGGGTAACTGCTGCTTGCCGGGCTTCTCCGGCGGAGTGAAGTCCGGGTCGTAGGGCAGCGACGGGTCGCAACGCACGCCGAAGTAGTTCTGCACCCGGCGTTCCGTCGGCAGGCCGTTGTCGTCCCACCCCATGGGATAGAAGACCTCTTTGCCGCACATGCGCTGGTACCGGGCGATGCAGTCGGTATGGGTGTACGAGAACACGTGGCCGACGTGTAGGGCACCGCTGACGGTCGGCGGTGGGGTGTCGATCGAGTACACCTCGGCGCGGCTCTTGGTTCGATCGAAGCGATACAGAGCTTGATCTTCCCAGGCCTTTGACCAGCGATCCTCCAGCCCCTCGAGGGCGGGTTTGTCGGGTACTTGAGCCGTCGATGTCGCGCCCGTCGGGGTACTGGCGTCGGAGGGATTCGATGGGGTGTGGGTCATGCGCCACATCCTATGGCCGTGCTCTGCGGGGGCTGGCGGGGGCCGTGACCCCTAGCATGGGTGCCGTGACCAACGACCACGACGCCTCCCCGGATTCGGACCACGAGGTCGAGAACCCGGTCCCGGCGCCGGATCCCGAGGCGATGGCAGCAGCGTTCGCCGGCGTCGAGGCCGAGTTGGCCCAGCGCTGGCCTGAGACGCGCATTGCGCCGGATCTTGGTCGGGAGACCGCCCTCATGGAGTTGTTGGGGGACCCTCAACGCAGCGCGCCTGTCATCCATATCGCCGGCACGAACGGCAAGTCCTCCACAGCACGGATCACCGAGTCGCTGTTGCGGGCGTTCGGGCTCACCACCGGCACCTACCTCAGCCCGCATCTGCACACGGTGCGCGAGCGGATTCTGCTCGACGGCGAA
>CAYMPK010000338.1:0-2255 GCA_964392145.1 uncultured Actinomycetes bacterium | reverse complement strand
CTACCACTACATCCTCATGCGGATCCTGATGGCGGCGCGTGCGTACGACAAGCAAGCCATCGACGGGCCCTACCTGCAGATCAAGGACGTCGAGGGCTACCGCCGCGTCGCCGGTCGTTCCGCAGCGCTGGGGTTCGACGGCAAGTGGGTGCTGCACCCGGGGCAGGTGGAGGCCGCCAACGAGGTCTACTCGCCCCGCCAGGAGGACTACGACCACGCCGAGCTCATCCTCGACGCCTACGACTACTACACCTCAGCCGAGGGTGGAGCACGCGGCGCGGTGATGTTGGGCGACGAGATGATCGACGAGGCTTCCCGCAAGATGGCGTTGGTCATCTCGGCCAAGGGGCGTGCCGCTGGCATGGCGCGTACCAAGACCTTCACCCCACCGGAGGGCTGAGAACCCTCGTCCGGCCCACCCTGCGCCGACCCGTCGCGCCGGACTCTGAGGAGGTCGGCTACTTCAGGTGGAAGGCAGAGGTCATCCTCGGGGCGGTACGGGCCTGCCCCAGGTACCCGAAACCGAGCAGTTCCTCGGTGGTTGCCAGCAGCGACATGTGATCGTAGGCAGTGCTGGCCTTGGTGCCCGGTCTCACGCTGGGAGCGGCGACCACGATGGCGATCCGGCAGGAGTCGTCCGGCCTGATGCGGCAATCCTGTCCACCTATCCCACCGGCACCCTCGTCGTAGGTCACGACGACTGTGGTGCGACCGGATCGGTAGTCGCGGGAATTGAACAGGGTCGGTAGCCACGAACGGAGCCAGTTGTCGGAAACGGTCCGGGAGCAGTCATGTGACGACGCGCAGAGATCGGGAACCAAGAAGGTGAATTGCGGCAGCTTCGCCGCGCCCAGCAAGGTGGCAAGTCGGCCGTTCATCGGGGTGCCCAGCGGCAGGTCGTGGGTGGCGCACGTCGTGGCCAGTCGTGGGAAGTAGACCGGCGGATTGTGCCGTGCGGCATAGCGCCCGGCGTTCTGGGTGGCACAGTTCGTCGGCATCGACTGGGAGAAGACCCCCCAGGTGCGACCGCCGTAGTTGAGTTGGTCGAACAGGGTCAGTGCGGTCTGCGGGCACTGGGCCACCGAACAGGTGGAGGCGATGCCGCTGCGGATCCCGGTGACGGAACCGAGATAGTTGGGCAGGCTCGGATGCGTCAGGCCCCTCGCATTCGTGGCCTCGCCGCAGCTTCGCGCCAGGGCGTTCAACGCCGGCATCGCGTGGTCGGCCGCTGACCCAGGAGGGCCGATCACCTGCGAGCGGGAGTGATTCTCCAGCCAGATCCAGACCACTTTCCTGGTGCCGGTCGGAGGTGCGCTGCCCAGGCACGGATGGGCATTCGAGGGGATCAGCGGTGTGGTGACAGCCTGTGGGCTGGGCCGTGACGAGGGGGCAACCGGCGCGGACATCGCCGGGCCTGCGGCTGATGGGCTCAGGCCCATCACTGCGAGCAGCGCACCCAGCGCAATGGCGCGCCACCAGCGGCTGGTGCCGCGCAGAGTACGTGTGGGCGCGTTGCCGTCACCATGCATCCCGTCAGTGTCACCCGACCTCGACGCCCCTGTCCAGCGCCGCCGAAGGGGCATCAGGGTTGGCCGCGCCGATGTTTGCCGAACCCCGCCCGCAGTGCGGGCAGCCCGTGCTGGGCATACTTTTGGGTACAACTTCACCCGGGAGGAATGGCTAATGGGCAGGCTCACCGAGACCGAGGGACTCAACGAGGTCCAGCAGGAGATCCTCAGCGCGGTCCGCGACTTCGTCGACAACGAGATCATCCCGGTAGCCCAGGACCTCGAGCATTCCGACACCTACCCGACCGAGATCGTCGAAGGTATGAAGGAGATGGGGATCTTCGGTCTGATGATTCCCGAGGAGTACGGCGGGCTGGGTGAATCGCTGTTGACCTACGCCCTGGTGGTCGAGGAGATCGCCCGCGGCTGGATGAGCGTCAGCGGGATCGTGAACACCCACTTCATCGTCGCCTACATGATCATGCAGCACGGGACCGACGCCCAGAAGAAGGACTACCTGCCCCGCTTGGCCACCGGTGAAATCCGCGGCTCCTTCTCGATGTCCGAGCCCAACTGTGGCTCCGATGTTTCTGCCATCACCTCCCGCGCCGTCCGCGAGGGCGACGAGTACATCCTCAACGGTCAGAAGATGTGGCTGACCAACGGCGGGTCGTCCACCCTCACGGCGGTCTTGGTTCGCACCGATGAGGAGGCCCCCGAAGGTTCCTCGGTCTACAAGAAGATGAG
>CAYMPK010000337.1:0-2266 GCA_964392145.1 uncultured Actinomycetes bacterium | reverse complement strand
GCTGATATCCGGGAGTGTCGCTGCCACCCTGCTTCAGGTTGCCCGCATCGCCCTGGTCCTCGTTGCCACCGCGCTGGCTTTCTGGGCGGTGCTTCGAGGCCGCGGCTATCCCGCTGCCACGTCGGGGTCGACGCCGTCGAGCACATCGGTCAACCGCGCGGACATTCGTTCCCAGCCCCAGGACGACTCGATCCACGCCCGCCCCTGAGTTCCCATACGTTCGGCAAGATCGGCGTCGGTGAGCAGTTCGACGATGCGGGCGGCGGCAGCCGCCGGATCGTTGCCCGGTACCACGAAACCGGTCTCGCCCTCGAGCACCGCATCCGGAGCTCCACCGGAATCCCCCGCCACGACCGGAAGCCCCGTGGCGCTGGCTTCCAGGTAGACAATGCCCAGGCCTTCGACGTCGAAGCCACGGTTGCGGGTTCGACAGGGCATCGCGAAAACATCCCCCGCCGCATAGTGTGCCGGGAGCTCCTCCCAGGGGACGTTGCCAGTGAGCACGACATCGGACTCGAGTCCGGTATCGATGACCAACTTGTCGAGCCTCTCCCGATAGGGGCCGCCACCGACGATCAGCAGCGCCGCATCTGGAACGCGCCGCTGCACCAGCGGCCAGGCCGCAATCAGGGTGTCCTGCCCCTTGCGCGCCATGAGCCGGGATACGCAGACCACCACTGGGCGGTCGGCGAGACCCCAACGCTCCCGGATGTCCTGGCCGGCCGCACGATTGGCTGGCGAGAAGAGTTCATGGTCGACGCCTGGAACCAGCCGACGCATGCGGCTGGCCGCCGCTGGGGACAGCGCCCCCGCGATCCGCGTGCGGGTGTACTCGCCGAGATAGGTCACCGTGTCGACGCGGTCCCCGATCGCTCGAAGCGCTTGACGCAGTCCCGGCATCGATGCCCAGCCAGCCTCATGACCATGCGTGATGGCAACGAAACGGTCGACGCCGACAGGTCGCAGGCGATTGGCGATCAGTCCCAATGGGGCGGCAGCCCCGAACAGCGTTCGCGAGCAGCCGTACTCCTGAGCGAGATCCCGAGCTCGTCGCCACACCATGGGCTCGGGGAGCATGAGTGAGGTCGGATGCCGCACCACCGGGAAGGGCAGTTCCGCGTCGAATCCGGCTGCGCCCCGCCACGATGGCGCGTAGACCACGACCGAATCCGCCGGTTGCCGGGTGACGAGACCATGGATGAACGCCTGGATTCCGCCAGCCCGCGGCGGATAGTCGTTGGTGACGACGAGAGTGCGCGGGCTCACCGCACCATCATCGCGCAAGTGAGGGGCGCGATGCCGCCACCAGGTTCGAACGCCAGTAGCCATCGAGGTCGCTCAGGATGACGCCGGCCTGCGGATTCGCAGCCTGCACCAACTTGCCGTTGCCGATGTACAGCCCTACGTGTTGCTCGATCGAGTAGAAGTAGAGCAGATCGCCGGGCTGGAGATCGTTCAGCGACACCGGAGTCGTCTCCTGGTACTGCGAGCCCGAGTAGTGGGTCATCTGTACCCCCACCTGGGCCCACGCTGCTCGCGTCAGCCCGCTGCAGTCGAAGCTGTCCGGCCCCGGGGCTCCCCACACGTATGGTTTGCCCACTTGGGCGAGTGCGAACTGCACTACCCGCTGCACGGCCTCCGACGCGTTCCTCGGCGGAGGCAGCTTCGCGAAGTCCGACGGGTATCCGGCCGCCTCACTGAATTGGGCGGCAGCGGCCGCGCTGGCGGCCCGCTGCGCCTGATCCCTGAGCAGTACCCGGGCACGTTCCTGCTCCTGGAGGGAGGCCAACAGCCTGCTTGCCTGGGAGACTCTGGCCCGAGCCTGTAACTCCTGAGCATGCAGAAGCGCGGCTGTCTTGCTCAGGCGATCCGTCTCACGACGGACTGCCCGTTGCATGCGCTGCAGGCGCAGGGCCGAGGCACGGGCTTTGATCAAAACCGAATTGCGAGCATTGCCGGCTGCGGCGAGCTGGTCCAGCCGCTGCAGGAAACCCGCCGGATCGTCGAGGGTGAAGTTCAGTAGGGCGCCATTCATGCCGCCGTTGACGTACAACTCACGAACGAGGCGCTGGACTGCTAGCTGCTGCCGCTTCATCTCGACCCGTGCGCGGGTCACCTCACGACGGAAGAGCCCCAGCCGCTCCACCGACTTCGCCAAGGCCACGCGGGCCCCGTTGGCCTTCTCTGCGGCCATCGCCGATTCCTGCTGGTCTTTCGTCAACTGGGCCGACACCTGATCGATGTCGACCGGGTCGGCCATCGCAGG
>CAYMPK010000336.1:0-2270 GCA_964392145.1 uncultured Actinomycetes bacterium | reverse complement strand
GCGTTCCCAGCAGTCGTCGACTCCGAGGATCTCGATAGCGCTGACGTTGTCTGTCTCCATGGCTTGATTCTGGCAGCACCGTCCCCGGTTGCCTACCCATCGCCCCCACTTTTCCGCCGCCGCTGGCATGCTCTCGGTCATGGGTCTCTATGAAGATGCCGTCCTGCCCCGCGCCATCGACCTGGTCTGCGGTGCCCGATCCTTCGATTCCCTGCGTGCTCGGACTCTGGCCCCGGCATGGGGTGAGGTCGTGGAAATCGGCTTCGGTTCCGGCACCAACCTTCCCCACTACCCCGACGCCGTGACCGCGGTTGCCGCGGTCGAGCCGGTGGGTCGGGCACGTGCGTTGGCCCGTGGGCGGTTGGCGTCGTCGTCGATCCCGGTTACGTTCGTCGGGCTCGAGGGGGACCGCATCGACGCCGTCGAGGATTCGTGCGACACGGCTGTGTCGACGTTCACCTTGTGCACGGTGCCAGACCCGGCCGCAACGCTTGCCGAACTGCGCAGGATTCTCAGGCCCGGGGGCACGCTGCTCGTGCTGGAGCACGGGATCGCTCCGGGTGCGTCGATGGCCCGCACTCAGCGAACGATCGAACCGCTGCAGCGGCGGCTGGCGGGCGGCTGTCACCTCACCCGAGATCCGCTGGAGATGCTCCGGTCCGCCGGCTTCGAGGTGATCCAGAGCAAGGTCGGCTTTCTGGGTGCACGCACACCCTGGGGCTATCTCACCGCTGCGACAGCGGTCTCCCCGCGCTAGCTGCGAGGTGTGGCAGCGGGGGACTGGTCGTCGGCATCACTCCCCGCCTCGGGCTCGGCTTCGATGCCCTCCTTGACGCTGTCCTTCGGGAGTCCGAACGACACCAGCAGCCCGAAGAAGATGAAGAGCGCGGCCGTAAAGGCTGTATCTCGGGCGGCCGATGTATAGCCCTCCTTGGCAGCCTGAACCTCCGGCCCCAGTTGCGGAATCTTCTCCATCGCCACGATGTACTGCCCGGCGGAACCCTTCACCGTGTCGACGATCTTGGCCTGTTGATCGGCGGGCAGATTCGAGACCCCCTTCAGGTCGGTGGTCATGAACCCCCCCAACCCGGTGAAGAGGACGGCCCCGAGAATGGCACTGCCGAGGGCTGCACCCAACTGCCGGAATGTCGAGGTCATCGCCGAGGCCCGACCGGAGGCCTCCGGCGGCACATCCTCCAACACGACGTTGGTCAGCTGGGCGGACGCCAAGCCCAGCCCAAGTCCATAGATCACCAACGGAGCGCACAACCACCACGGGCTGCGGTCCAGCGAGAACATGAAACCAATGCCGACAACTCCGATGATCTCCAGAGTCATGCCAACCCTGACCACCATGGTCGAGCCGATGGCGGCGGACAAGTGGCGGGCCAGACCGCCGGAGATCAGGGCGCCCAGGGCCAGGCTCGCGAGGATCACCCCGGTGGCCATGGGGTCCTTACCCGCCACGCTCTGCAGCCACAGTGGCAAGACGAAGAGAATGCCGAACTCGCCCAGGCTCACGACCATCGCGACCACGTTGCCGAAGCCGTAACGACGGATCTTGAACAGCGACAAGTCGATCATCGTGGTGGCGCCACGGGCGGACTGTCGGCGCGACCACAGATACAGCAGCAACAGCAGCACCGCGCCGATGAAGATCGCCACCGGAACCACCGAGAGGCCGGGTGGGCGCAGATGGATGGGACCGGCGTGGAAGTCGGAGATGGCATTCCACCAGCCGTACTGCTGGGCCTCGATCAAGCCGAACACGATCAGGCCGAGGCCGATGGCGGACAGCGCGAAGCCCACCGGGTCAAGCCCGTCGACCCCCTTCATCTTCGACTCCGGAACATAGGTGAGTACCAACAGCGCAGAGATGATCGCCACCGGGACGTTCACGTAGAAGGCCCAACGCCAGGAGAAGTCCTGGGTGAGCCAGCCCCCGAGCAAGGGTCCAAGAGCGGCAGCTCCGCCGAAGACGGCGCCCCACAGTCCGAAGGCGACGGCGCGCTGTTTCCCGACGAACATCACGTTGATGATCGCGATACTGCTGGGCAGCATCATCGAGGCGCCGACCGCTTGCACGGCGCGGGCGCTGATCAACCACTCAGATCCCTGGGAGGCGCCGGCCGCGAACGAGCCCAGCAGGAACACCAGGGCACCCAGGAGGAAGAGTCGCCGCCGGCCGTACTTGTCGGCTATCAGCCCCACCGGGATCAGCAATGCGGCGAACAGCAACGAGTAGATGGAGTTGACCCACAGCACATCGG
>CAYMPK010000335.1:238-2273 GCA_964392145.1 uncultured Actinomycetes bacterium | reverse complement strand
CGCTGTGCATCGGCGGCGGCATGGGCCTGGCCACCATCATCGAGCGCGTCTGAGCCGCGGCGAAGAGCAGAGGAGACGGAACACATGACAGAGAACATGATCAAGTGGGACCAGGACGCCGACGGCATCGTCACCTTGACGATGGACGACCCGGATCAGGGCGCCAACACCATGAACGCCAAGTTCCAGGCCGACTTCGCGGCCACTGCGGAGCGCGTCGTTGCCGAGAAGGACTCCATCACCGGCATCATCCTGACCAGCGGCAAGAAGACGTTCTTCGCCGGAGGTGACCTCGGGCTACTCAGCCAGGCTCAGCCCGCGGACGCGGCCCGTATCGAGGCCGAGGTCGACGGGCTGAAGGCCAGCATGCGCACGATCGAGACCCTCGGCATCCCGGTGGTCGCGGCCATCAACTGTGCTGCCCTCGGCGGCGGACTCGAGCTGGCGCTCGCCTGCCATCACCGCGTTGCATTGGATGCCAAAGGTAGCCAACTCGGCCTGCCGGAGGTGACGCTCGGACTGCTGCCGGGTGGCGGCGGTGTGACCCGTACGGTTCGGATGTTCGGCCTGCAGAAGGCCCTCATGGAGATCCTGCTGCAGGGTCAGCAGCGCAAGCCGGCGAAGGCCCTCGAGATCGGCCTGGTCGACGAACTCGTCGATACCCCGGAGGCGATGCTCGACGCGGCTCGCGCCTGGATCAAGGCCAACCCGGAAGCTGCCCAGCCGTGGGATGTCAAGGGTTACCGCATGCCCGGCGGCACGCCGTCGAACCCCAAGTTCGCCGCGATGCTGCCGGCCTTCCCGGCCAACCTGCGCAAACAGCTCAAGGGGGCCCCGATGCCCGCGCCGGAGGCCATCATGTCGGCCGCCGTCGAGGGCGCCCAGGTGGACTTCGACAATGCGTCCAAGATCGAGACCCAGTACTTCGTTTCTCTTGACTGCGGTCAGGTTTCGAAGAACATTATCAAGGCGTTCTTCTACGACCTGCAGGGGATCAACAAGGGCTCCGGTCGACCCGAGGGGTACGACAAGTACACGGCCAAAAAGGTCGTGGTGCTCGGTGCCGGAATGATGGGTGCCGGTATCGCCTACCAGTGTGCCCGCAGCGGCATGGAGGTCGTTCTCAAGGACACGTCGCTGGCGGCGGCTGAGAAGGGCAAGGACTACAGCCGCATGCTCCTGGACAAGGCGGTGTCCCGTGGTCGCATGACCGAGGCCGCCCGTGACGAGGTGCTCGACCGGATCACCCCGACCGACAGTGTCGAGGAGGCCAAGGGCGCCGATCTGCTGATCGAGGCGGTGTTCGAGGATCCCGCCCTCAAGGAGAAGGTCTACGCCGAGATCGAGCCGGTGCTCGCCCCCGATGCATTGCTCGGATCCAACACGTCCACACTGCCCGTCACCGGGCTCGCCGAGGGCGTCAGTCGACCCGAGGACTTCATCGGTCTGCACTTCTTCTCACCGGTGGACAAGATGCCGCTGCTGGAGATCGTCGTGGGGGAGAAGACCTCCGACGCGACCATTGCGAAGGCCGTCGATGTCGCCCTCCAGATCAAGAAGACGCCAATCGTCGTCAATGACAGCCGTGGCTTCTTCACCTCGCGGGTCATCGGCAGCTGCCATGGTGGGCGAAGGCATCGTGCCGCAGTCCATCGAGCAGGCTGCCCTGCAGTCCGGTTACCCGACGGGACCGTTGGCGCTGCTGGACGAGGTCTCGATGATCCTCGCACGACGGATCCGCGAGGCTGGACGTGCCGCGGCCAAGGAGGAGGGCATCGACTTCCCGGAGCACCCCTCCTTCGCCGTCATCGACACCATGGTCGTGGATAAGGAACGCGGCGGACGTGCAGCTGGAGCCGGCTTCTACGAGTACCTGGATGGCAAGCGCGTGGGACTCTGGACGGGCCTGGCCGAGACGTTCGGTGGCGACAAGCAGATCCCGTTCAACGACATGGCCGAGCGCATGCTGTTCGCCGAGGCGATCGAGAGCGTGAAGTGCATGGACGAGAACGTGTTGCGCTCGGTGGCGGATGCC
>CAYMPK010000335.1:0-228 GCA_964392145.1 uncultured Actinomycetes bacterium | reverse complement strand
GGTTCCATCTTCGGCATCGGATTCCCCGCGTGGACCGGCGGTGTGCTGCAGTACATCAATGGCTACCCGGGCGGACCGGCCGGGTTCGTTGCGCGCGCGGAGGAGTTGGCCGCCGCCTACGGCGACCGCTTCACCCCGCCGGCCTCCCTGGTGGAGCTTGCGGCTGCCGGCGGTACGTACGAGTAAGTGCTACCCGATAGCGGAAGTGCGGGCGCGGCCGACCACCCT
>CAYMPK010000334.1:0-2277 GCA_964392145.1 uncultured Actinomycetes bacterium | reverse complement strand
GCCGCGGACGGGCGAGTCGCGGCGGGCCAGCGCCACTTCGGAACTGATTCCACGACCGCGGCGGGCGGCCGGAACACCCGCCGACGCCTCGGCCGCACGTCTCGCTTTGTCGAAGGCCACCGTCAACCGCGCCTGGCGGGCGGCAGCGGCCGCCTTCACGCGCTCGAGATGGGCGATACCCTCGATGAGCTGGGCCTCGTCGGCGGTCTCATCGACCGATGACAGCAAATCGAACATGTGTTTGATGGTACTTGCTGCCGCCGACAAAATAAGTCGGTGCTCACCCTGCCGGTCGATCCGTTGGTGTGGTTGCACCGTTCGCGCAGGCCGAGCCAGAGTGGTCGAAGGGAGGGTCAGGAAAAACTCAGGCGGGGGCGCGCTCAGCAAGAAGATTCGCGTAGCCCTTGCGTCGGAGACTGTGCTCCATCAGACGGCTGGGGCGATGGCTCCCTAACCAGTCCCGGATAGCCGCGACCTGCGTTCGCTCCGGAGCGTCAAGAAGTCGCAACGACCTCAGCAGCGCTGAAACCGTGGTCGGCTGAACTGAGCCACGGGGCTGCAACGGAATGTCATCGTCCCACTTGCCCATCGCTCACCTCCACTTCGACCACCGGAACTTCTGAAGCTCTGCGTACTCCGAGGATACGCACAACGACCCGCGGGGGAAACAGCAATTCCCGCTGGTAGGCGTCCTCGCCTCTTCCTAACGGGGGGATCCACAGGGCCGGGGTTCCCGCCTGAGCGGCGATTGTGCGGAGAGCCGGTTGTGGGCCCGGACGAGTGAACTCAGATTCGGCGACGGCCCGATCCAAACTCGTGGCGAAGAACGCCGGCACGTCATATGTGCGGCCCACAATCTCCTCCAAACGGTCCGCTCGGACTCCGAAGGTCTTCTCGGTGTCCCTGACACCGCGCCACACCTGAATGCTCTCTGGCAATGGCGCCATCAGATCCTGAAGGTCTTCCGCAACATCGAGCGCTGCGGTGGTGGCGCTCCGACCCTGAGCGCCGCTCTGAACCTGTTCGTAGAAGCGCTCATCCTTGCTTTGCCATCGCAGCACTGATGCGCGCTGATCGGGCGTAGCTGTACGTGATTGCTCAGCGAAAAAACGATCAAGCCGATCGCCCTGGCTTTCGTTCTCCTCGATCGTTCTACCTTGTCAAAGGAGGCTGGGGGACTTGCCACCGCAGCCACCCGCAGGTGCCGCCTGAGGCGGCACTCCACCCATCCAGCAGGTCGGTGAGGAGGCCCGAATGGTCGGGCGCGCCCGGCGGCTGGGCATGGTCGACATGATGCCTCAGAACGCGTTCAGGCGTATGCGTCGAGAACGCCAAGCTGGCGATACAGCCGGAATCGCCGCCGCGGGCACTTACACCGCTGAACTCAGGGGAACGCGACGTCGACCCGCGAGGGGATGTGGGACGGATCTGATGGGGGCACTTCTTCCGACCCTGCAGGCCGAACATCTTCGCGAGGGCCTCACCGACTATCTGGCCACAACATTCGCGCTGACCGACCCCGATGCCCAGGCCGCGCTGACCGACTTCGTCGAGGATCCGCACTCGGGAATGTTCAAGGGTCCTTATGTGCGGTTGCGGTTGCCGTTCGCGCCGGCCGCCGAGGATTGGTCCGATCACCTGGACTGGTGGCCCGACGGCTTCACCCCGTATGGGCATCAGGCGCGGGCGTTCGAGCGGCTGTCCACGAAGCTCCGCGATCGCCCGAAACCAACGCTGGTCACCACCGGCACCGGTTCGGGTAAGACCGAGGCGTTCCTGCTGCCGATCCTCGACCATGTGCTGCGCGCCCGCAAAGCCGGAGTCGCCGGTATGAAGGCGCTGATCCTCTACCCGATGAACGCCCTGGCGAACGACCAGGCCGAACGGCTTGCCGCGCTGATCTCCGGGGACCCGGCGCTGTCGGCGGTAACGGCCGGCCTCTACACCGGCGAGCAGTCCTCGGGCGGACGCACCCGTGTCTCCGCAGACGGGCTCATCACCGACCGAAAGCTGATGCACGACGCGCCGCCGGACATCCTGCTGACCAACTACAAGATGCTCGACCACATGCTGCTGCACCCCGACCGGGCTGGGATGTGGCGGTTGTCCGCGGAATCGCTGCGGTACCTGGTGCTCGATGAGTTCCACACCTACGACGGCGCCCAGGGCACCGATGTGGCGATGCTGCTGCGTCGACTCGGACTCACCCTCAAGAGCCACTGGACGGTGGATTCGCACGTCACCGAGGATGATCGGGGCCGCCCACTGGGGCGGATC
>CAYMPK010000333.1:0-2289 GCA_964392145.1 uncultured Actinomycetes bacterium | reverse complement strand
GGCTATGCCCAGGCCACCCAGATCCGGGTGGGTCTGCGGCTGGCCCGAGAAGGCAAGGGTGTCAACAACACCACCTGGCCCGAGGCCCACTTCCTCGGCCCACTGCATCCGGTGCTGGACTGGGCCAGCGACCGGGCACTCACCGCGCTCGGCCGCAACCAGGTCTTCGTGATCCGCGGCGACGTCGACGCCCCCACCGTCCTGCTGATGGGAACCCTCAGCAACAAACGGGGCCAACTGATTTCGCGGGTGTTCTCGACCGCGGTGTTCCCCAACCCGTCGAACCCGCAGTTCTGCGTCGTCGAACCGCTGGAAGATCTCGGCTTCCTCACCGCCACGACCGCACTGAAGCCCGGGTCGGCCAATCCCGGTCCGGTGGCCGGTGTCGAGCGCTATCAAGCCCTCATCCCGGTGGCGGTCGACAGCGCCCGCCGGGAGATGCGCTGGGTGCTCGACGCCCAGGAGGCCGCCACCACCCAACGGCTCGCCCAGTGGCGTGAGCGCGCGAACCGCTGGCACGCCGAGGCGGACCGTCTGGACCTGCACGGCGCGCAGAAGTCCCGCATCGGCAAGTTGGGCCGGCGGATCGCCGAGGAGCAGCGACTGGCCGATCTGCTGGCGCCCACCCAGCAGTTGGTGCGCCCGCTGCTGGTGATCGTGGCCGCCGATACCCCCGCCGCCGGAAAGGATGCGTGAACCGTGCCGTCCTACGATTCCATCGTCGTCGGCGAGGACTGGATCAGCGAGCACTATTTCACCACCGACTCCACCAAGGAGTCCTTCCAGGGCAAGGTGCTCGAATGGCGCAAGCACTGGGATGCCGAAGCCGCCGAAGGCCGTGACACGGTCCGACGGCACCTGCTCGCCGCGGCGGGGGAGTTGCAGACCGCCCTGTCGGCCTTGGTCGAGCACCCCGATGGCACCGCGTCCGCGCATGCCCTGACTCGGCGCACCCTCGGCTTCACCGAAGAACTCACCGACTACCGCGGTGAGCGGGCCGGAACCGAATTGCGCCTCCCAGCAGCCCAACTCGCCGGTATCGCCAGCACCCTGTTTCTCCAGGCTGCGCCGGTGACGTCCGTCGACGATCTGCTGGACCCGCAGACCGGGCTGCTGTTGGAACCCGGCGAGGAGGACAACAAGCCCGTCACCGCGGTGTCAAAGGCGGTGTCGGCGGTGTTCCGCGCTGACGAACCCCCGGCCTTCGTCGTGGTGCAGGCCGGCCAATGGCTGTTGCTGGCCGAAGCCGAACGGTGGGCGGAGGGCCGCTATCTGGCGGTGGACCTGTTGGTGGTCGCCGAACGCCGCGACGATAAACGTGGCGGCGAGATCGACCGGGTCGCGGCGATGCTCAGCCGTCAGGCGTTGCTGCCCGACGCCGACGGGAACATCTGGTGGACAGGGGTTCTCGAGGACTCGGTCAAGCATACCGTCGGGGTGTCCAAAGACCTCCGCGAGGGCATCCGGCTGTCGGTGGAGATCATCGCCAACGATGTGGTGCGCCGTCGCACCGAACGTGGCCTGCCGCTGGAGCAGATCGACGCCCAGCACTTGGGCAAGCAGTCGCTGCGCTTCCTGTACCGCATCCTGTTCCTGCTCTACGCCGAAGCCTCCCCGGAGATGAAGGTGCTGCCCGCGGGTGCGCCCGAGTACGGCGAGGGCTACGGCCTGGACCGCCTGCGCGAGCTGACCCTGACCGAACTTATTTCCCCGCAGGCGAAGTCCGGCACCCACCTGTACGAGTCACTGGCGACGTTGTTCCGGCTGGTGGATCACGGGCACACGCCCCACACACCAGAGGCGCACGACGTCGACGACCCAGCGCCCGGCCTGGAGTTCAACGCCCTGCGCGCCGACCTGTTCGCGCCCGCCGCCACCGCGCTGATCGACGAGGTCGGCTTGAGTAACGAGGCCACCCAACGGGTGCTGCAACACCTGCTGCTGTCCAAGGAATCCCAGGGGCGCAGAGGCGCCGACCGGGGTTTCATCTCCTACGCCGAACTCGGCATCAACCAACTCGGTGCGGTCTACGAGGGGCTGATGTCCTACACCGGATTCTTCGCCACCGAAGACCTCTACGAAGTCGCCAAGAACGGTGAGCCGGAAAAGGGCTCCTGGGTGGTGCCGGTCACCCGCGCCGACCATCTCTCGGAATCCGACTTCGTCACCACCCTCGACGAAACCACCGGCGAGCAGATCCCGGTCATCCACCGAACGGGCACCTTCGTCTACCGCCTCGCCGGCCGCGAACGCCAGCAGTCGGCCTCCTACTACACCCCGGAAGTCCTC
>CAYMPK010000332.1:0-2289 GCA_964392145.1 uncultured Actinomycetes bacterium | reverse complement strand
CCGGCGGTCAGGGCAAGGGTCAAGATTTCGATGAGCTCGTATCGCAAACAGCCGAGCGGATGCGTGCAGTGGTGCTGCTCGGCCTGGATCGGGAGGTGATTCGCGCCTCGCTGGCGCGACACGCTCCGCAGGTCCCGGTGGTGGAGGTCAGTTCGACGGACACTGATGCGATGGAACTTGTGGTATCCGAGGCGGCTCGGCTCGCAGCCCCTGGCGACACGGTGCTGTTGGCCCCAGGTTGTGCGTCGCGGGACATGTACGTCGACTATGCCGAGCGCGGCGACGCTTTCTCCGCCGCCGTGGCGAAGTTGCAGAAGTGAGGCCGACGATGTCGCGCTCGTCAACCCGGACCCAATCGCGCACCACCACCCTGCCGGCCACCGGGGGTTCGAGGCTGAGCTTCCTGGACCACCCGATGGCGGACTACACGCTGCTGCTCAGTGCAACGCTGGTTCTGCTCTGCCTGGGTCTGGTGATGGTCCTCAGTGCGAGTTCGGTCGAGTCGTTCGCGGCGGGCGGCTCGAGCTTCAGCCAGGTGGAGAAGCAGGCCATGTTCGCGGCCGTCGGTCTCGTAGCGATGATCTGGATCTCACGTCGCCCGGTCGCCTTCTTCTACCGGGTGGCTCCGCTCCTGCTCGGGCTGTCGTTCCTGCTGCTGGTGCTGGTACTGGTACCCGGAATCGGTATCAATGTCGGCGGGCAACAGAACTGGATCGGGCTACCGGGCGGGTTCAGTCTGCAGCCCAGCGAGATCGGCAAACTCGCACTCATCCTGTGGTGTGCCCGGATCCTGACCCAACGGCAGGACAGGCTGACCGACTGGAAGGAACTGACCCTGCCGCTCATCCCGGTCTCCGTGGGGATGGTCGGGCTAGTCCTGCTCGAAGGTGACGTCGGCACCGCCCTGGTGATCATGCCGATCATCGCCATGATGCTCTTCATGTCGGGCGTGCCATTGAGGTTCTTCGGGGTGCTCGGGGCTGCGGGCCTTGGGGTCATCGCCCTGATGGCGCTCACCGAGGGCTACCGGATGCAGCGCTTCCAGACATGGCTCAATCCGGAGTCGGACCCGACCGGGGCAGGCTGGCAGATCATCCATGGCCATATGGCACTGGCCACTGGTGGCTGGTGGGGCGTCGGACTGGGTGCCAGCCGGGAGAAGTGGGGCAACCTGCCGGAGGCGCACAACGACTTCATCTTCGCCATCATCGGTGAGGAACTCGGCTTGATGGGCACACTGTCGGTCCTGGCCCTGTTCGGGCTGCTGGGGTTGATCGCCGTGCGGATCGCCCGCCGGACGGATCAGATCTTCATCAAACTCGCGACCATGGGGATCGTGGCCTGGATCTTCACCCAGGCCCTGATCAACATCGGCGCCGTGATCGGGGTCATGCCCATCACCGGGGTGCCGTTGCCGTTGGTCTCCTACGGCGGTTCATCGTTGGTCCTGGTGCTGTCGGCGATCGGCGTATTGCTCGCGTTCGCACGCAACGAGCCGCAGGCAGCCGAGTTGCTCCGCCAGAAGCGGATCACCTCGCGTAGGGCCCGTCGCCGTAAGCGCAAGATGTCTGACGAGAATCCGGTCGTCAACGTTGCCCCCGAGCAGCCAACGGCGAAGGGCGCCCACGAGCAGCCACTGGCGAAGGGCTGAGCGGCGGGTGGAGGTCATCGTCGCTGGGGGAGGTACCGCCGGTCACATCGAGCCAGCGCTCAATCTGGCTGATGCGCTGACCGCGATCGATCCCGATATCCATGTGACGGCCCTGGGCACGGCGAAGGGGCTGGAGACGACGTTGGTGCCCAAGCGCGGCTACGACCTTGAGCTCATCCCGGCGGTTCCGCTGCCCAGACGTCCCGACAAGGATCTGATCACGCTCCCTGCCCGGGTGCGCGGCGCGGTCCGGGAGGCGAGACGGGTCATCCAGGACGCAGACGCCGACGTCGTTGTCGGCTTCGGTGGCTACGCAGCCCTGCCAGCCTATCTGGCAGCACGGGGCCGGGTGCCCATCGTCGTGCACGAGGCCAACGCCAAGGCGGGGCTTGCGAATCGAGTCGGTGCACGGTTCACCCCGTATGTCGCCGAGACGACCCCTGGTTCCATCAAGGGTGCGACTGTGACCGGTCTGCCATTGCGGCCGGCGATTGTGAACCTGGACCGTATCGCCGAGCGTGCGGCCGCCCGGCAGTACTTCGGCCTCGATCCCGATCGACCATGTCTGTTCGTGTTCGGCGGATCGCAAGGTGCCCGCCGCGTCAACGACGCCGTGGTGGCCGCGGCGGGTCAACTGG
>CAYMPK010000331.1:0-2289 GCA_964392145.1 uncultured Actinomycetes bacterium | reverse complement strand
GAGCGGACGCAGCCGTTTGGCCTTGGCCTCGGTGGTCGTGATCCGGCCGTGCTCGAACAGCGACGTCGCCAGGTTGGCGAGCATCAGCCGCTCGTGGGCCGGGCCACCGCCCAGTCGGCGACCCTTGGTGGGCGTCGGCATGTCGTTCTCCTCGTTGTCTGCCTAGGAGGTCAGCTCGTCAGAGCTGCTCATCCTCGGCGTAGGTGTTCTCATCATCGGCATAGAAGTTGACGGCGGCCGCCAGGTCGAACCCGGGCGGGCTGTCCTTGAGCGACAGACCCAGCGAGGCCAACTTGGCCTTCACTTCGTCGATCGACTTCTGGCCGAAGTTGCGGATGTCCAGCAGATCGGCCTCGCTGCGGGTGAGCAACTCGCCGACACTGTGGATGGCCTCACGCTTGAGGCAGTTGTACGACCGGACGGTCAGGTCCAGCTGCTCGATCGGCATGTTGAGTTGCTCCGCGACGAAGGTGTCCGCCGGCGACGGGCCGATGTCGATACCTTCGGCTTCCACATTCAGTTCTCGGGCCAGGCCGAACAGCTCGACCAGGGTCTTGCCCGCGGAAGCGACGGCATCGCGCGGGGCCATGCACGGCTTGGTCTCGACGACCAGCACCAACTAGTAGAAGTCGGTGCGCTGCTCGACACGGGTCGCCTCCACCTTGTAGGTGACCTTCAGGACCGGCGAGTAGATCGAGTCGACCGCGATCCGCCCGATCTCCTGGTCGAAGGAGGCGTTCTGCGCAGCGGTGATGTAGCCACGACCGCGCTCGACAACAAGGTCCATCTCCAGGCGTCCCCGGTCATTGACCGAAGCGATGTGCAGTTCGGGGTTGTGGATCTCCACGCCTGCGGGCGGGGTGATGGCAGCAGCCGTGACCTCACCGGCGCCCTGATGGCGCAGGTACAGCACGACCGGTTCGTCGAGTTCGCTGGAAACCACGAGGTTCTTGATGTTGAGGATGATCTCCGTGACGTCCTCAGCAACCCCCTCTATGGTGCTGAACTCGTGCATCACGCCATCGATGCGGATGCTGGTGACCGCCGCCCCCGGGATCGAGGACAGCAGGGTCCGCCGGAGCGAGTTCCCCAGCGTGTAGCCGAAGCCGGGCTCGAGGGGTTCGAGCACGAACCGCGAACGGTAATCGGAGACGACCTCTTCGGTCAGGGACGGGCGCTGTGCGATGAGCACTGTTGTTTCCTTTCCGTCGGCATCCGCTATTTGACGCCGGGGGTTGGGTGGTGCTGGATGACTACTTGGAGTAGAGCTCGACGATGAGCTGCTCTTGGACCTGAGTATCGATCTGCTCGCGGGTCGGCAGCGAGTGGACCAGGATCCGCATCTGCTGCGGGATGACCTCGATCCATGCCGGCGACGTGTGCTCCGGGGCCTCGGCCTGGGCAACGATGAAGGGGGTCAACTCGCGGGCGTTGGGCCGCACCTCGACGATGTCCTTCGGGGATACGCGGAAGCTGGGGATGTCGACCTTTCGGCCGTTGACCAGAATGTGACCGTGGCGCACGGTCTGCCGGGCGGCGTCGCGGCTCTTGGCGAAACCCGCGCGGTAGACCACATTGTCAAGCCGGCTCTCAAGGATGACCAGCAGGTTCTCACCGGTCTTACCCGACTTGCGGTTGGCCTCCTCGTAATAGCCGCGGAACTGACGCTCCAGGATGCCGTAGATGCGGGCGGCCTTCTGCTTCTCCCGCTTCTGCAGCAGGTACTCGCTCTCCTTGGTCCGCGCGTTGCCGTGTTGACCCGGCGGGTAGGGGCGCTTCTCCAGCGGGCACTTGGGCGAATCGCACTTGGCGCCCTTGAGGAACAGTTTGGTCTTCTCCCGGCGGCAGCGCTTGCAGTCCGGTCCTGTGTATCTGGCCATGTCGCTTCTCTACCTACCTCAGACTCGGCGCCGCTTGGGCGGGCGGCAACCGTTGAACGGAACGGGCGTGACGTCGGAGATCGAGCCGACCTCCAGACCGGCGGCTTGCAGCGAGCGGATCGCCGTCTCGCGGCCGGACCCCGGGCCCTTGACGAAGACGTCGACCTTGCGCATGCCGTGCTCGATGGCGCGGCGGGCCGCGGCCTCAGCGGCGAGCTGGGCGGCGAACGGGGTCGACTTGCGCGAGCCCTTATAGCCGACCTGGCCGGACGAGGACCAGGCGATCACGGCGCCGGAGGGGTCGGTGATCGTCACGATGGTGTTGTTGAACGTGCTCTTGATGTGGGCGTGGCCATGGGCCACGTTCTTCTTCTCCTTGCGGCGCACCTTCTTGGCGCCTGCGCTCTTG
>CAYMPK010000330.1:0-2295 GCA_964392145.1 uncultured Actinomycetes bacterium | reverse complement strand
CGGGGGCTATCCGGGTAGCGGTTGCCGCCGCGAGTTGCCAATCGACCGGTTCCGCCATGCCGGTAAGGGTACGCCGAAGGGTCGTCGGGTCAGCCAGCCCCGCCGCAGCCGCAGTCGGCGAGTGCCGCCGCGGCTCGGTCGAGGGCTGTCCTCGCCTCGTCGGTACCGGTCACCTGATCGGCGACGAAATCGAAGATGAGCAGACGCCCTTCTCGGTCCACCACTAGGCCACCGAGCGCGCCCACGGAGGTCAAGGTCCCCGTCTTCGCGCGCACGACGCCGCGGCCTGACTCGGTAGCCACCGTCCCGAACCTTTCGGCGAGGGTGCCGTCGAACCCTGCGACGGGCAGCCCGGTGCCCACCGGCCAGATCTGCGGATTCGCGTTGGCAGCGACCTTCGACAGCACGGCCGCTGTAGTGGCGGCCGGCACCCGGTCGTCGCGACTGAGCCCGCTGGCGTCCACCAGCCTGAGTCCCTCCACCGACACACCCAGACCCGCCAGAACGCGACTCGTAGCCGCGGCACCGCCCGCGAAACTGGCGTCACCCACGACCTTGGCCCCGGCCAGGTGCGCCAGCATCTCCGCCGCGACGTTGTCCGATCGCAAGGAGGTCTGCTCCACCAGTTCGGCGATCTGAGGTGACTGCCCCGCCGTCAACTCCCGTGCCCCTGCCGGCGCGCGCACCCGATCAACGTCACCAGTAACAGTCACTCCCTGGGCCGCCAATTGCTCCGCGAATGCCCTGCCCGCTGATAGCGCCGGATCCGATTCCGGGTTGCACGGATCGGCGGGCGTCCGCACGCTCAGGGCCATGATCGGCTTCGCCATGCACGACGAGAGGTAGGTGTCGGGCCAACTCGGCTCGGTCGTCGGTCCGGTGAACAGGGAATCGTCGACGTGCACCCGGACGGCTGTTCGGGTACCCGAGGTCGGACCCGAACCGCTTGGAGGGACGGGCGAATCCGTTGCGGCCGAGCCGGACGCCGAGGGGGTTTCCTGCGCCGACGGCGAGTCCGAGGCCGAGGACCCGTCCGCCGAGGCCGATGCCGGGCTTCCCGATGCCGGGTCGGCGGCAACGCCGAGGGCGGTCGCCGTGCGCTTCGCCAGGTCGGCCAGGGTGACGGCATCGGGACTGTCCGGGGAGGGTGTCACCAGAAGATCCGGGTCTCCGCCTCCGACCAGGATCACCGAACCGTCGGGGCCCGCCACGACCTTGGTGGTGATGCGACTATCCGCACCCAGAGCGGTGGTGACCGCCGTACCGCTGAGGATCTTCAACGTCGATGCCGGGATCCGAGGCTGACCCGAACTCCGCTCGTAGAGCACCGAGCCGGTGGCGGCGTCCATGACCACCGCTCCGACGGACGGTCCCAGTGCAGGATCGTTCAGGGCGCTCAGGGCGGACGCCAGACCGCTGGCGGTCGGCGGCGTACCCGTTGGCGCCGGCAACGCAGGTGTCACCTGTAAGGGTGCGGGCGTCGGTAGCGCCGAGTCCGCCGCCACCACCTGCGATGTCGCCAGGACGCCGACACAGCATGCGACCAGCACGGCACCGAAGCCGGTAACCCGCCTGCTCAGCATCCGCACTCCCTGCCCGTGTCGTCGGATTGTGATCAAGGCCGTCGGCGACTCGCGCCCTCTGGCGCGCCTCGTGGCCCGTTGACCACTATCTTCTCCGACGAGGACCGTTCGCCGGCACCGGGATGCCGGCGAGTCCTGAGACCGAGACCTGTATTCACCGCCGAGTCGCCCAAGGAGTACCCCGTGGAGTTCGACGTCACCATCGAGATCCCAGCCGGAAGCAGGAACAAGTACGAGGTCGACCACGTCAGTGGACGCCTCAAGCTCGATCGGATGCTCTTCACCGCGACCCGCTACCCACATGACTATGGATTCGTCGACAACACCCTGGGGCTCGATGGGGACCCGCTCGACGCCATGGTGCTCGTGGGCGAACCGACCTTTCCCGGATGTCTCATCCGCAGCCGCACAATCGGGATGTTCCGGATGACCGACGAGGCCGGTGGTGACGACAAGTTGGTCTGTGTCGTGGCCGGGGACCCTCGGGTGGAGTACCTCCAGGACATCGACGATCTCGACGAGTTCGAGCGGCTGGAGATCCAGCACTTCTTCGAGGTGTACAAGGACCTGGAGCCCGGCAAGTCCGTGGAGGGCGCCAGCTGGACCGGTCGTGCCGCAGCCGAGGCGGAGATCGAAGCATCCTTCGCCCGCGCCAAGGAACACTGACGAATCCCGGTCAACGGCTCCCGACCGGTGTCGGCCCCGGTCGCGG
>CAYMPK010000329.1:0-2306 GCA_964392145.1 uncultured Actinomycetes bacterium | reverse complement strand
TTGCGCCACTTGCCAGCCTTGAAGGCGATCGCGTAGGCCAGCGGATAGCCGATCGCCAGCGCCAGCACCGTCGCGATGGCCGCATACAGGAACGATCGGAACAGCGGGATGTAGTAACTCTTGTCGGTGAGCACGTCGATGTAATTGGCGAAATGCCAGGTCTGCTCGAACTGACCGACCTCGCCGTTGTACACCGGCGTCTGGAGACTGGTGAGGAACAGTGACACCAGCGGAATCAGGAAGAAGACCGCCAGCCACAGCAGACCGGGCACCATGAGCAGGTAGGGCACCCACTTGCCGCGTTTGCCCTGATGGGGCGCGTTACGACCCTCGTCCTCGATCGTGTCGCCGATCGCCTGTGCAATCGCCATGGTCAGCTCGCATCCGCTTCGAGGACATCCTCGACACCGGCGTTGATGTCCTGACCGCCGTCCAGCACGAAACCGTGGGAGGGGGCCCAGGTCAGCCGGACCTTCTCGCCCACCGGGATGATGCCTGCTCCGGAGAGGTTCTGGGAGAAGACGCTGATGGTCTCGCCGGCAGGGGTCTTCACCTCATACTGGGTGCTCACCCCGAGGAAGCTCTCGGCGGTCACATGTCCGTCGACGAAATTGCCGTCTTTGGGCGCGGAAGCGGCATCGTCGAATCGTTCGATGTGGATCTTCTCCGGGCGAACCCCGACCAGGACACGAGCACCGCGCTGGGTATCGACGACGTCGGCAACCCGACTCATCGGCATCTGGAAGGTACCGTCCGGATCCTCCAGGACGATGTCGTCTCCGGTTCTCTCCACCACCAGGGCCGGGAAGAGGTTCGACTGGCCGAGGAAGTTCGCGACGAACGCGGTGCGAGGCGACTCGTAGAGTTCCAGCGGCGCCCCCATCTGTTCGATGATCCCCTGGTTCATCACAGCCACGGTGTCGGCCATCGTCATGGCCTCCTCCTGGTCGTGTGTGACATGGATGAACGTCAATCCCACCTCGGTCTGGATCCGCTTGAGTTCGAGCTGCATCTGGCGGCGCAGCTTCAGGTCGAGGGCTCCCAGCGGTTCGTCCAGCAGCAGTACCGCAGGCCGGTTCACTATCGCCCGAGCCAGTGCCACACGCTGTTGCTGACCACCGGAGAGTTGGGTGGGCTTTCGATTCCCCACGTGCTGGAGTTCGATGAGTTCCAGCACTTCATTGACCGGTCCCTTGACGTCCTTGATGCCGCGTCTCTGCAGTCCGAACGCGACGTTCTCGAAGATGGTCATGTGCGGGAACAGGGCATAGTTCTGGAACACCGTGTTCACCGGCCGCTGGTAGGGCTTGGCAAACGTGATGTCGGCGTTGCCGATCCGGATCGAGCCGGTCGTCGGCTCCTCCAGTCCGGCGACCATCCTTAGGGTCGTCGTCTTTCCGCAGCCGCTGGGACCCAGCAGAGCGAAGAACGACCCCTGTGGCACCTGCAGCGACAGGTCGTCGACGGCTGTGAAGTCCCCGAAGCTCTTCGTCAGATGCTCGAGGTGGAGATCGCCCTCGGCCTTGGTTGCGTCGACTCCTTTCGCCATCGTTTCAGCCCTGGATGACGGTGCCGAAGGCCTTGGAGTACTCGGCCTGCTCCTGCGGAGTCAGCGGTCGGAACACCTTGGCGTTGTCCAGGGTTGCCGCCGTGGGGAAGATCCACTCGCTCTGAGCCAGCTTGGGATCGATCTTCTCCATGGCCTGCTGCGCGCCCTGCACCGGACAGACATAGTTGACGTAGGCGGCCACTTCGGCGGCCTTCTCCGGCTGGTAGTAGTAGTTCATCAACTTCTCGGCGTTGCTCTTGCGCGGCGACGTCGCCGGGATCAGCAAGTTGTCCGACCACAATGTGCCGCCGGATTCCGGCAGCGCGAAGCCCCACTGATCACCGTTCTCCGCATTGAGCTGGAAGATGTCACCACTCCAGGCGATTGCGGCGAACGCCTGGCCGTTGATCAGATCCTCCTTGTAGGAGTTGCCCTTCACCTGCTTCACCTGACCGGAGTCGACTTGCTGCTGGAGCACGTCCAGGGCGGCCATGAACTGGTCGTTCGTGAAGGGGCCCGAGATGTCCACCCCCTGGCTGAGCATGATCAGGCCGATCGTGTCGCGCATCTCGGAAAGCACGACCACCTTGCCTTTGAGGGCGGCGTTCCAGAGGTCGTTGACGGTCTTCAGACCGGCAGGCACCTTGGCCTTGTTCCACGCGAGCCCGGCGAACCCGGACTGCCACGTGAGCGAGTACTTGCGGCCAGGATCGAACTGCACGTCGGCGAGTTGCGGAAGGATGTTCTTCTTGTTGGG
>CAYMPK010000328.1:0-2320 GCA_964392145.1 uncultured Actinomycetes bacterium | reverse complement strand
AACGGCATCCTGTTCAGCGAGGAGGCCAACAAGGGCGCCCAATTCATCCAGCTCTGCAACCGCTCCGATACCCCGATCCTCTTCGCCCAGAACATCACCGGGTTCATGGTTGGGACCAAGTACGAGCAGGGCGGCATCATCAAGGACGGTGCCAAACTCATCAACGCTGTTTCGAACAGCACCGTGCCGCACCTGACCCTGATGATGGGCGCCTCCTACGGCGCCGGCAACTACGGCATGAGCGGCCGCGCATACGACCCGCGCTTCGTTTTCACGTGGCCCAACCATCGGATCGCGGTGATGGGGCCCAAGCAGCTCGCGGGTGTGCTGACGATCGTGGCCCGGCAGAAGTCCGAGGCCGCCGGGCAGCCGTTCGATGAAGCCGCCTTCGCACCGATGCGGGATGCCTTCGAGTCAATGGTCGAGGGGCAGTCCACGGCACTGTTCGCCACCGGACGGTTGTGGGACGACGGCATCATCGATCCCGCGGACACCCGCACCGTGCTCTCCTTGGCCCTGTCCGCCTGCTATTCAGCCGAAGTGCGCGGAACCGACGCATTCGGCGTCTTCCGGATGTGAGGGAAATGTCCACAACAACCAGTCCGACACCGACCTCGGCACCGGCGCGGCGCCGTATCTCCCGTCTGCTCATCGCAAACCGGGGTGAGATCGCCCGGCGGATCATGCGTACGGCGCGGGCCCGGGGCATCACCAGCGTCGCCGTCTTCTCCGAGCCCGACGCCGACGCCCCATTCGTCAGGGAGGCGGACATCGCCTTCGCGTTGCGGGGTACCACGAGTGCCGAGAGCTACCTGGACAGTGAGCAGATCATCGCGGCCGCTGTGGCCAGCGGCGCCGACGCGGTGCATCCGGGCTACGGGTTCCTCAGCGAGAACGCTCAGTTCGCCAGGGACGTGACCGATGCCGGCCTGATCTGGGTGGGCCCCAGCCCGGAGTCGATCGTGGCGATGTCGGGCAAAGTCGCCGCCAAACGATTGGTCTCCGCGGCCGGGGTGCCGCTGTTGCCGGGTGCGGAGCTCGAGGACGGGGAGGTCGAGGGCCAGGCGCTGCTCGGGATCGGTGAATCTGTGGGATACCCCCTGCTGGTCAAGGCTTCCGCCGGTGGCGGAGGCAAGGGCATGCGGGTTGTCGAACGAGCTGAGGACCTGGTCGATGCGGTCGCGGGGGCGAGGCGGGAGGCAGCCGCTTCGTTCGGGGACGCCACCGTCTTCCTCGAGCGGTACGTCACCGCGGGACGCCACATCGAGGTGCAGGTATTCGGCGACACCCATGGCACGGTCGTGCACCTCCTGGAACGGGAGTGCTCCATCCAGCGGCGGCACCAGAAGGTCGTCGAAGAGGCCCCTGCCGCCTTCCTGTCAGAAACCACGCGAACGGGACTGCACGCCGCCGCGGTCGCGGCGGCCCAGGCCATCGACTACGTCGGCGCCGGCACGGTCGAGTTCCTGGTCGACGGCGACGACTACTTCTTCCTGGAGATGAACACCCGCCTGCAGGTCGAGCACCCGGTGACCGAGGAGGTACTCGGACTCGACCTGGTGGATTGGCAGTTCGATGTCGCCGAAGGGGCTGCGCTGCCGAGCGCCGACCCGGTGGCGAGGGGGCACGCGATCGAGGTGCGCCTGTACGCAGAGGACCCCGCCAACGGCGACCTACCCAGCACCGGCACCGTAACCGAGTTCGAGTTCACGGATCCACGATTGCGGGTCGAGTCAGGTGTGACCGCAGGCTCAGTGGTGTCGCCGCACTACGACCCGATGCTGGCCAAGGTGATCGCCCACGGTCGTGATCGGGACGCCGCAGCGGCCATCCTGGCATCCGGGTTGCGGGCGGGGCGTATCCATGGGGTCAGCACCAACCGCGACATGCTTGTCGAGGTGCTCGAGTCCGAAGCATTCCTCAACCGAGCCAGTACGACCGCCTTCCTCGAGCAGCATCCGCAGGTTCGTACCCCAGCCCCTGCCTATTGGACCGCCGCCGGCCATGCGGTGGCGGCGGTGGTAGCCCTTAGGCAGGCGGAGGGCGATCGGGTTCCCGTTGTCGCAGAGCAGGTCGCCTCCCCCGGCTGGCGGAACGTGGCGATTTCCGGTGGGGAGACTTGGCTGCTGGCTGGCGGTTGGGCGCAGGTGCTCGTCGGGGCCGACACCGTGACGGTGCACAGACGAACGGACTATTCCGGTGTAGTGCGCTGGGGACTCTCCACCACGCCGGCGGATGACGCGCGGGCGGAGCCGGAAGTGGATGAGACCTGGCTGGACGGGCTATCCACCGACATCAGCCACATCGAGGACTCCGACCA
>CAYMPK010000327.1:0-2325 GCA_964392145.1 uncultured Actinomycetes bacterium | reverse complement strand
ACGGGTTGGTGTCTTGCTCGACGCAGAACGGAAGGTCTTCCGCATTCTGCAAGGCATGGGTGGCGCCATGATGGTGCCGGTGGGCCGCCTGATCCTGCTGCGCGCCATCCCGCCCAGCGAGATGGTGTCGGCCATGGTCTGGTTCACCGTGCCGCCGACCATCGGCAACGGCGCGCGAAACGCGACCCTCTACAGCCTGGGGCGCAGCCTGAAAGCCAAGCATGTCGCGCCGGCTGCGATCGGGCACGCGATCCGCGCCACGAATGACCAGCAGTGTGAGCCGCCCCTGCCGGCCGGCGAGGTTGAAGCGGTCATCCGACAGGTCATGACGCAGGCGGATCGCCGAGACTTCCAGGCGACCGCCGCGCCTGTCACGCGCACCACGACCACCGTGCGCCTGCTCGACGACGTCGAGTTGATGACCCTCAGTGATCCCGCGTATGGGATCGAGAAACTCCTGCCGGATCGTGGCGTCAGTGTCGTCTACGGCCCCTCAGGGGCCTGCAAGACGACATTCGTCGCCGGCACCGCCGGCAGCACCGCCACCGGCCGCGCGCTGTATGGGCATCGGGTGTTGCGCGCTGGCCCTGTCGTCTACGTCGCGTGTGAGGATGCGTCGGGCTTCAAGCAGCGGCTACGGGCGTGGAAGGTCGCGCACGGCTTCGACCTCGATCAGGTTATCGGCGTCTACACCTGGCCCGAACCCCTGCAACTGCTCGACCTCGCCCAGGTGAGCCAGTTCCAAGAGGTCGTCCGCACGATCCGGCCCGTGTCGATCTGGATTGACACCTATGCGGCGGCCACGCCGGGCAGCACCGAGACGAGCAGCGAGGATGTGACGCTCGCCATGACGCACGCCCGGCAGTGGGCCGACGAACTCGACGCCCATGTCGGTCTGGTGCATCACACGAACGCGAGCGGATCACGCGAGCGCGGGCATTCGTCGATGCGGGGCGCAGCCGATGCCATGCTCCAACTGACGCCCACCGACGACGAGATCGAACTGCTCGTCGATAAGCAGCGGAACGGCCCGCGCGGCTACACCGTGAAACTGACCTTGGCACCCGTGGCCGGCGCGCCCGGCTGCGTGCTCGTGCCGGCGCTCGACGATGCCCCCGGCAGCAGAGAGTTGACCGAGGCGCAGCAGTGCTGCCTCGATGTCCTCCGTGACACCTTCGGCCGTGATGGCGCGACCAAGACTGAGTGGCTGCGTGTGATGTCGGGAATGTCGGAACGCACCTTCTACCGGGCCAGCGCCGAACTGGGCGAGAAGGGCTACCTGCAGCAAGTGGGGCAGCGCTTCACCACTTCGGGATCTCGCCGATGAACCGCCAACGATTACTGCCAAACCCGCGTGGCAGTAACTCCTGCCAACTGCCAGGCACTGCCACGAACTGCCACGCCAGCAAAACGCTCGACGCAGGGCCGGAAACATTGATGGAAACGCATTGTTGCTGTCACTACTGCCACGAACTGCCAACTACTGCCTGCCATAGAGATTCTCTATCTCTTGGCAGGTTGGCAGTAAGCGTCTACAAGGAGACCTCGCTCCCTCCGCCGCTGGCGGGGTCGCGAGCATGCGTGTCCGTGGCCCTCTGGGCTGCGCGTGGCGGGCTGTCGATATCAGGCCACCCATCGCCTTTGCGTGCGTCCTGAGGGCGAACACGCGCCTTTGCTGCGCCCACGGGAGCATCTCGGCAGACGGGGCATGTGGGAGTACCGTCAAAGTGTTGGAGCGTGCGATGCGCGATAGGACGATGACGGTCGGGACACCGGCCCACCGGCTGACCCATGAGGAACGCGAGGAAGCGGTGCGGCTGCGGCTGATGGGCGAGAGCCTGAGCGAGATCGCCCGGCGGTTGCAGACCTCACGTCAGAGCATCACGGCGGCCCTGGCTCGACCGGAGATCGAAGCGATTGCCGTGGACTGCCGGGCGGAACTGCGGAAGCACCGCGCCCGGTTTGTCGAACTGTGGATCGAGGCGGCAGAGCGTGCGGCCAAGCAGGGGAAGCACCTGCCGGCCATGCATGCGTTGCTGTCGCTGAAGGAAGTGGACCCGCCAAACCCGCCGCCCGTCTTGGTGCAGCACCCGATGCAGGTATCGATTGGCATCGCCTTGCCGGGACTGCCCGCGCCGTCTGGCTCGACGTTCACGATGCCTGCGTTGTCGTCGGGCACGCATACAGGGAAACCAAACGAGTACTAATCAGGCATGAGGCCGTACACGACGAGGGCCACCGCGATCATGGCCCTCCAGAACACGGATGCGTGCCGACCGGCGCTATCCGCGCCGCTTCTTCCACGCCCGCAGGCCGACCAGGCCG
>CAYMPK010000326.1:0-2331 GCA_964392145.1 uncultured Actinomycetes bacterium | reverse complement strand
GCGCACGACCACGGCACATTCCGACTGCGGATAGCCATCCAGGCCACATACCATCCCGTCGTTGGTGCGCAGCACGGCCGCTTTCGCCAGTACCTGGGCACCGTTGGCGGACTCCGGCACCTGGACGCAGGCGACATGTGCCGCGGCGGGTGATTCCCCACTAGGCGCGTCCGAGGCGACACCTGGATCGATCACGACGGCCACCCGCTTCTGTCCGGGTGCCGCAGCCGGGGGATTAGGGCAGAGGGCGTCGAAGGTCTGGGTGGTGCGCGGATGCCGAGCCCCACTCGCAGAGTCTGCGCTTACCGCGAATCGCCACCCCTCCACGGAGCGATCCTTGGGTCGGGTGCTGGCGGCTCCCATCGTCGCGAAGGTCCAGGAACCATCCGGTCGACCCCACCAGTAGGACCAGTAGCGGTAGGCGGCGGCGGAGGTGGTTGTGACGTCAGCCCCGCCGGCCGCACTGTCGTCGGCGCGTGCTGGGACGGCCGCCATCGGGCCGACGAGAAGACCGCCGAACAGCCCCGCGGCGCCCACCACCGCCAGGCGTGAACTCCGAAGTCGGGAGTGGCGCGTCATCTCCTCACACCCTCCGGGTGAGTTGGAGGCGGGCCACCAGGTTCATCCCGCCGAAGTTAGAGGGCCGCTGCCCTGCTTGTCGGGCGGCCAGCGCGATCAGGGCGAGGCGCCCGGCATCATCCCGCCGGACGCCACCGCTGGCGGGACTGACGTAGTTCCGGGTCTCGCGGGCCAGCGTCGCGATGGCCTGGTTGACGCCGATGCCGCCACGGCCCGCAGCGGTCAGGGCCCACACGGCGTACGCGGTGTTGCCGATACTCATCTTCGCCGGGTCGAACGGGTCGCGCAGTGCGCCTCTGCCCGCTCCGAGATGGGCGCGGAGGAAGTCGAGGCCGAGTCCGGTCTGACTGCGGACCGGGAACGCGCAACTGCCGGGCACGTAGCCGGCTGTGAGCCGGTTCACCGGCAGCACGCCCGCGTCGTTTCGCTGCTGCCGAACCGTTCCCACGAGTCCCAGGGAGGCTTGTGCTGTGGCCAGCTCATCCGGGGCACCACCGGTCTGGAAGGCGATCCCACCGCGGTCGGCCGGTGCCGCCGAGCAGGCGCTCTGCAGGGCGGAGAGTGCCTGGTACCCGGTCCGTGCCCGGCTGCTGCGCACAACCGCCGGGCTGATTCCGTGAGCCCGCAGGGCCATCATGACCAGTCCCGTGGAGTTGGCGTCGGTCGCAGCCCCCGGACTGGGGAAGTAGGCCCAGCCGCCGTCGGGATTCTGGCGGCTGACGAGCCACTTGGCCGCCCGGTCCGCTTCGCCATGACGGCGGACCGCGTTGAGGGCCACCACCGCCAGGGCCGTCGAGTTCGTGTCCGGTCCGGAGTAGGTGGTTGCACTGGGAGCACTGCAGGGGATCCGGACGTTGGCCCGATAGGACATGAAGGATCCGTTGGCGCAGCGCTGTCGGATCAGCCAGTTGACCGAACTCGGGGGTATGGCCCCGCCAGCGGCGTCCAGTGCCAGTAGCGCCAGGCCCTGGCGGTAGACCCCGTCGTAAGTCGGGTCCTGGGAGCCGAACAAGCCCGCATCCGCACCGGCGGTCGGGGTCACCTGGGCGGCGTTGCCGGTGGCGGGCAGGGCACCGACGAGGGTTGCGGACAGAGCGGCGGTAGTTGCGGTCAGCACGAGAGTCCGGCGACTGCGGGGGGCGAGCCTCATGAAAAGGGATGGTCCTCTGCGATCACGGTCAGCGTGACATCGCTCGAACATCGCCGGAACGATGTCCGGGCTCCGTCCCGTACACCTCGACGGTTGATGGAGCCGTTCACGCCCACACAGGCATTTCGACTTATCGCAAGGGACCCAGAAGGCCCCGCTGCATTCCGCGAACGTCACGGAACTGCGATCTACGACTGCGGGTCAGCGCCGGATTGCCACCGGACTTCCCCTGCGTGGGGTGTTCGTAACCCCACCGACCCCACCCATGGCGGGATCCGTAAGGCTGCGGCCACGTTAGCATCCGACGGCGGGCGGTAGGGACCAGGGCGCGTCGGCGGGGGCGCTGCGCCGACCTGTAGTCTTGGGTGGTCCGGCGAGGGCGGATTCGACCGCCGTTATCGACGAGCACGCTCTGCGGTGCTGCCCTCTTCGCGCCGTCCAGGCATGGCCTGGCCGGTGGAACATCAGGTACAACTTCCGAGGAGCACACGTGAGCCAGGTCAAGATCGATGCCGAACCCCGTACCGAGTTCGGCAAGGGAGCGGCACGCAGACTGCGGGCGACCGGCCGGGTACCTGCGGTCATCTACGGGACTGGTACCG
>CAYMPK010000325.1:0-2344 GCA_964392145.1 uncultured Actinomycetes bacterium | reverse complement strand
TGAACGATTCGCCGACTGCGCAAGGGCAATGACGGTGATCGCGATTGCGCCCCGGAGACCCGCCAGCGCGAACGCCTGCCGAATCAGTCGGGAGTTGTGTCGCATCCCGCACAAGAGTCCCTCCCCGAGGAGCACCTCGACCGGGAAGTCGACCCCGAGCCGAGCAGCCCTCGGTGTCGGCAGTTGACGCAGACCCAATTCGTAGAGGTAGTTCCCGACAATGTCCACCCCTGCGGTCTGCAGTCCGCTCCAGGACCCGAACACGCGCGCGTTCACATCGATGAGCCTGGGTACCCCCGCGTCGTCCTGCACGAAGTTGAAGCAGAAGATGCTGCGCAGCCCGAGCGTCTCCACCAGTCGCCTGCTCGACTCCAGCGCCGCCTCCCCGGGAACCAGCCGGATCGACACCGGTGGACCGGTTGGACTCTCCGCGGCCTGGGTCGGTAGATACGCGGCGGCGGTCAGGATGCGTCCCTCCTCCGCGACACCGCCGACATTGACCATCGGTCCATCGATGAATTCCTGGAAGATGACCTCGCCGAACGTCGTGTCCCACTCTCGCAGCGTCGCCTCGACCTGGTCGGCATCCGAGCAGACGGCCACCCATTTCCCGCCGTAGCCGACAGGATGCTTGACCACGACCGGGTAGCGACCCGCGAGTCCGCCGACGTCCGCTGCGGAATAGGTCTCGGGGACTGGTATTCCGTGTCGCTCGGCCCAGGAAGTGGTGAGCCACTTGTCGATGAGAATGCCCTCGTCGACCGCAGGGTGGGTCTTGGAGAGGTCCGGGCGTGCCGACCACTCGGGACTCGCCAGAACGACCTCGGCGACCCGCTCCGTCATCTGCACATCCCAGGCGTGATCCACGAGGGCGGGGATCGAACCCACGTCGATGGTGCCGCTGCCGGTTTCGACGAGGTCGAACACACTCGCGGAGAAGCAGAGCGACTCCAACGACTGCCGCACCCGCTGTTTGAGCGAAAGCCCTGACACGGTGTGACGCACAACGTCGACCTGTCGGTGGCGCAGGGCTCCACCGAAAGTGATGGCGGCACCCCAACTCTCGTTGTAGGCCATCACGACACGGTGGTCGTCGCCCAGTACGCGGGAGCCGGTCGGCTTGGGCCCGGTGAGCCAGGAGGGCCGAGCCGTCAACAGTTGCTCGATCAGGTTGAGGCGCCGCCAGTCCGCGCCGAGCACCGGACCAAGGTGCCGATTCAACTCCCGAGCGCGAGCGATCGACCGGCGAATCGCCGGGTCGCCCTGGGGCGAAGTACGGAAGAACCGGCCCAGTTGGACAGAGGATCTAGGTGGGCGCCGGGCCAACCCGATGGAGTACAGGTAGAGGCCGAGCAGGTCGACGCCACCCGCCTGCAGCGCGGGCCAGGAACCGAATATCCGGGGATTGAAGTCGATCAGGTAGCCCGTGTCGTCCTCGCCGATCACGAAATCCAGCGCGAAGGGTCCGCGGTAGCCGAGCGCGGAGACGATGCGAGCCGCCGAGTCCAGCAGATCGGGGCGGTCCTCCAGCTCGATCTCCACCGGTGGACCGTGTGGGTCACCTGCGGGGGCGGCCGCCCGATAGGCCGCCGCGGCCAGGATCTCCCCGTCGCGAGAAACGCCGCCGACATTCCAGACCTCACCCGCGATCGCCTGCTGATACAGCACCGACTCCGGCCCTCGGCCTACCTCCGCGACGGCCGCGGGCGCCTGCGATATGTCCGCAACCATCCGCACGCCGGTCCCGCCGGAACCGACCCGAGACTTGACGGCAAGTGCCACATCCGAGGGAACCTCCTCGGCGATGGTCCAGGTCGGCGGCACCGGCGCCCCGGCGGCCGCGGCCAGCCTCGTGTACGACAACTTGTCATAGCAGTCGAAGTCGCTGAGCCCGGCGGCGTGGACCCGGCGCAGCCGAGGTTCCTGCTGCCATCGTCGGTCCAGCACCAGGCGTGCCCCTATCTCATCCGCACTCTGGACGTCCGCGAACTCAGGCAGGCGTTCGAGGATCGGTGACACGTCGAGCCGACCATCGTCGCCGGTGCGGAGAACGGCGTGAGTCCGATCGAATAGCGAACGTTCCAAGTTGGTTCGAACGACCTGCCTCAGGCTGCGATCCCGACCGGTGTATCTGACTGTCCGGATACCACGCTGCCGCAGGGCCGCGCCGAACTGGGCCATGGCCTCCCAACTGCTCGGGTCGGCGCAGACCACGGTTGGCCGTGAGGACGACATGAAGGCACGGTACTGGAAACCCGGAGCGGTCCGCCGCGGTCCACCGCGGGCCCGCTATCCCTTGAGGCACTGCTGCAGCGTCACCGGCGTGACTGTCCGACCGTAGACG
>CAYMPK010000324.1:0-2345 GCA_964392145.1 uncultured Actinomycetes bacterium | reverse complement strand
GGGACACCGTGCTGGCGATGAGCCTCCCGCACGGTGGCCATCTCACGCACGGGTCGAAGGTCAACTTCTCAGGAAAGTGGTTCAACGTCGTCTCCTACGGCGTCACCCAGGACACCGAGTTGATCGACTTCGACGAGGTCCGGGATCTTGCCCGCACCCATCGTCCGAAGATGATCATCGCCGGGGCCACGGCCTATCCACGCCTGATCGACTTCCAGGCGTTCCGAGAGATCGCCGACGAGGTCGGAGCCATCCTGATGGTGGATGCCGCGCACTTCATCGGCCTCGTCGCGGGCCAGGCGATTCCCAGCCCGGTGCCCTACGCCGACGTTGTCTGCTTCACCACCCACAAGGTGCTGCGCGGACCGCGCGGCGGCATGATCCTGTGCAAGGAGGAGCATGCCAAGGCGATCGACAAGGCTGTCTTCCCGATGATGCAGGGTGGTCCACTCATGCATGCGGTGGCAGCGAAGGCGGTAGCTCTCAAGGAGGCGGCGACGCCCGACTACCAGCGCTACACGGTCGAGGTGATCGACAACGCCCGGGCCTTGGCCGCCGGGCTGGCGGAGGAGGGTATGCGACCGGTCAGTGGCGGCACAGATACCCACCTCGCGCTGATCGACCTGCAGCCGCTCGGCGTCACCGGCACCGAGGCCGAGGAGCGATGCGACGCTGCCGGCATCACGCTGAACAAGAACGCCATCCCCTACGATCCGCAGCCGCCCATGGTGGCCAGCGGAATCCGGGTGGGGACGCCCTCGGTGACCACGCAGGGAATGGGGGTGGCGGAGATGAAGGAAACCGCCTCGCTGATCGCTCGAGCCATCACCACCCCCGGTTCCGCCGATGAGATCCGCGACCAGGTTGCGGAACTCGTAGGGCGCCATCCTGCGTACGCTCGGGGCTAATCCGACCCGACAGGTCTATCCTCGTAACCGTGCGTGAGTACCTGCTGTGTCTGTTCGCAGCCGCGGCCGTCACCTACCTGACGATGCCGCTGGTGAGGGTGCTCGCCATCAAGGCCAAAGCGATGGCCGATGTTCGCGATCGCGATATCCATTCTGAGCCGGTCCCGCGCTGGGGTGGTTTGGCGATGTTCTTCGGGATGCTGGCCGGGCTCCTGCTGGCCAGCAAGCTCCCGATGATGCGTTCGGTGTTCGAGACCAGCCAACTTCCGGTTGCCTTACTCAGCGGGGTCGTTCTGATCGTCGCACTGGGCATGGCCGACGACCGGTGGGGTCTGGACGCCCCGACCAAGTTCGTTGGACAAGTGCTGGCGGCTGGCGTGATGGCCTGGCAGGGCATCCAGGTGGTGTGGCTGCCGATCGGTGGCACCCTCGTGCTGGATCCGCTGACCAGCATCATCCTCACGGTCCTGGTCGTGGTCTTCACCGTCAACGCGGTGAACTTCGTCGATGGCCTGGACGGCTTGGCGGGCGGGATCGTGGCCATCGCGGCCATCGCCTTCTTCGCCTATTCCTTCCTTCTCAGCGTCGAGTTCGGGTTCCAGCGGGCGATCCTCGCGACGCTGATCTGTGCCCTGCTGGCGGGCATCTGTCTGGGATTCCTGCCCCACAATATGTATCCGGCGCGGATCTTCATGGGCGACACCGGTTCGATGCTGATCGGCCTGCTGCTGGCAGCAGCCATGATCACCCTCACCGGGCGGCTCGATCCGAGCGCCCTGCGCGGCGCCACCTTGTTCCCGGCCCTGTTGCCATTGCTGCTCCCGCTGGCGGTGATCGCGATCCCGCTGATAGACGTCTCACTGGCGGTGGTCCGACGGACCAAGGCCGGTGTGAGCCCGTTCGCCGCGGACAAGCAACACCTGCATCACCGGTTGCTGCAGATGGGTCACTCTCAGCGGCGCGCGGTGAGCCTGATGCACGGTTGGACAGCTCTGCTCGCCTTCGCCGCGGTCTCTTTGGCCTTCGTATCCGTCGCGGTCTCGGTGGTGGTGTTCCTACTCGGGGCGGCTGCCATGACCCTGTTCGTGATACGCCCCAACCAGCAGGCGCACCCGACCCTGTAGGTTCGCTCAACATGACCGCACCCGAACCGGAGGGGTCCGACAGTCCGGATGCTCTCGCCGAAGCCGCTGCGAGTGACGGCATCGCGCTGATCCGCACCCCTGCCCTGCTCTGTCTCATCGTGGGAATCATCTGCACCGTCGTCGGGGGAGTGCTCCAAGGTGGCAAAGGCGTGCTCGGAGGGGTGCTGGGCACCATCGTGGTGATCGGCTTCTTCGCCGGAGGCCAGATCATTGTGGGCCGGGTGCTTCGCAGCAACCACGCGCTGGGCCTGAATGTGGCCCTGCTGGTCTATGTCGCCCAGATAGGCATCCT
>CAYMPK010000323.1:0-2356 GCA_964392145.1 uncultured Actinomycetes bacterium | reverse complement strand
GAACGCCGCTTGGTCATCATCGACCGCGCGGGCGTCAGCCCCGACAAGATCGCGACGTTGCGCGCCTATGGAGCCGAAGTGGTGGTCTGCCCGACTGCCGTGCCGCCCGAGGACCCACGGTCCTACTACCAAGTGAGCGATCGCCTCGCCACCGAGACACCCGGTGCCTGGAAGCCGGATCAGTACGCCAATCCGAACAATCCGCGTTCCCACTACGAGGACACCGGGCCGGAACTCTGGGCACAGACCGCCGGGCGGATCACCCACTTCGTGGCGGGCGTCGGCACAGGCGGGACGATCTCGGGCGTCGGACGTTTCCTCAAGGAGATCAGCCACGACCGGGTGAAGGTCATCGGCGCCGACCCCGAGGGTTCGGTGTATTCGGGCGGGACCGGCCGGCCCTACCTGGTCGAGGGCGTCGGCGAGGACTTCTGGCCGGTGGCGTTCGACCGAGACGTGTGCGATGAGGTCATCAAGGTATCGGACCGGGAGGCTTTCACGACCACCCGGCGTCTGGCCCGGGAGGAGGGCATGCTGGTGGGCGGCTCCTGCGGACTGGCCGTGGCGGCCGCGATCCAGGTCGCGGCTTCTGCCCAACCGGATGACCTCGTCGTCGTCCTGCTGCCTGATTCCGGACGCGGGTACCTCTCGAAGGTCTTCAACGACGAGTGGCTGGCCGCCTTCGGGTTCCTCGCCGGTAACCGGACCGAGCACACCGCCGGGGAGGTGTTGGCGTCCCAATCAGGGAACTCCGACCTGCCGGCCCTGGTGCATCTGCATCCCAACGAGGCAGTTCGTGATGCGATCGATCTGATGCGCGAGTACGACGTTTCCCAGATCCCCGTGGTGTCCTCGGAGCCACCTGTGCTTGTGTCAGAGATGGTCGGCGCAGTTTCGGAGCGCGAGTTGCTCAATCTGGTGTTCCGCGGAGAGGCGGCCCTGGCCGACCCCGTCGGACGTCATATGTCCGCGCCACTACCGACCATTGGTAGCGGGGAATCCGTCACGGCTGCGGTCGATGAACTGGCTCGCCATGACGCCTTGGTCGTGTTGGCCGATGGCCGACCGGTCGGGGTGCTGACCAGGACCGACCTGCTGGGTTTCGTCGTCCAATGATCGAGTAGACCCCACACGATGTAATCAGGATCACTGCACTCCCCACGAGAGGACCGCCACGTGAGCAAGCAGGACGGATTTGCCACCAGGGCGATCCACGACGGGCAACAACCGGACCCCCTCACGGGCGCAGTGATCCCACCCATCCACCTGTCGACGACTTTCGCGCAGGATGGGGTCGGGGTGTTACCGGGAGGCTTCGAGTACTCCCGCAGCGGGAACCCGACCCGCGCCGTGCTCGAGACATGTTTGGCATCGCTGGAGGGAGTCGACGCCGACGGCGAGGCTCTGGGAGGGGTGCGGGCCATGGCCTTCGCCTCCGGGCTGGCGGCCTCCGACGCGGTCCTTCGATCCCTGCTCACGCCGGGGGATCACCTGGTCATCCCGAACGACGCCTACGGCGGCACTTTCCGACTGGTCGATGCCATTCTCGCCCCGTGGGGTGCCGAGTACTCGGTCGCGGCGGTGGCAGACCCCGACGCCTACGCCTCGGCGATCATCCCCGGTCGCACGAAGTTGCTCTGGGTGGAGTCGCCTTCGAATCCGATGCTCGGTATCGCGGACATCGAGGCCCTGGCCCGGGTCGCCCACGACGCGGGCGCCCTGCTGGTGGTGGACAACACCTTCGCGACGCCCTACCTCCAGCAACCCATGGCCTGGGGCGCCGACATCGTGGTCCATTCCATGACGAAGTACCTCGGCGGCCACAGCGACGTCGTCTCCGGGGCCGTGGTCGCCCGCGACGACGAGGTGGCCGACAGGATCGCCTACCGCCAGAACGCGATGGGAGCGGTGCCCTCACCCTTCGACTGTTGGCTGACGTTGCGTGGGATCAAGACGCTGGCCGTTCGAATGAACCAGCATTGTGCCAACGCCCGGGCAGTGGTCGCGGCCCTCACCGCGCGAGACGATGTTCTCGAGGTGTTCTACCCGGGGGATCCCGCCTCGCCCGGCCACGCGGTCGCGGCACGTCAGATGCGCGACTTCGGCGGCATGGTCTCGTTTCGGGTCAGCGGCGGTGAATCGGCAGCACGGGCGGTGTGCGCGACCACCCGCCTGTTCACACTCGGAGAGTCCCTCGGTGGTGTCGAATCACTGATCGAACTCCCCGCGGTCATGACCCACGCGTCGGTGGCCGAATCGGAACTGGCGGTCCCGACAGATCTGGTCCGATTGTCTGTGGGTATCGAGGAGGCCACTGACCTCGTTGCCGATATCACCTCGGCGTTGGACGCCGCCC
>CAYMPK010000322.1:0-2364 GCA_964392145.1 uncultured Actinomycetes bacterium | reverse complement strand
GACCCTGGAGGGCAGCGCCGACTTCGAGTCGTCATCGGGCGCCAACTCGAGAGCGACCCGGTCGTAGTGGCGCCTGATGGCTTTCATGAGCAGGTACAGCAGCGGCATCGCCAGACAGACGATCCAGGCACCCGCCATGAACTTGCTGATCAGGACGATGATCAACACCGTCCCGGTCATCAGGAATCCGATCGCGTTGACCACCCGGTTGCGGACCATCTTGCGACGCTCGGCGTCGGGCAGTGCAGGGTCCGCCAGCAACTTCGTCCAGTGCTTCACCATGCCCAGCTGGCTCAGCGTGAAGGAGACGAACACCCCGACGATGTAGAGCTGGATCAGTTGCGTCACCTGGGCGTCGAAGACCCAGATCAGCAGCATGGCCAGCAGAGCCAGCACGATGATGCCGTTGCTGAACGCCAGCCGGTCTCCCCGGGTGTGCAACTGTCGCGGCAGATAGCCATCCCTGGAGAGGATGGATGCCAGCACGGGAAATCCGTTGAAAGCGGTATTGGCGGCCAACATCAAGATCAGCGCCGCCGCAAGGGTGACGAAGCCAGCCAGCACGCTGGCATTGCTGAACACCGCATTGGCCACCTGAGCAATGACCGTCTGCTGCGCCTGCCCCGGCGGCAGTCCGATGAGATCCGCCGAATTCTCAGCAACTCTCACCTTGGTGATGAGGGCCAGCGCAGTCACCGAGAGGAACATCGTGATAGCGATCGTGCCCAGCATCAGCAGGGTGGTTGCGGCGTTCTTCTCCTTCGGCTTGCGGAAGGCGGGGACGCCGTTGCTGATCGCCTCGACACCGGTGAGCGCGGTACAGCCGGACGAGAAGGCCTTAGCCACGAGTAGGACGAACGCGGCCCCGGTGAAGGAATCCTCCGGCTTGATCGAATAGCCGGCTGACGAGGCGAGCATGGTGTCGCCGTGCAGCAACCGGACGGCAGCCCAGGTGACCATCGCGAAGATCCCGAGCACGAAGGCATAGGTGGGGATGGCGAACAGGGTGCCGGATTCGCGAACCCCACGCAGGTTCATGACGGTCAGCGCCGCGATGATGATGATCGAGACGAGCACGGCATGGCGGCCCATGATCGGCACGATCGACGACACGTTGGCCACCGCGGCGGCAGTGGACACCGAGACGGTTAGCACGTAGTCCACGAAGAGGGCGCTGGCGACGGCCACACCCGCATTGGGACCGAGGTTCTCGGTCGCCACCTCGTAGTCGCCGCCCCCACTGGGATAGGCGTGCACATTCTGCCGGTAGGAGGCAACCACCACCACCATGACCAGCGCCACGGCCAGCGCGATCCAGGGGGTCAGCGTGAACAGTGCGACGCCTGCCACCGACAGCACCAGCAGGATCTCCTGGGTGGCATAGGAGACACTCGACAACGCATCGGAGGCGAAAACCGGCAATGCGATTCGCTTCGGCAACAGCGTGTCACCTAAGCGGTCGGAGCGGATAGCTCGACCCAACATGATCCGTTTGGCGAAATCGGTTGCCACGTTCGCCATGCTAGACCTACCGAACCGTGTGTGCTGGCCGCCTACCCAAGCAGAGCATCCACAACCGGGTGTAGCGTTTCTGACCGTGCACATCGTCATCATGGGCTGCGGCCGGGTGGGGTCGCGGCTGGCGCGGGACTTGGACGCCGACGGCCACTCGGTGGCCATCATCGATCAGAGTTCCACAGCCTTCGGCAGGCTGCCGGAGTCCTTCCAAGGCTTGACCGTGGAGGGAGTCGGTTTCGATCGCGACACCCTCGAACGCGCAGGGATAGCCCGCGCGGCTGCCTTCGCCGCGGTGAGCAGCGGGGACAACTCCAACATCATCTCCGCGCGCGTCGCCCGCGAGCAGTTCAACGTCGACCACGTGGTGGCCCGCATCTACGATCCCCGGCGAGCGGAGATCTACCAGCGACTCGGGATTCCGACGGTGGCCACCGTCGCCTGGACCACCGCCGAGATCATGCACAGGTTGCTGCCCACTGCCACTCGCGAGGAGTGGCGGGACGCCTCCGGCCAGATTGCACTCGGCGAGTTCGAGGTCAACCCGGGATGGATTGGCAAGCGCTACAGCCAGCTGGCGCGGATTGCCGGTATATCCATCGCCGGGGTCGGCCGCTATGGCCAGGGCCTGATGCCGAACGACGACCTGGTGGTACAGCAGGACGACCGCATGCACGCGACGTATCCCACCGCCAGGACGACCGAGATCGAAGCCCTGCTGGCGACCGGCCCGGAGGAGGACTGATGCGGGTTGTTATCGCCGGCGCCGGCAAAGTGGGCCGCTCCATCGCCAAGGAGTTGCTGGCCAACGGCCACGACATCCACCTGATCGATCGACACCCCGAGGCC
>CAYMPK010000321.1:0-2402 GCA_964392145.1 uncultured Actinomycetes bacterium | reverse complement strand
CGCCTCGGGCCACCGACTTGGAAACGATCGAGCTCGACGTGTCGGGGGCGGCATGGACCATCTTCGCGCCGGCGTCCTGGTGTTGACCCTCGCCGGCAAAGGCGATGGACAGCGTCTCACCCTTGGCATGCTCCCCCAGCAACCACACGGCCGGGTACTTCATGGTGACCTTCGAGCCGATGTTGCCGTCGACCCACTCCATGGTCGCGCCCTCATGTGCGACCGCCCTCTTGGTCACCAGGTTGTAGACGTTGTTCGACCAGTTCTGGATGGTCGTGTACCGGCAGCGCCCGCCCCGCTTGACGATGATCTCCACCACGGCCGAGTGCAATGAGTCCGAGGAGTAGATGGGGGCGGTGCAGCCCTCCACGTAGTGCACGTAGGCGTCCTCATCGACGATGATCAGGGTGCGTTCGAATTGCCCCATGTTCTCGGTGTTGATCCGGAAGTACGCCTGCAGCGGGATGTCCACGTGAACCCCCTTGGGGACGTAGATGAAGCTGCCACCGGACCATACGGCCGTATTCAGGGCGGCGAACTTGTTGTCGCCGGGCGGGATGATCGTCCCGAAGTACTCCTCGAACAGTTCCGGGTGCTCGCGAAGGCCGGTGTCGGTATCGAGGAAGATGACTCCGGACTGTTCCAGGTCCTCGCGGATCTTGTGGTACACGACCTCCGATTCGTACTGCGCCGCGACGCCCGCAACCAGGCGCTGCTTCTCGGCCTCCGGGATGCCGAGCCGGTCGTAGGTGTTCTTGATGTCGTCAGGCAGGTCCTCCCAATTCGCGGCCTGCTTCTCGGTCGAACGCACGAAGTACTTGATGTTGTCGAAGTCGATTCCGGAGAGGTCGGAGCCCCAGGTGGGCATCGGCTTGCGGTCGAAGAGCTTCAACGACTTCAGCCGCATCTTGAGCATCCACTCCGGCTCCGACTTGCGCGCACTGATGTCCCGCACCACCGCCTCGCTGAGGCCGCGCTGCGCGGAGGCCCCGGCCGCGTCAGGATCGTGCCAGCCGTACTCGTAGCTGCCGATGCCGTCAAGTTCTGGATGGGCCACGTCAGTCATGCGGTACTCCTTTGGGCGTCGATACCTGGCCGTGCCGGTTCGGCGGTGGTGGGGATATGGGTGGTGCATACGCCGCCGCCGGACGCGATCGTCGACAGCCTGGTCACGTGCACCCCGAGCAGCCGCGAGAAGGCTTCCCGCTCGGCCTCACAGAACTCGCCGAACTCCTCGGCGACATGCATCAGCGGACAGTGGTTCTGGCACAACTGGGTTCCGAGGGTTCCTTCGGTCGCGCTCGCGGCGAAACCGTCCCTGCTCAGTGCCATCGCAAGGGCCTCCGCCCTGGCCTCCGGCTCCTCGATCCCGTCGAGTGCGCGGGCATAGCGCCCTTCGACCTCTTGGGCACGTTGCCGTGCAAAGGCCAGGACCGCCTGCACCCCCATCTCGCTCTCGATGAATCGAAGGGCGCCGACCGCGACGTCCTCATAGGAGGACTCGAACGCGTCGCGGCCGAGGGGCGTGAGGGAGTAGTACTTCGCGGGTCTCCCCCGGCCCCGATGCCGCTGAGGACCGAACGGGGCCTGCGTCGCGGTGGTGACATACCCGCGGTCCACCAGAGCGTCCAAGTGACGGCGGACGGCCGTGGGAGTGAGGTACAGCCGTTCCGCCAGGTCGGAGGCCGTCACGGCCCCGCCTTCCAACAGACTGCGGGCGACCCTGGCGACGGCGCCGGTGAGCACGCCATTGGCCTGGACGTGGGGCATCTCCGATGTCACCGACGTGCCATGCGGCTCACGATCACCGCCATCGAAGGATTTCACAACACTATTGTTGCCTATTTCCCACCACGCGCAAGCCTTCGGGTAGTTTCACGAGCGACGGGCCCGAGAGCAGGGCCCCCGTGACGATCAGGCGATACCGAGGAGGCCAGATGGCCGAGAACACCGCGCCCCCGCCCGGGGCACCTGCAGCCAAGGCCGGGTCCGGTGCTGCAGGGTCCCCGCAACCGGCCGCGGAGTCGGTCTCGCGACTCGTCAACTTCACCGATGCGGTCGTCGCGATCGCGATCACCCTGTTGATCCTGCCGATCCTCGATATCGAGCCACCCAAGGCCGACCAGACGGTCTTCACGGTGATGAGCAACAACTCCGGCATGTTCCTGGCGTTCTTCCTCTCCTTCGTCGTCGTCCTGGCCTTCTGGCGGCGCAACCACGACATGCTCGATGGGCTGAAGTCCTACACCCGGGTCCTGGTGACCATCAACGCCGTCTGGCTGCTGGGCGTGGTGTTCCTGCAGTTCCCCACCGAGCAACTGGGTACGAATGGGAGTTCCAACGGCTTCGGACGCGGGGTCGGCACCCTCTACGTGGGCACCCTCGCCTTCATCTCGCTGATC
>CAYMPK010000320.1:0-2419 GCA_964392145.1 uncultured Actinomycetes bacterium | reverse complement strand
AGGGACGTGGCGGTTTGTGGCTCAGTGGGTCAACGCGCTGGGTGACTCGACGTGGGTGAGCTCGCCGTCAAGAATCTCGAATACGCGATCGGTGTACTCGACCATCCGAAGGTCGTGGGTAACCATGATGCCGGTCTTGCCGCGTGACTTGACTTCCCTTCGCAGCAGTTCAACCACCTGCCGACCGAGGGCGGTGTCCAACGCAGCCGTCGGCTCGTCGACCAGCACCAGGTCCGGGTCATTCATCAGGGCGCGTCCAATGGCCACCCGCTGCCGCTCTCCACCAGAGAGTTGTTCCGGGAGGTTCTTGGCACGGTCGGCGAGGCCGAGCTCGTCGAGAAGTTGATCGGCGCGCGCCTGTGCGGTCTTGCGCGAGCCACCCTTGACCAGAGACGCGACGTAGAGCAGGTTCTCCCGAGCGGTGAGGAACGGCACGAGGTTGGCGGATTGGAACACGAAACCCACCCGCTCGGCCCGGAAGCGCGTGAGCTCCTTCGCGCTGAGCGAGGTCACGTCGGTGTCTCCCAGATGGACACTTCCCGACGTCGGGGAGAGGAGCCCACCGATGATCGAGATGAGGGTCGTCTTGCCGGAGCCCGACGGGCCCAGCAGGGCCACGAACTCACCTTCATCCACCGCCATGGTTGCGTCGGCGACGGCGACGACCTCGGTGTGGCCGGCGCCGTAGACCTTGCGCACGTCCGTAACGGAGAGCAGCGCGGAGGCATGGTGGGTTGCGTCCAGGGCTGGGGTCTCGCCGGGCCCATCGGGCACTGCTGTGGTGGCCGCTTGCACGGGGTCGTCGTCCGGGTCATGAGTCATAGGGCTCCTCCAATGGCGGTGGCCGGGTCGATCTTCGCGATGCGGCGCAGCGAGAACAGCGCGCCGACGATTCCCGCCACGATGGTGAACACGGCGATCGTGATCAGCGTGGCGGTGCGGAACAGGGTTGGCACCTCGGGCGGAATGATGAGGTCGAACAGCCGCGCGAGGACGGCCCCGATGATCACCCCGGCGATGGAGGCGATGACCGCCTGCACGACAACTCCTGTGCCCAGGTTCCGTGTGGAGGCACCGAGTGCCTTGAGTGCCGCGAACAACTCACGCTTCTCCAGCACCACCAGCGCGAAGAACAGCCCAACCACCAATGCGGCCACGGCCAGAGTCGTGTAGATGATGGAGTTCAAGGTGGAGCGCTGCTGCTCCACACCTGGGATGGCCAAGGCGGTCTGTTCCGCGGTCAGCGCCGTGGTTCCGGGAACCGCGGCCGCCACTGCGGCGAGGTCGGCTCCCGAACCGGTGACGGCGACGGCGTTGATCGCATCCGGCTGGCCGCGCAGTTCCGGACGGACAGCGTCACGCATCGCTCGCCAGGTCTGCACGTCGGTCCACAGGGTGGGCTGCAACTGGTATTCGGCCTCGGAGACGAATCCCACCACCGTTGCCGGTACTCCCCCGACGGTGACACGGGATCCCAGCGCCACCCCGGAATCCTGCAACTTGGTGTCGACGGCCGCGGTGCCACGCTCATCAGGCCCGGGCAGTCTGCCCGCTGTCAGCGACTTCGGGGTGCCGGGACCTCCCGGCTCGAGCCCAAACACCGCGAGGTCGACGGGGCCTCTCGGTCCGGTACCTCCGGTCAGCAATACCCCCACGGGTCCTGCGGCTTCGACGCCGGGCACAGCCGCCACCGCGGCCACGTCCTTGTCCGCGAGTCGGGACCGCACCAGGGAACCCTCCGCGTCGGAGGCGAACACGTAGGAAGTGGCGGTGGTGTTACGCACCGCGCCGGTCGCCCCGTAGAAGAGTCCGTCCGAGAGCGCCCCGAGCACGAGCACGAGGAAGACGATCAACGACAGGGCGGAGACGATGGCCGCGAACCGGGCCTTGCCACGTCGCACCTCCTTCAACGCGAGCATCATCGCGCACCCACAGCCGTCGCCGGGTCGATCCGGGCGATCCGTCGGATGCTCAGCAGCCCGGCCAGCAGGGAGAAGAGCAGCACCGCGAGGACGACCCCGACGATCAGTGTCGGGTCGAGGGTCACCGGGATGCCGGTGTTGAGTCCCTGTACGGCCAGCAGGGTCAGGGCGATCGCTATCGCGGATGCAACGAGCACGACGAGCACGATCTGACTGGCCACCATTAGGGCAAGCCGCCGGGTGGACGTGCCGATGGCCCGGAGCAGGGTAAAGGCCTTGAGCTTCTGCACGGTCAGGATGAGGAAGAAGAACCCGATGACCACGATGCCGATGATGAATGTCAGACCGACCAAGATGCCGAAGCTCTGGCTGATCGAGTCGATCCCCGGGATCAGTGCCACCGCCTCAGACTTCGGGTACGCCGTGACGCCTGCAACCTTGCCCTCCACGGCCGCCGCCACCGTGGCCACGTCCTGGCCGGGCTCGACGTTGAAGGC
>CAYMPK010000319.1:0-2423 GCA_964392145.1 uncultured Actinomycetes bacterium | reverse complement strand
GGCACTGGTCACCGAGGTGGTCAAGCAGGTCCGGCCGGTGGAGTTGCGCTGGTACCTGGCCTCGCCGCACTACCGGAGCAACATCGAGTTCTCCGACGCCTCGGTCAGGGAGTCTGCCGCGGGCTACCGGCGCATCGAGTCGTTCGTCCAACGGGCGGCTCAGCGCGTCGGCCCGGGCGAGGTGTCCGGGGATCTCCCGGAAGCCTTCGTCGAGGCGATGAACGACGATCTCAACGTACCGGCGGCGGTGGCAGTCATCCACGAAGCCGTCACCGAGGGCAATACGGCACTGGATGCGGGGGTATCCGACCATCGGGTCATCGCAGCCTTGGCCGATGTCCGCGCCATGATGGCGGTGCTCGGCACGGATCCGCTCGCCCCGCAGTGGCTGGACGCCGAAGGTGAGCAGCGGGCCATGGACGCTATCGATGTGCTCGTGCGGGGCCTCCTCGAGTCGCGAGCGCAGGCCCGAGCGGAGAAGGACTACGCGACCGCGGACGCGATCCGCGACACCCTGGCGGAGGCCGGGATAACCGTCGCCGACACCGCCGGTGGCGCCCGCTGGACGCTGACAGCCACGGAGGACTGATGGCCGGGAACTCCAAGCGTCGGGGGGCAACCCGAAAGACCGGGTCGAAGAAGGGCGCGGTCGTCGGCTCCGGTGGCCAGCGTCGTCGAGGTTTGGAGGCCAAGGGTCCGACCCCGAAGGCCGAGGAACGCACCGGCCATCCCGCATCACGACGCGCTGCCTCGGCGCAGCGTCGTGCTGACGCCAAGTCGAGGCGAGGTGCGTCGTCCGGCGAGGTGGTGGTCGGTCGCAACCCGGTGGTCGAGGCGTTGCGGGCCGCCGCGCCGGCGTCCGCGCTGACAGTTGTGGCCTTGGTGGACCCCGACGACCGGGTGAGGGAAGCCGTGCAGTTGGCGACCGATCTCGGCGTTCCGGTGAGGGAACGCCCGAAGGTCGAACTCGACCGGCTCGCGGGCTCCGCGAACCATCAGGGTCTGGTCCTCGAGGTGGCGCCGTTCGAGTACCGACAGGTGGGCGAGATCCTCGACGCCGCCAGGCAATCCAGTGACACCCCATTGCTCGTCGCCCTCGATGGCATCACCGACCCGCACAATGTGGGCGCGATTGCGCGTTCGGCCGCAGCTTTCGGAGCCAAGGGTCTGATCCTTCCCACCCGTCGATCGGCAGGTATCACCGCCACTGCGTGGCGGACGTCCGCCGGCGCACTCGCTCGGCTACCGGTGGCGCAGGCCACCAATCTGACCCGGGCAATCCACGAGGGGCAACAGGGTGGTCTGTTCGCGATCGGTCTCGACGCCGGCGGTGACCAGACGATCGAGATGGCGGCCGAGCACTTCGCGGACTCCGGCGTGATGTTGGTGGTGGGCGCGGAGGGCGCCGGCCTGTCCCGGCTGGTGGCGCAGTCGTGTGACGTCATCGCCGGTATCGAAATGACCGGGCGGGTCGAGTCGCTCAATGCATCCGTTGCTGCCGGAATCGCGCTGCACGCCATCAGCCGGGCGCGCCGATCCGGTTAGGCCCGGAAGACGACCTTGTCCGGGGTGATCCGAACCACCACTCGCACGTTGTCCGTGCCATCGTCCATCGTGTAGCGATCGGCGCCGGTGTACGCGCGGGCCAGACGATCGATGAGTTCGCGTCCGCCCTCCTCGGTCAGGGTCGCGGTACCGCGAACCTCGACATAGGAGTAGGGGTTGTCGCGGGGATACACCAGCAGGGACACGCGAGGATCGGCCTCCAAGTTGCGCGTCTTCAGCCGTCCCGTGGTGGTCGACACGAGCAGTTCCTCGCCGTCGCGCTCCACCCACACGACTGACAGCTGCGGCTGGCCGTTGGGAAGAATCGTGGCGATCGTCGCGAACTCATGGCGGTCCAGGATGTCCTTCGCGCCCTCAGGCAGGGTTGTGGTCATGGCTCGTAGAGTAGACAGGCATCGACGTCTTCGCTCGAGGACGGCCCAGACGCCCGACTCTGCGGCCCTCGCCGAGTCAACGAGAAGTCCGGCCCACGGCGTCCGTCTCGGTTGTCCGGTAGTCTGTCGCGGAATTCACCCACACAATCTCGGGAGCTGGCATGGCGTACATCATTGGCAACAAGCGGGTCGTACTGCTGGCGGGTGGGATCACCGCCGCGGCGCTGGCATTCACCGGATGCTCGAACTCCAGCACGTCCACCGACGCGTCAAGCCAGGCCAGTGCCCTCGCCAGCAAGGCCTCGGGCGCGGCCAGCGATGCGCAATCCGCCGCCTCGGAAGCCGCCAGCGCGGCGGAGTCGGCTGTTGCCAGTGCCGAGGCCTCGATGAGTGTCCCGGCTGCCGAGGCCAGTGCCTTGGCCTCGGCGAACCCGGGCGATGTTGATTCCCTGCTGGCCGCCCAGTGGACCAAGATGAGTGCGG
>CAYMPK010000318.1:0-2453 GCA_964392145.1 uncultured Actinomycetes bacterium | reverse complement strand
CACCACTCCCGCCGCCTCCGGAACCCTCCCGCGGCGAGTCTTCCGGCGCGCGCCGACAGAACCCCGGGGTCAAGTGGATGTTCATCGTCATCGGCGCCGCCATCATCATCCTCAGCGTGATCTCGCTCGTCGTTCGATTGACCGGCTCGCAGAAGCGGCCCGTCACCACCGAGGACCTAGCCCCGTACACCAGCACCGGCTACAACAACGCGGCCAATCTGGAGCAGGCGGTCCGAAGTTCCGTCCTGCAGGACCAGTCCCTGCTCGGCAAGACTCCTGCGCGCACCCTGGTCAACTGCCTTCCGGATGGCCCGCACCAGTTCACCTGCGTCATCGATCAAGGCGCCGAAGGCGGGCTGACGACTAAGTCGATCACGGTGAGTCCCGACGGCTCCACGTGGTCGGAACGCTAGTCCCGCAACGGTTCGAACACCGCGGTGAAGTGGCGCAGCGATGGGGGTTCCACGGCGATCCGAAGGCCCCGCAGTGAATCGGCCCGGGCCGCCACCTGCCGGCACACCTCGATCACGTAGTCGATGTGGCTCTGGGTGTAGGTGCGCCGCGGGATTGCGAGCCGCACCAAATCCATGGCCGCAGGCACCTCCGTGCCGTCTGGACGGCGGCCAAACATGACCGTCCCGATCTCGCAGCCTCGCACACCGCCCGCTTCGTAGAGCGCCACGGCCAACGATTGCCCCGGATAGGCGAGCGGATCGATGTGGGGAAGGAGTGCGCGCGCGTCCAGGTACACCGCATGGCCTCCGATCGGCTCCACGACCGGGATCCCGGAGGCGGCCAGGGCCTCGCCGAGGTAGGCGGTCGACTGGATGCGGTAGCGCAGATAGTCGTGGTGGACGACCTCCTTGAGTCCCTGCGCCAGTGCTTCCAGGTCACGTCCGGCGAGGCCCCCGTAGGTCGGGAATCCCTCTGTGAGAATGAGCAGATTGCGGCACTGCTCGGCGAGGTCGTCATCGTTGACCGCGAGCCAGCCCCCGATGTTGCCCATCGGGTCCTTCTTGGCACTCATCGTCATACCGTCTGCTAGACCGGCGATCTCGCGGACGATGTCGGACACCTGGCGGTCGCCCTGCCCCGCTTCCCGCTCCTTGATGAACCACGCGTTCTCGGCGAAACGGCAGGCATCCAGGATCAACGGCACACCGAAACTTCGGGCCAACTCCGAGGTCTCACGGATATTCGTGAGACTCACCGGCTGGCCGCCACCGGAGTTGTTGGTAATCGTGAGCATGACGCACGGCACATCCTCGCGACGTCGCGAAAGGAGTTCGGCCAAGGCTGCGATGTCCATGTTCCCCTTGAACGGATGCCGCGAGGACGGGTCGCGTCCCTCTGGGATGACCAGGTCCACGGCCTCAGCACCGGTGAACTCCACATTGGCCCGGGTGGTATCGAAGTGCGTGTTGTTGGGCACTACTCGGCCCACCCCGCCGAGTGCTCCAAACAGGATCTTCTCCGCGGCCCGACCTTGGTGGGTCGGGATCACGTGCCGAAACGGGAACAGTTCCTGAACGGCCTCTCGGAAGATGTCGAAGGATGGCGAGCCCGCGTATGACTCATCGCCGTGCTGGATGGCCGCCCACTGGTCGCGGCTCATCGCACCGGTACCGGAATCGGTGAGGAGATCGATCAAGACGTCGCGCGACGCGAGACTGAAGAGGTTGTAGCCCGCGTTCCGGATGGCGACTCTGCGTTCGCCCTCGGTGGTGAGGTGCAACGGCTCCACGGAATGGATGCGGAACGGTTCGATGATGGTGTCGAAGGTCATGGCCGCACGCTACCCGCAGCCGGCGTCGATAGTTGCGTCCTGCCGGATTGTCCGAAGTTGCGTCCTGCCGGATCGCCCAGGCGTTGTACGGGACGTCAGCGCTGCAACTTCAGTGCCCGCCGGGGGCAGTAGTCGACTGCCATCTTCGCCGCCCACTCGAGGTCTGGGGCAATCTCCGCCTCGGTGGGTTGCCGACCGGCCAGGATCGGGTAGCCCCATTCGTCGAGTTCGACAGCTTCCGGAAGCATCTCCTCGCAAAGGCCGTGGCCGGTGCAGGAGGTCGGGTCAAGCTTCATCCTCATCGGTGGTGTCGCTCTCATCTGCGAGCCTTTCGTGACTTCGGGGCGGCTACCGGGTGTCGGCCGGCCGCCGGAACGGGGACCGAGACGTGACCGCCGGGCGCGCTGCATTGGCCGACCAGGTGCAGACCCACCTCGGCGTTGAAGAGGGTCAGACCGGTTGCGGCGAATCTCGACAAGCCGTCGGGCATGCGACACCCTCCGCGCCGCACAATGAGCCGCAGACGTTCCTGCATCCGGGCCCAGTCCGACCTCGGGAACTGGCCCCAGCCGATCCGACCGAGGTCGTCGGCGACGGCAGAGGTCCCGAACCTGCAGGGCCCACACTGACCTGCGCTCTGCGACGCCAGCCACGAACTCACCGCCGC
>CAYMPK010000317.1:0-2480 GCA_964392145.1 uncultured Actinomycetes bacterium | reverse complement strand
CTTCACCCAGCCGCGCTGCAGGTGGTAGAGCCCGCCCACCATCTCGATGTTCTCCCGGCCGGTGAGGTACTCGTCCACGGCGGCATACTGACCGGTGAGTCCGATCGTCCGACGCACCTCGTTCGGCTTCTTCGCAACGTCGATCCCGCCGACTGTGGCATGCCCCGCATCGGCTTTGAGCAGCGTCGTGAGGATACGGACCACGGTGGTCTTGCCGGCCCCGTTCGGGCCCAACAGCCCGACCACTGTGCCTTCCTCGACCTCCAGATCCATGCCATCCAGAGCGACGACACTGCCGAAGCGCTTGACCAGGCCTTCGGCCAACACCGCTGGTTGGGACGCCACGGCGCCTCCTTCGCTCGTTGTAGACGATCGGGCTTCACCGACTTGCAAGCGGTTGGCCGCTCAGATCCGGTGAAGTGACCAGCCTAGGGTCATTTGCGTGCTCGGGGTTGACGGGATCCGAACATTGGCTAGGTATCGCCGACCGCGTCGTCGGCGTAGCCTGGAAGGACCATGACCACCACACACTCGCCGGCAACTGCCGGCACCGACGCCACCCCGACCGCCGCTCCCGTGAGCAGCCCGACTGTTCCGATGCGCGACGGCGTCCCCTACGACACCGAGGCCCGACGCAAGCTCGCAGACGCCGCCGTCAAGGCCCAGGTCATCAAACAGCCCCGAGGCATCAAGCGACCCCCCGGCCCGCGTGGCATCTCGTTCGCGGCCCGGCAACTGTTCGGGGCCGGATCGGCATCCGACTTCTTTGCCGCGCTACCTGCCAAGTACCCGCGGATCACCCACTGGCGGCTCGGTGGAATGCACATGTACGTGCTGAATGACGCCGAACTGATCGATCATGTCCACCGCAACTACGCCCGGGTCTTGACCAAGAGTCGAGCCCTGCAGGAGGCCCGCGTTCTGGTGGGAAACGGTCTACTCACCAACGAGGGGCAGGATCACCTCAAGCAACGGCGCCTGGTCCAGCCCGCCTTCCACCGCAAGCGGATCCGCGAGTACTCCGAGCGGATGGTCGCGGCCACGGTCGAGCACGAGGCGGGTTGGCAGGTCGGTGAGCAGGTCGACATGGCCGCCGACATGAGCAGCCTCACCCTGGACATCGTCGGCCGGACCCTCTTCGGCGCGGACCTGCGAAAGGATGCGGCCGAGGTCGGCGAGGCCTTGAACAACCTGCTCGAGGCCTTCCCCAAGATGATGCTGCCGACCGGCAAGCTCATGGCGCGGATCCCGGGAACGTCCCTGTACGCGGCGCGCAACGATCCGGACGAGTTGGACGGCATCGTGCAGCGCATGATCGAGGAGCACCGCCGCGCCGGCGACACCGGCGACCTGCTGTCGATGCTCATCGAGGCGCAGGAGGACGGCACCGGCATGGACGACGCGCAGTTGCGCGACGAGGTGATGACGTTGGTGATCGCCGGCCACGAGACGACCGCCATGAACCTGACCTGGACCTGGTACCTGCTGTCGCAGAATCCCGCGGTTGCGCGTCGGCTGCGCGAGGAACTCGCCAGCGTGTTGGGCGGCCGGGCCCCGACGATGGACGACCTCGCCTCGCTGCCCTACACACGGGCGGTCATCTCGGAGTCGATGAGGTTGTTCCCGCCGGCCTGGGTGATCGGACGGATGACCACCGAGGACATCGAGATCGACGGCTGGCAGGTCCCGGCCGGTTCGGTGATCATGACCTCGCAGTACGCCATGCAGCGCGACCCGCGCTACTGGGACTCCGCCCTGGCATTCACACCCGAACGCTGGATCGACGAGAGCGGCGCCTACAGCGAGAAGGCCCCGGGCCAGCCCAAGGGTGCGTGGTTTCCCTTCGGTTACGGCAAGCGGATGTGCATCGGGGATCAGTTCGCACTGACCGAGGCCGCGCTGGTCGTCGCCACACTTGCGCAGCGCTGGGCTCCGAAGTTGGTGCCGGGTTCCCCGGTGACGCCGTTCGCGGCGGTGACGCTGCGGCCCAAGGACGGCATGCCCATGACGTTGGAGCCTGCCCCGGGCGTCGCACCCGGCACCTGACTCCGGTGAGCGCTCCTGGTCGTCCTGATCAGGCGGCTGCGGATTCCAACGGCGGTGTCCAGTACTTGTCCCCGCCGGCCACCAGCGCGGCCGCGCCGAGGATCCCGGCGTTCTGGCCTGCCGACGCCGCCACGATTTCCAGCCGCTTCACGAACCCGAAGCCTGCGTGCCGTTCGAATCCCGCCCTCAGTGGCTCCATCAACAGCGGGCCGGCGTTGATCAGCCCACCGCCGATCGCAACCACATCCAGGTCCAGCAGCGCACCGCAGGAGGCGAGCATCTGGCCGACGGCCATGCCACTTCGGCGGAATGCCTCCAGGGCGGTCTCGTCGCCGTCCTCGGCCGACGCAAGCAGCGTGATGCCCGTGGCTTCCTCACCCTCCGGCGGGCTCCAGCCGTTCTCCTGCGCCCAGCGGACGATGGACAACCCGCTG
>CAYMPK010000316.1:0-2510 GCA_964392145.1 uncultured Actinomycetes bacterium | reverse complement strand
GGCATTGATCGAATCAATCGAGACGAGGGTCATCAAGGGAGAGCCCCGAGAGTACCTGGTACTCCGCGTTGCTCAGGGCGATCTCACCGTGCGCGTACCCGCGGACAACGTCGACTTGGTCGGCGTTCGCGACGTGGTCAACCAAGAAGGACTCGACCGGGTGTTCGAGGTGCTGCGCCAGCCCTACACCGAGGAGCCCACCAACTGGTCGCGCCGGTACAAGGCGAACCTCGAGAAGCTGGCCTCCGGAGATGTCATCAAGGTGGCCGAGGTCGTGCGCGATCTGTGGCGCCGCGATCAGGATCGTGGTCTGTCGGCCGGCGAGAAGCGCATGCTGTCGAAAGCCCGCCAGATCCTGGTCAGCGAACTCGCGCTCGCCGAGCACACGAATGAGGACAAGGCCGAGACCATGCTCGACGAGGTCCTCGCCTCCTAGCCCGTCGCCCCCACCTTCCGTAGATGCGGGTTGCTGCCCTTGTAGCCGCTGCCGGACTCGGGTTACGGCTCGGCCCGGGCGCTCCCAAAGCTCTTCGCCTGCTGGCGGGCGAGTCCCTGCTCGTGCATTCCGTACGGGCTGTCTGTGTGGATCCTCGCGTCGTCGAAGTAGTGGTCGCGGTGCCGCAGGAAGCGGTCGCAGACGTCGCGGCTGACCTGCAGGGCGTCGTCCACGTCCCGGTTACGGTCGTGGCCGGCGGTGTCCTACGGCAGGACTCGGTCGAGATCCTGCTGTCCGCAGTGGGTGACGATGTCAGTCATGTCCTCGTCCATGATGCGGCCCGCCCCCTCGTTCCGGCCGGAACGGTCGCCCGGGTACTCGACGAACTCGCGGCCGGCTCCGATGCAGTGATCCCGGTGCGCCCGGTAACTGACACGATCAAGTCGGTCGCGCAGGACCCGCGGCCGAACGCCTCGACCGAGATGGTGGCGGGGACCGTGGATCGTGCCGCCCTCCGGGCGGTGCAGACCCCACAGGGATATCGATGCTCGCTACTCAGGCGCGCGCACGCGCATCGGCCCGAAAACCTCGAGGCCACCGACGAGTCCTCGCTGGTGGAGTTGCTGGGCGAACCGGTGGCCATGGTCCCGGGCGATCCAGAAGCATTCCAGGTGACCACACCGTTCGACTTCACGGTCGCGGAGTCCGTGCTCGCCGCCCGATCGGGAGGTGCCGCAGATGACTGATCCTCGGGCGGACGAGGGGCCGTCGATCCCTGTGATCGGTGTCGGCACCGATGTCCATCCCTTCGAAAAAGGTCGGGATCTATGGCTCGCTGGCCTGTACTGGCCGGGAGAGACGGGACTGGCGGGGCACAGCGATGCCGACGTTGCTGCGCACGCGGTGTGCGATGCGCTGCTGTCGGCGGCCGGGCAGGGAGACCTCGGAAGCAACTACGGTGTGTCCGAGCCGGAGTGGGCAGGGGCGAGTGGACACGTCCTGCTGGTGGAGACGGCTCGTCGGGTTCGGGCCGCCGGTTGGCACATCGGTAATGCCGCTGTGCAGGTGATCGGGAACTCACCTCGAATGTCCGCTCGCCGGTTGGAGGCAGAAGAGGCCCTGGCCACCGCGATCGGAGCGCCTGTCCGGGTATCGGCGACGTCCACCGACGGCTTGGGGTTCACGGGCCGCGGCGAAGGAATCGCGGCCATTGCCAATGCCCTGCTGACGCGGTCGCGTACTGGGCCACTAACCTGACGAGGTGACCCTGCGCCTGCACGACACCGCGACCAGATCGGTTCGCGAGTTCATACCTGTGGAACCCAACCGGGCGACGATCTACCTGTGTGGGGCCACCGTCCAGGGCCCGCCGCACGTGGGGCATGTCCGCGCCGGCGTGGCTTTCGACGTCCTGGTGCGCTGGCTGGAGGCCAGCGGCTATGACGTCTGGTTCGCCCGCAATGTCACAGACATCGACGACAAGATCCTGGCCAGAGCAGAGATCGAGGGGCGGCCATGGTGGGCGGTCGCAACAGCCTACGAGCGGGCCTTCTCCGATGCGTACGACCTGCTCGGATGCCTGCGCCCAACAGTGGAACCGCGGGCGACCGGCCACATCCCGGCGATCGTGGAATTGATCGAGCGCATCATCGACCGCGGACATGGCTACCAGGCCGATGGGGATGTCTACTTCGACGTCCGTTCGTTCCAGCGATACGGGCAGCTCTCCGGGCAGCGGGTCGATGAGTTGATGCCGGCCCAGGACAGTGCCGCAGATCCCCGGAAGCGAGATCCTCGTGACTTCGCCCTCTGGAAGTCCGCGAAGCCCGGCGAACCCGCCTGGCAGACCCCTTGGGGTTTGGGACGGCCGGGATGGCACATCGAGTGCTCGGCCATGTCCACCGAATTCCTCGGCGGGACGTTCGATATCCACGGCGGCGGTCTGGACCTGGTGTTCCCGCATCATGAGAACGAGCTTGCGCAGTCGCAGGCAGCCGGGGACGGCTTCGCACGCTACTGGCTTCACAATGCCTGGGTGACGCTGGCCGGCGAGAAGATGAGCAAGTCATTGGGC
>CAYMPK010000315.1:0-2513 GCA_964392145.1 uncultured Actinomycetes bacterium | reverse complement strand
GGGCTCGCCGGCATGCCGCCAACCTGTCCTGACCACGCCCCACTGGACACGAGCGATCCTCCTTGCGACCGAGACCCGCTCCGGGTCTCCTGGGAGCATCGGCCAGGTCACGGCGCGACTTGAGGTGTCGGGTGGCCCGGCGGGCGGGTATCAGAGAACTACGCGCAGTACCTCTTCCAAGCTGGTGTCGCCGTTCAAGACCTTCAGCATGCCGTCGTTGCGCAACGAGATCATCCCCTGCGCCGAGGCCACCTGCTGCACTTCGTCGGCTGATGAGCGTTCGGCCGCAAGACGCTCGATCTCCGCCGTAACCGGCATGATCTCGTGCAGCGCCAACCGGCCCCGGTAGCCGGTGCGTGAGCAGTGGGAGCACCCCACGGCCTGGTGCAGAGTGGGTAGCTCCTCGCCGTCGCGCCAGGGGAAGCGGGCAGCGGCCAGCACTTCCGGGGTGGGGGTATACGGCTGTCGGCATTTCTTGCACAGCCGCCGCGCAAGTCGCTGGGCGAGCACGGAGTCCACCGCGGAACCCACGAGAAAGGGTTCGATCCCCATCTCCACCAGTCGAGTCACAGCGCTAGGTGCATCGTTCGTGTGCAGCGTGCTGAGTACCAGGTGCCCGGTGAGGGCCGACTCCACCGCGATCTGGGCGGTCTCGTGGTCGCGGATCTCACCGATCAGCACGATGTCGGGGTCGGAGCGCAGGATGCTTCGCAGGGCGGAGGCGAAAGTCAGCCCGGCCTTGTTGTGCGTCTGCACCTGGTTGATGCCGGCAAGCCGATATTCCACCGGGTCCTCGACAGTGATGATGTTCTTCTCGATGCTGTTGAGGATGTTCAGCGTGGCGTACAGGGTGGTCGACTTTCCCGAACCAGTCGGTCCGACGACCAGCACCATCCCATAGGGCTTGGAGAAGCTCTCCTCGTAGAGTTTGAAGTTGTGCTCGCTGAAGCCGAGTTGCTCCAAGGTCAGCATCGCAGTCGAGTTGTCGAGGATCCGCATCACGACCTTCTCGCCCCACACCGTGGGCAGGGTTGCGACCCGCAGATCGACCTTGAACCCGGCGGTACTGACGCTCAGACGACCGTCCTGAGGGATTCGGCGCTCGGCGATGTTCATGTCCGCCATGATCTTCAGTCGGCTGATAACGCCTGATTGGATCGCCTTCGGTGAGCGCATCACCTCGTGTAGTACACCGTCGATGCGGAACCTCACCCGCAGGTCGTGTTCGGCCGGCTCGAGGTGTATGTCTGAGGCCCGGTCGTTGATGGCCTGGGTGATGAGTAGGTTGACATACTTGACGATGGGCGCGTCCTCGGTGACTTGCCGGATGCTCGCGAGGTCCTCGATCTCCTCCTCATCGGTGTCGATGGCCAGACTGAGATCGTCCAACTCGCCCTCGGACCGGTAATTCCGGTTGATGGCCGCGATGATGTCGTTGCGTGTCGCGACCCCGGCCCGTATCTCGCAGCCCGCGGTCGAACGGACATCGTCGAGAGCCATCACGTTGGAGGGGTCGGCCATCACGACCACCAGTCGGTCGCCGTCATACCCGACTGGGATCAGGTGGTACCTGCGACACAAGGCGCCGGGCAACGCCGCGATGGCGGCGCCGTCGATCACCGCCTCAGCCAACTCGAAGTACTGCAGACCGAGCTGATCCGCGAGTAACCGAACCAGGGTGGATTCCGACACGACGCCGCGCTCGACCAGAACCTGACTCAGGGTTCGCCCGGTGTTGCCGGCTTCGGCTCCGGCCTCGTCGAGTTGAGCCGGGGTCACCAGCCCGTTGGCAAGCAGGTAGTCAGACAACTGAGGCACGCTGCACCCCCTTCCTCCCCGCTGTAATGCTAGGACCGCATTGTAGGCGTCACCGAGGCTCGTCTGGTAGGTATCGGTAGTCGCGGGTCACGGCTGAAGCACGGCGGGACGCTGCAACTAGAGTCCGACAGCGTCGCGCATCGCCGCGGTGTCCGGGTTTATCCCAGCCATCAGGCGGACCTGCTCTGCTGCCTGATGCAACAACATCAGCAGTCCCGATACTGCCGTGCCGTCCGCGCCTGTCCAAGCCTGCGCCAGTGGGGTGGGCCAAGGATGGTAGACCACGTCCAGCAGCACCCCGCTGGGCGCGCGGCCCTGACCGATCTCGTCGGCCAATTCATCTGTGACACCGGTCGGAACGGTGGAGATGACCAGATCGGCATCCACCACCTCCGAGGCGTCAGCCCAGGGAAGAACTGATAGCGGAACCCCGGAGGCGGCGGCAACATCGGCGAGCGCCACCTCCGCCACGGCTGGCCGTCGGGCATGGACCCTGACCTTGTCGGCCCCCAGCCGAGCCGCTGCAACCGTGGCCGAGCGGGCGGTCGCGCCCGCGCCCAGCACGGCCACGTTCCTGGGCCGGAAGCTCTGACCGGTGGATTCCCGGATGGCTGCGACGATGCCGTCGACGTCGGTGTTGTGGGCCACAGCTCCACCTGCCGTTGCTCCAGCGGTGCCGCGATAGAGCTTCCGTC
>CAYMPK010000314.1:755-2522 GCA_964392145.1 uncultured Actinomycetes bacterium | reverse complement strand
CATCCACCCTGGCCGTTGTCGCCGCGACGCCGCTGACCGGTCGACCGACGACGCTGTGGCTCATCACCCCCGGCGCACCACCCCGACAACTCGCGACCGTCTCGCCGACGCAAGGCACACGCGCATTCCGGGTACTCACCACTGACCTGACCGAAGCCCTCCCCGAGGGGAGCCGCGCCACGATCGATACGACGGCGCTGCAGATTTGGACGGAGGCGCAGCGATGACCGGGGCGCATGCGGGCGTGGTCCACGACTTGGTGGTCCACGGTCACGAGGTGCGCACGTCCAGGGGTGGACCGGGCATGGCCGAGACCCGCAGCGTGGCACGGCGCCGCGCCCCGCGGGGTCTCCTCGGTTGGACCGCAACCGCCTTGGTCGCCGCTGCTGCCTTCGTTCTCGTCTCGTGGGCCGGCATTGCCTTCAACGTCGTATCCACCAGTTCGATGGTGCCGACCTACAAACCCACCGACATGCTGCTCACGCTGGGTCCGAATGTGAAGACTCCCGGCATCGGCGACGCCGTCGTATTCGAGACCGACTATGTGGGACAGCACATCCCGCCGCATGTGCACCGCATCGTCGCCCGCAACGATGACGGTACCTGGACGACCAAGGGCGATGCCAACCCGCAGCCGGACGGGTGGCGGGTCCAGCCGGCCGCAGTGAAGGGCGTCGTGGTCGCGTCGATGCCGTCGACGGTGCTGCGCAATCCGGTGCTGATCGGGCTGATGCTCTTCGGCGTATTGGCGATCGGGCTGTGGCCTCGCAAGAAGGACCCCAAGGATCCTGAGGACCCGGGCAGCGATGACACCGAGCCCACGGCGGGCGCTGCTGCTGCCTATCCCCATCACGCGTCGGGACGACCCCACCACGCAGGATCGCCACCCACGGACCAGGGTGACGCATCGGTGCACCCGCCACCGCGCAGCCATCGGCGTCCCGCAGGTGGCGCACATAGGAGCCCGACCAAGGTCGGCGCCCACCACTGAACACAGGTGAACCCACCCTCGAACATGGCCCGGGGTGGGTTCACCTGTGTACTGCGCGAGCGCAGATCCCGACGGATCGGCGCGGTTAGCTGGGGCCCGCCTCGCGAGCACGCTGCACATCGTCCAAAGCCGAGCGGAGTGACTCGATCCACTCCTCCTCATGCTGCCCGACAAGCCGGACGCACCAAGCGAGCGCTTCTGCCCGCGACCGGGCGACACCGGCATCGACGAGTGTGTCGAGAACCTGCCGTTCGGGCTGGCGAAGGCGGGTCATCGCCGGCACAGCGAGGGTGGTGAACAACTGGACGCTGCCGGCCACGTCCACCCCCCAGGCGACCTTCCTCTCGAAGCGGCGTTCGGCCTCATCGGCGATCTCCATGCGCTGGGCACGGGTGTCTTCCCGGAACCGGGTTGCGCGCCCCTCTGCTGCCGCTTCTGCATCGGCTTCCCCGGCGGCCGTCGGGGCTTCGATCGTGCCGATGACGGTGATCTCGTCGCGGTCGATGATTACCCGGGGCTCGCCGGTGAACCAATCGTCGGGAAGTCGCCCGACCAGCCAACCGACCACCTCGGCATTCGTGACCGTCGGCGGTTCCGCCGGACGTCCTCGTCCGCGCGGGCCTCGGCCCCGTCGGGGACCCCATCCATGTCCATGTGGACCCATCATGTCCTCCTTGATTACCCTCTTACTTGATTACTACATTACATGTAATAGAAGTCAGCGATGAGCAGGAAACTTCCCGACCCGCTCCGCTGTGGGCGAACGGGAAGGGGTT
>CAYMPK010000314.1:0-745 GCA_964392145.1 uncultured Actinomycetes bacterium | reverse complement strand
CCTGATGCCGCGACTAACCTGTCGGTCATGACTCCCCGGGTGACAGTCGACCTCGACGGGCACGTTCTTCGCATTGGGATCAACCGACCCGAGAAGCGCAACGCGTTCGATCTCGCCACCATCGAGGAGTTCGGTGCCGCCTACCAGCGACTCGCCGACGAACCCGATGCGCGAGTGGGCATGGTGTACGCCCACGGCGACCACTTCTCCGCCGGTCTCGATCTCGCCGAGGTCGGCCCCGCCGTGGCCGCCCAGGGCCCCGAAGCCCTCGCGGGTAGCCATGACTACGACCCATTCGGCATCTGGAAGCCGCAGGTACCCAAGCCGGTGGTGCTGGCGGTCAACGGCATCGCCTTCACCCTGAGCATCGAACTCGCACTGGCCTCCGACATCGTCATCGCCGCTGAGGACGTTCGCTTCCGGCAGCTGGAGATCGGGCGAGGCATCATGCCGTTCGGGGGCGGTACGTTCCGCGGTCCGGCGCAACTCGGGTGGGGCAACGCCATGCGCTTCCTGCTGACCGGTGAGGAGTTCGGCGCCGAGTACGCCCACCACATCGGGCTGGTGCAGGAGGTCGTCCCGGTCGGTACCCAGGTCGAGCGGGCGACGCAGATCGCGCATCTCATCGCCGCCCAAGCCCCGCTCGGCGTCGCCTCGACGCTGGCGAACGCGCGGATCGCCCGCGACGGGGGCGAGGCCGCCGCCGTGGCGCACATCCGCGAGACTCTGCCCGCGATTCTTGCCA
>CAYMPK010000313.1:0-2525 GCA_964392145.1 uncultured Actinomycetes bacterium | reverse complement strand
CATCACCGCTAGGCCGGCTACGAAAGGGCCATAGTCCCCGGATCCGCCAAGAAGATTTCTGGCGGCGTTGTCTACGCGATGTTCGCAGACGCGGCGTCCCGGTGAGTGATGGTCACTTCTCTCTCCGCGCTAAAGTGCCCCGCACTTGCGTGTCACTTCCCCATCACCACGCCAGATGGCCCGGCGAATCGGAACCGAGTCGGGCCGCCTGCCGGTAGGTTGGGGGCATGCAGACACCGATTCCCGTGCTGCAACCCGCGGTTGACGTTGACAGTCCCCCCTCGGACACCAATGAGAGTCACGGGACACTGTGAACAGGTGTCTCGGGGGATCGTTCTTGAATGGGGCTTAGTGGCGAGCTGGGTTTCGCCGGTTTTCGGTTTTGTATTTGCAGGGTTCGGTTTTGTATCTGCAGGGTGCAGGAGCTTGGTTTGGGGCTCTGGGCGGTGCGCGGTCGCGCGACGAGATCACCAGCCCCGAAGCGGCTGTCCTTGTGCCTGGCACTTCGCTTTCCCAAGATGCGCCCGACCGGACCCGTTGGCAGAACTCGGCTGGCGGTTGAGCTGGCTGCTACTTTCTGGAGATGACCCGCGACCGGATCTCGTTGCCCGCCGATTCAGAGCTGGACGAGAAGAACCGGGAGTTCCTGCAGACCGTGCCGCCCTTCAACGTCTGGCGGATGCTGGCGGGCACCGGGATCGCCCCGTCGTTCGCCGTCCCTCTCGCCGTGATCTTCGACCCGGAGTGGTTCCCTGTCGAGGACCGCGAGATCCTGCTGTTTCGCACGTGCCGCGAGAACCACTCGCAGTACGAGATTCCGCAACACCGTGAATTCGGGACCGTGCCCCCCAGGGTCGTGGACGCCATCCTGGATGACCGACTCGACCAGCTCACCCCCTGGCAGCGGCGACTGTGCGAACTGGCCGACGAGATGGCGCACCGTGCGAAGCTGTCGGCCGAGTCGGTGCACGAGTTGGTCGACCACTACGGCAGCCAGGCCACCGCATCCCGAGCCATCCTGGTCATGGCGTGGTTCAACATGCTGACCCGCTTCGTCGACTCCACGGGTGTGCCCATCGAGGACTCCCCCGTGGGCAAGGGAGTCGACACGCGAGGACCCGTGGCTCACCCAAACTCCCACAGCCAGGGAGAAAGGCCCACCTAGTCAAACGATCATGCCCGTCGCTTGAGCCAACCTGGCCCCACGTGCCACTGAAGCGAATGACTGACGTAACCGAAATCGAGAGTGGCGGCGCATCGACCCCGGAGATAGTTCAGACTGGCGCTACGAATAGACAAGGAGGCTGGCCGATGTCTGCGGACGGGATACGGGATCTGCTGGAACGGGCCCAGGCCGAAGCCGGGCTGATGGCGAAGCTGCAGGCCGCCGAGACACGCGAGGACGTGGTGGCCGTCGCTCAAGCGCAGGGGTTCGACGTGAACCTGGATGACCTACTGCCCGAGGCCGAGCTGTCGGATCAGGAGTTGGAACTCAGCGCGGGGGGCTATTACACGATCCCCGAAACGGCCTGGGGGTGCGCGACCCAGGCTGGATGCACCCGGTTCGTCATCTGCTGGTAGGCAGCAGGAACGTGTCGTCACGGGTCCGGGATCAGGGGCCCTGACTCAGAGGCCCGTCACGATTGAGCGAAGGCCTTCGGGCAGCCGCATCTCGGCAGGACTCGAAGGTGGCGCGCAATTGTTCATGATCCAGCGTGCCTTTCGCGCCGATCACGACCACCCTGGTTCGTGGTTCGCCGCGCCAGTAATCACCAGTGGAGACCTCCACCCGTCGACACACCACCTGAAGTATGCCCATCCGATCGGGGGCGTCGGCGGTGAAGACGACCCCCTTGCAGCGGAACACCGTTCCTGGCAGCCGCCGCATCGCGTCTTCGAGCAACGGGAGGGACATCGGCTGGTAGGACTCATAGCTCCAGGTGTCGAACTCCGCGTGGTCGGTCATCGACGGACGCGGAAGGCTCACCTCGGCCTCCGCCGAGAAGCGTCCGACCGACAACACCAGCTCGTCGGGAACCGCGGCGAAGTTGGTCTCGAAGACCCTGATGTTGTTGAAGTGATGGTCGATCCACCGTCGCACTTCCGCCACGCGCGCGGGCCCGGCCAGGTCGACCTTGTTCAGCACGACCATGTCGGAGCAGGCTATCTGCATCAGTTTGAGCCCCATGGTGTCCACGCCCGTGAAGTGCCCACGCTCGGCCGTCTCTGCGCCGGGGCCATGGAGCACCTGGTCAGCGTCGACGACGCATGTGACGCTGTCCAGCCGGATCCGGCGGTGCAGCGATTCGGCGGCGAAAGCCATCGTGATGCCGGCGGGTTCGGCGACTCCACTCGCTTCAAGGATGATGTAGTCAGGAGGCTCGGGTCGGTCGACGCTCTCCAGCACGGTCTGCACGAGGTCGTCCCGGAGCGAGCAGCAGGTGCAGCCGTTGCTCAGGCTCACCACGTTGTCGTCGATGCTGACGATGAGATCCGCGTCGATGTTGAGAGAACCGAAGTCGTTG
>CAYMPK010000312.1:628-2527 GCA_964392145.1 uncultured Actinomycetes bacterium | reverse complement strand
TGCCAGGGCTAGGCTCAACCATCCGCGACACATGAAGCGAGAACGTCGGCGACCTGATCTGCAACATCCTCGGCAGACGGATGCCTACGCGCCGCCTCATACCCAGCTTCCGAAACCCGGAATCGCACGTCGCGGTCAGACAGCAACTCGAGTCCTCGGGCAACCGCTAGGGGATCGGCAGCAACAACAGCTACGACTCCTGCACCGCCAAGTGCAGCGACGCTCGGTACCTCAGCGGGGTCAGCAATTACCGGTATGCCGGCGCTTGCGGCTTCAATGACCACCATGCCGAACCCTTCGGCTGGCGTAGGGTGATGCTTATCCGCCCGACTGAGGACCGCGACGGCATCGACTTCATCGAAAAGCCCGTCAATGCTCGGAACCTCCCCAAGGAAATGCACACGGGGCTCAACTCCTCTCGACATTGCCAGTGCAAGAAGGCGCGCGCGTTCACCGGGCGCGGTGCCGTCATCCGCTCCGGCGACCACCAACCGCCACTCTCTGGCGATTGCGAGGGCAGCGATAGCCGTGTCAACACCTTTGTTGGGAACAAGCCGGGTCGCCATCAGCAGGACGAGGGGACCCGATGCCGGCTCCCGCAGTCGCCTCTTCACAACAGACGGACGTGCCGGCGGAATGACACGCGTCTTCAGGGACGGAAGCGTGGCTGCGTGAGCTTGGGAAACCGCGACGCAGGCCGCACTGGCACGCGCAACGAATGGTGCCAGACTGCGCTCAAATGCAGTGCCATGCTTCACCAGCACCATGGGGATTCTCCGTCTCTTGGCCCACGGCCCCACGAGCAGCCCCGGTTTGACACCATTGAGCAGAATCACGTCTGGTGTCGTTTCGGCAATGACAGCTCCAAGCCATCGATAGGACTCCCACAGGCCCCGAAGGGAACGCCCGGTCGGCCGACTCCAAACGGGCCAACCGCGTTCGACCAGTCGATCGATAACAGGTCCCTCCTCCAACACAGCGACGCTGAGGTGCAGGCGATTTGTCGCATCTCCCACGGCCAGCAGCCACCGTTCCGCGCCACCCAAGTCACCCTTGGGGGTCACGACCAAGACCCTGAGTGGGCGGGCCTCTGCGGCGCTCACTGTAGGACCTCAACTGGCTCCCGTGAGTCCACCGAGCGTTGGAGAGTGCCGCGCTGAAGCTTGAGGCCACTGACGGGTGAGACCCCTGCCGCAATAATTCCTAGATACACCGACAGCAGGACGATCATCACCACATTGCTATACAGGAAGTCGACCATTCCGTGGACAGCTGCCCCGGCGAGGCCGGCCAACATCGCTGCGAACGCGGGCGCGGGCATCACGGTGTTCCGCTCGCCAAAAATCGCCTTGAGCGTCATCCCGATCCCGATGATGGCCGCGACCAGAAATGCCAAGAGTCCGAGCAGGCCCCCCTCTACTCCGATTTGAAGAACAAAATTGTGGGCATGGTAGAAACCCTCAGGAGCCAACAAGGAGCCCGCCGCCCCGGATCGCTCAAGGAAACCACCGGGGCCGATCCCCAGCACCTGGTTCTCCGTCCACCAACGTATCGCCTCACCCCACACGAGAGGTCGCTCGTCCGCTGGGCCCGAACCAGCGGACGTGATTGAGCCCAGACGCTCAAACACGATGCCTACGAGCGGCGCGTTTGCTGCAGCGCCCACCGCCAACAATGCTCCGACACCTGCGAATACCCCGAGCACGACCTTCCATACCCTTGGCAACAGGACACACAGAGCGATGGTCGCCGCCGCAAGCCCCATGAAACCGCCACGGGAGAGAGTGAGCACCGCACCAGCGGAATTCACAATGATGGCAAGGACGGCAAATACCCGATCGAAGCGCACAGTTGATGTCCACATCAGCGCAAGGGCTACGAATACCGAAAACATGCAGA
>CAYMPK010000312.1:0-618 GCA_964392145.1 uncultured Actinomycetes bacterium | reverse complement strand
ACACGGCCCCGCACGGCAGCACCGCCGTACTCGACGGTCAGCGAGTGGTCCTGGAATAGGAAGGGACCCACACTTATGAGGGCGCCGACGAGCCACGAACGCATGATCCAGATCAGTCCAGATCGGCTCGGCGCCACCTGCACAATGGCGCATGCCAGGGCGAACCCCACGAAACCAATGGATCCAAGTTTGAGGCTCGCTAGCGGACTCGTCGCCGTCATCGTTGCTACTAGATAGGCCGTGACCATCAGCGCGCCGCCGAAGATCATGGGCGAACCACGGAGGCCGCGCGCTGAAAGTGTGGTCGCCCACAACACGCCCGCGGCGCTGGCCGCCCCGAGCACATGCGCTACCTGTACGCCACCGCCCAGCTCCACCAGCATCAGAGGCATCGCTAGTAGGAAGACTCCGATGGGCATCCAAGGCCACACAATGGCTGCGGCAAGGGACACGACACTTGCCACCACGACGATTCCGAAGAGTACTCCCGACCGAAAGACCAAAGCAACTGAGGCCGTCGCGGTAAGCAGGACGAAGCCTGTGAATAGTGGGTTAAGGTCGCGGACCCTCCGGAGACCCGATGGCGTTATTCCAGCCGCAGCCCTGGCTCGGATCGGA
>CAYMPK010000311.1:0-2534 GCA_964392145.1 uncultured Actinomycetes bacterium | reverse complement strand
GCAGGTCGACGCGATGCCAGCTCACATCGGCATCGGCCAGCATCAGCACCACCGGCCACCCCATGGCCGTTCGACGCCAGATCAGGCATACCGCGCCGATCCCCAACAGCCAGATCATGTACTGCGGGGAGAAGACCCGGCTGGCCACTATGGAGACGCATACCGCCGCGAAAGCGACGTCTGGTCCCGGAATCCGCTCGAGGCGCCCGGTCAGCCTTGCCACGGCCAGCGTTAGCAGGGCCATCAAGCCCACAACCGAGACGATAACCGCGGCCGCACCAGTGCCCGACCGGCCGACTTCCATCGAGCCGTAGCGGTAGGTGATCCCAGGGTCCGAACCGAAAAGGTGCCCGACCAGGAAGGGCACCGCCGCCACGGACTCCATCTGAAGTCCCCGCTCCGACTGGCCGTCGAGGAAGGCCAGCGAGTCGTCGCCGGCCCATGCCCAGACAGCCGTGGTGGCCGCGACGACGGCCACCAGGAATCCGACCAGCGCCTTGGGGAGGTTGCGTCGAGGAACCGCAGCCAGGATCAAGACCGGCCAGACCTTCACAGCGGCACCGATGCCGAGCAGGGCGCCCGACGTGGTTGGTCTGGCGAGCACGAGCAAGCCCAGCACTGCGAACAGGGTCGGGATCACGTCGAACCGGGTCAAGAACACCGGACCAACCGCGATGGCGGCGACGGCCCAGACCCACGCCCCGGTGGTCCTGCCGGTACGACGCCCGGCCAACAGCAAGGCCACCATGATCGCGGCGTCGGCGGCGAAGGCCAACAGCATGAAGCCGACGTCGGGGTTGTCATGAAGGAGCGATCCAACGGCGAAGATCGGTCCGGCAAGCGGCGGGTACTGCCACATCGGGTCGGCCGCCGGAAACCTGCCTTCGACCAGCCCCGTTGCCCAGGCGGAGTACAAGGTGACGTCGTTGATGACGAGGTGGCCTTTCGGATAGCCGGTATGTCCGAACGGCACCAGCGCGACAGCGGCCCGTGACAGCAGGAAGACGGAGAGGATCGCCAGCGGGCTGCGTAGTAGTGGACGGAGGCGCGCCATCGACCTTGACCCTCCCGAACTCAGATCGGGTGTCGACTCTGACCAGCGCGACACGCAGGTTCCCATGTTCCACGATTCGCCACCCTTCTGCGCGCAAACCCCCCGCTAAGGGCGAATCGTCCGGAAGCAGGGCCGCATCGACATGGAGGTCCTCGAGTTGTCTGCGCCAGGCGCCCTGCGCTGAGGTGGTGCGCTGCCAGGACCTGATCGCGGCCGCCCCGTAGCGGTCGGCACGGCCGTCGATGACCACCCGTGCTGCTGCACCTGGGCAAGGGGCGTTGCGCGCCCCCCACAACGCCGTGCCCGAGTCGTTGTAGGTCGTGGCGATGACCACTGGCACCTCGACAGCACTCGGCTCCCACGGTGGAGTCTGCGCGGGATGGGGCTTCGCATGGCAGGCGAGCCGAGCGGCCATCGCTGCCCGCTCGATGAACAGGTCGGGCGAATTGACGCCGAAGGTGATCGCGAGCGTTGCACTGAGGATCGCCGCGACGCCGACGATCATCGATGTGAGTAGGGACTGGCCCATCCGGTCCGGCCACCGTTCGGTGGCGGGCCGACGAGGTGACGCCGGCGTACCTGCCCCGCCACCGGCAGTCAGCAGTGGGACTGCGATGAGCACGGTGGCGGCCAGGTGGCGTCCGGCGCTCGCAGCGAGCATGCCGAGGATCGCCAGCAGCAGCCATCGTGGCCATCGACTCCTGCGCAACTCCCGGCGGAGCCATGAGTGAAGGGTCGCGCGATGCCCGACGGAGGTCGACGCCTGCCGCGCCTCGATGCCCGACTTGATTACTAGGGCGAAAGCCAAGAGCAGCGACGCAGCCGCCGGCAACGTGAAGAAGTCGGTGGGCAGCCACTCGGAAAGGTCGGCTGCTGAACGCGAGATTCCGAATGCCTCCCGGACACTGCCCCAGCCATGGGGTGAGCAGGTCACCGCCATGGCCACAGCACCCAAGAGGATCAGTCGACGGGAAAGCCGTGCTGTGGATAGTGCGGAGATTAGCCCGATTAGAAGCGCGGCCAACAACCATCCCTGGTGGCACCTGGCCCACAACGAACCGGCCGTGATGATCACGGCGACTAGACCCCACAGTCGGACCCGGGTGAGCCCGGCCAGCCAAGTGGGGTGCAGCAACCGCGCCACGAGCAGCCCGACCAGCGGGAACGCGATGAAGCTCACCTGCTGGGGACGCTCCTGGGCGAATCCCATCAACACCCAGGCGCCACAGAGGAAGCCGATCAACGCCCAGGACTGTCGCACCGTGCTGACGCTCGGGAACCCCGCATGGATGTCGGTGCGAGGACACTCCCACCTTGTGCCGATACCGGTACACGCGGCCAACACGATGAGCGCGATGACAGTCGAGAGCACTCGCAGCACGATCGGCCCCGTCGAGCCCCACAGGTCGTGGCTGCCCGCCAGCGCGACTTCGCTTAACCACTGGCCGGAGGACCACTGGGGGTCACCTGCCACCGCAGT
>CAYMPK010000310.1:0-2572 GCA_964392145.1 uncultured Actinomycetes bacterium | reverse complement strand
CGCTGCAACTGCGCCGGCCGATGCCCAGGCCGCCGGCGGCTCAGGCCAGGCTCGGTTCCAGATTCCATGAGTGGGTGGCCGAACGATGGTCCCAGCACCCTCTCATCGACGCCCTCGAGTGGGCTGCTGACGCCGAACTCGCCGAACCGCCACCGGCCGAGTTGGCTGCGCTGCAGCAGGCATTCGAGGAATCTGAGTTCGCGGACCGGGTGCCTGTGGCCATCGAGTTCCCGTTCACCGTCACGTTGGCAGGCACCCCGATCTCGGGACAGATCGATGCCGTGTACGCGGACGGGGACGGTTGGGAAGTCGTGGACTGGAAGACCGGGGCGCACCAGCAGGCAGACCCGTTGCAGTTGGCGATCTATCGGGTCGCCTGGGCGAGGATCAGGGGCGTCCCGTTGTCAGCCGTACGGGCCTCCTTCTTCTACGTGGCCCGCTCCGAGCGGGTTCCACAGAACGATCTGCCAGACGAGGCGGGAATCGAGGAGATGCTGCGGTCCCGGCTGCTGGTAGAAGAGTCCCCGTCAGACGGGGCGTCAGCGGGACCACTGTCCGGGTAGCGCTGCGCCGAACCAGTCTTCGATGAGATGCCGGGCAATGGACACGCTCGGCGGGACCTTGACCTCTCCGGCGCCGGCCAACTCCGACATCTCTGCGCGACTGAACCACCGGACCTCGGCGATCTCCTCCCCATCGGCCTCGGCCGCCGGAGAGTCTGGGATTGTCCAGGCGTGATAGCCCAGCATGAGGGAGGCGGGGAACGGCCACGGCTGGCTGCCCCGGTACGTCAACCCGTAGCCGTCGACGACCACTCCGGCCTCCTCAGCGACCTCCCTGACCACGGCGTGCTCGGCGGATTCACCGGCCTCCACGAATCCGGCCAAAGTGGAGAACCATCCCTCCGGCCAGATCGACCGGCGGCCCAGAAGCGCCCGGTCCTGCTTGTCACGCACCAGCACGATCACCGCCGGGTCGGTCCGGGGGAAGTGGCTGCTGCCGTCGTTCGGACAGCGCCGCACCCACCCCGCCTCGGTGATCTCGGTCAGCGCGCCGCACCGAGGACAATGCTCATGGCGGTGGTGCCATTGGGCCAGGGCCACGGCCGCAGTCGCGGCTGCGGCGTCCTCATCGTCCAGTAGCGAGCCGACTTCCCGCAGGCTCGGCCAGTCAGGTGCTTCGTCCGTAAACACCGCCACCCTGATGCGGTCGCCGTGTTCGGCCAGCAGCACGCTTCGGCCCGCATCCTCGGCGGAGATCGGGCGCCACCGCAACCGATCGCCGTCCACGTCGAGGTGCTCCCCACGAACCCCCACCCCGACTGCCCCCGAGTCCAGGGCACGGCTCCACCACTCGGGGTCACCGCGCAACGTCAGCGGGGCCCAACTGCTCGGGCGGGCCAGCGCGAGCCCCGCCAGCAGCGACGGACTCATCTGCCCGCCGCCGTCAGTTGTTCCACCAGGCGCTCCACCGACCCCGTCAAACCCCACCGCTCGGCCAGCGCGGTCAGGGCGACCGGGTCGGCCGGCTCGGTCGGCACTCGGGTGTCCACCTCGGCAACGGGTACGTCACGAACGACGTGCACGACTCTGTCGGCTACGTCCAGGTAGTCCGATCCGGCCTGGAGTTTGGAGCGCACCGAAGCGCCGAGTCCGGAATCCGGGTCGGCCGCGGCCGCGCGGATCGCTTCGAGGTCGCCGAACTGGCGCAGCAGTGAAGCCGCAGTCTTCTCGCCGATTCCTCTCACCCCGGGCAGCCCGTCGGAGGGATCCCCGCGCAACGTCGCGAAGTCGGCGTAGCCGGTCCCGGGAATGTCGTACTTGTCAGCGATCCAGGCCTCGCGGACGATGTCGGCTCTGCCGACTCCGCGGGCAGCCGTGTAGACGACGGCGATGCCGCGCCGGTCGTCGACCAGTTGAAACAGATCCCGATCGCCGGTGACCACCAGTACCGGACAACCAGCCTGTTCGGCCAGCGTGGCGATCACATCGTCGGCTTCGAAGCCGGGGGCTCCCAGCCGGGCGATCCCAAGGGCCGCCAGGACGTCGGCGATGATCGGAACCTGTGGCGCCAGCAGATCCGGCACCTCCTCCTCGCCCGGGTCGGCCTCATCGGCGACCCGGTGAGCCTTGTAACTGGGAACGACGTCGACGCGGAACTGCGGGCGCCAGTCGTCGTCCCAACATGCGACCAGGTCGGTCGGCCGGTAGTCGTTCAAGAGTCGAGAGATGAAGTCGAGCAAACCGCGCACGGCGTTCACCGGCGTGCCGTCTGGTGCTCTGAGGGAGTCGGGAACCCCGTAGAAGGCGCGAAAATACAGCGAGGCGCTGTCGAGCAGCATCAGTCTGCGGCCCTGATCAGCCATCAGTCCCTCCGCTGTGCATCGTCATCATGCGGTCGACCCGGTCCGACGCGCATAGGTGCACGTTCAGTGGGCTCGATCCTAGGGCTACACCGGGAGGCGACGGCGATCAGCAGCCCCCGCGCGGGTAGGTCCGGGTCGGCACCTCGGGCAGGGTAGCGTCGTTCCTTGTGCGGGTCGCTTCCTTCAATCTCCTCCACGGACAGCCCG
>CAYMPK010000309.1:0-2591 GCA_964392145.1 uncultured Actinomycetes bacterium | reverse complement strand
GGGATGACCTTCTCGGGGAACTGGTAGGGGCCGTAGTTGTTGGAGCATCGGGTGATGCGGACATCCATCCCGAAGGTCCGACCATAGGCGCGGGCGACCAGGTCCGAGCCTGCCTTCGAGGCGGAGTAGGGCGAGTTCGGTTCCAGCGGGAAGTCCTCCGCCCACGAGCCCTCGCCGATCGAACCGTAGACCTCGTCGGTCGAGACGTGCACGAAGGTGCCCACCTCGGCTTGCAGAGCCGCCTGCAACAGTTTCTGGGTGCCCAACACGTTCGTCAGGACGAAGTCGGACGCGCCGGTGATGGAACGGTCGACGTGCGATTCAGCCGCGAAGTGGACGATGGCGTCGTGGCCCGGGACGACTGTCTCGAGCAGGGCACCATCGCAGATATCCCCGTGCACGAAGGTGTATCGCTCACTGTCAGCCACCGGCGCGAGGTTCGCCTCGTTGCCGGCGTAGGTGAGCTTGTCGAGCACCGTTACCTCGGCGTCGGCGAAGTCGGGGTAGGCGCCCTCGAGCATCTTTCGAACGAAGTTGGAGCCGATGAAGCCGGCCGCGCCGGTCACGAGGATGCGCATGGTGTGCAGTCCGGATCCTTCACAGGGGGTCGGGTGGTCGCGGGAAGCAGGCGGCTGGGGCCGCGTCGCGCCGGGTCGGATCCAAGTATAGGACGCGAGGCGGCATCGTCCGACAGTGCGCGTCTAGACTCGTGACTGTGGGTGCCGAACAGTCCGTGAGCATGAATGCCTCGGTTCCGGGACTGCTGTTCCTGGGTGATCCAGGACCCGGCGGCAGCCGGCAGACGGTCGCTCCGGCCGCCGAAATCGTGTTCGATCCCGAGGGTGGCGCCGACCAATTGGCCGCCGCCGCATGGTGGGTGATCCTGGAGCCCGACGTCTGGCTGGAACCGCACGCGGTTGAGGTCTTCGCCGAGTTCATCGAGGACCTCCCCGAGGACGTGACGGCCTTCTACAGCGACTTCCTGGAGAGGTCCCACGCCGACCTGCGCCACCACATGATCGGTGGGTGGTCGCCGGAGAGGTTCCTCTGGCAGGACTACACGGGCAAAGTGGTAGTGGTGCGTGCCGATGTGCTCGGTGCCGCGGTGGACTCGGCCGATCTACGCAGGGCGGCACTCCGGGTGGCCGCCGCCGGTGACGTTCGCTACCTCCCCGCAACCCTGTACTCGGTGCCGTTCGGCGATCTCGTCCCCGCGACCAGCGAGGCGGAGCGCGCTGTCCTGACATCGCGTCGTTCAGTGCCGTACGACATCGAGATCCGGGCGGACGGAGTGCATCGCACCCCTATCGACCCGGTGAAGGTGAGCGTCGTCATTCCCACCAGAGGCACGGTGGCCAAGGGTCGGGAGGGGCGGGTGCGTTTGGTCGACAACCTGCTCGAGCACTTGACGGCCACCACCGACCTTCCGCCCGAGATCGTGTTGGTGCTCGACGCCGATGGTGATGTCGACTTCGTGGATCAATGGCGGCGTCGGCTGGGTGACTCGCTGAAGGTGGTCGAGACCCCCGGCCCGTTCAACTTCTCCGTCAAGGTCAATGCGGGTGCCGCGGCGGCTAGCGGAGATGTGATCGTGTTCCTCAACGACGACATCGAACCTATCTCCGATGATTGGCTCTCCAACGTGGTGGCACTGGCGTTGGAGCCGGACGTCGGAGCCGTGGGCGCACTGCTGTTCTACGAGGACGGGACGATCCAGCATGCCGGTCAGTACTTCGCACGCCACGGTGTGCACCACGTCGATGTCGGACAGTCGCTGGCGTCCTCCGACCGGAACAGGTCTTCGGTCGACCGCGATGTCACCGGTGTCACCGGGGCCTGTCTGGCCCAGCGTGCCGAGGTGTGGCGCGAGCTCGGTGGCTTCGACCCGATGCTGCCCAGCAGTTTCAACGACGTCGACTACTGCATGCGGATCCGGCGGCACGGCTATCGGATCGTTCAGTGCAATTCGGCGCAGCTGTACCACTTCGAATCCAAGAGCCGCAACGAGGTCACACCGGCCGGTTTCGCCCGGCTCATGCACACCCGTTGGCCCGACGACTGGCTGCGCGAGGACGATCTCTCGCCGGACCGCCGCGATCCCAATGAGATACGGCTACCCAAGGGGGATCGGATCGCAAAGGCCCGCGGAATCTACCGGGAGCAGGGTGCCTCGGGCCTGTTCATGGCGGTCCGCAAGCGCGTGGCAGGTCGCAACTCCTAGCGGGGCGGCGGGATACACTCGTGCCCTGTGAAGGGAATAGTGCTCGCGGGTGGCACAGGCTCGCGCCTTTGGCCCATCACCCGCGGCGTCAGCAAGCAGTTGCTGCCGGTCTTCGACAAGCCGATGATCCACTACCCGATCGGCACCCTGATGGCTGCCGGACTGCGGGAGATCCTCATCATCTCCACCCCGGAGGACCAACCCGCCTTCCATCGGCTGCTCGGTGACGGCTCCGAGCTGGGAGTCTCCTTCTCGTACGTCATCCAGCCAAGCCCTGACGGCCTCGCGCAGGCTTTCATCCTGGGCGAGGAGTTCCTCGCCGACCAGGGGGCAGCCTTGGTGCTCGGCGACAACATATTCCACGGTCCCG
>CAYMPK010000308.1:1138-2594 GCA_964392145.1 uncultured Actinomycetes bacterium | reverse complement strand
GGCGCGCCGCCGTTATCGGGACCTCAGGACTGCTGGATCCAGTCGCCCTCGAGGTACACCAGCCCGGGCTCACTGCCCCGGGAGCCACGGACGTTGAACGAGAATCCACGTTCGATACCGTCGATCATCTTGCCACCGTCCAGCAATACGGTGGTCAGGGTGTAGTGCCCGGGTCGCAGGATCACCGAGGGCATCGTGAATTCCAGGGTGCCGGTGCCCGCCGCTATGTCGAGGAACCCCGAACGGCCGGTGTTGGGCCCGGCGACGTTGACGCCGTTCTCACTGAATATGCCGATACCCGCGGTCACCGGAGAAAGGTCGACGCTGGCTTCGTAGGAGAGTCGGATGCTGCCGGGCTCCCCCTCCACCAGGAAGCCGGAGGCGCTGCCGTCGGCCCGGCGGAACTCCACGTTCGTGACCCGCATCTCGCCGCTGCCGATCCGTGTGAGGCCAGCGGTCTCCTCGCTGACGGGAGCGGACGGTCGGGCATCCGCCGCGGCCTCCGCCTCGTTGACGGCCGCCAGGTAGGAGTGCACGACGTCGCGGGCGGGACCCAACTCCTGCACCTCCCCGCCGTCGAGCCACATGGCGGTGTCGCACATGTCCTCTACGACGCCGAGCGAGTGAGTCACCATGAGCACGGTGGATCCGCGCTGCCGCAACATCGCGATGTAGTCGAAACATTTGCGCTGGAAGCCCTCGTCACCCACGGCGATGACTTCATCGATGACCAGCACCTCAGGGTCGACCTTCACCGCGATGGCGAACCCGAGCCGCACCGTCATGCCGCTGGAATACACCTTGATCGGGGTATCGATGAACTTCTCAAGTTCGGAGAAGGCGATGATCTCGTCCATCGCGGCGTCGATCTGGGCGTTCGACATTCCGAGGATCGAGGCGTTGAGCTTGATGTTCTCGCGGCCGGTGAGTTCCGGATGGAATCCGGCCCCGAGCTCCAGCAGCGCAGACAACCGGCCGTTGACCTCCACCTCGCCACTGGTCGGCACATAGATTCCGGCGATCACCTTCAGCGCGGTGGACTTACCGGCGCCGTTGTGGCCGATGATCCCGAACGTTGAACCCTTGGGGATGTCGAAGGTGGCGTCTTTGAGGGCCCAGAACTCGTCGGCGCCCGGTTTGCGCCCATGCAGAATCCAGTCCTTCAGGGAGTTGCGGCGGTCAGCATGGACGGCGAACTTCTTGGACAGGTCCCGGGCCCGGACGGCGTACTCGCTCAAATCGACTCACCCACCCGCGGGCCGAGCTTGACGTAGACGAGCCGGGCGAAGAGCACTGCGGCGAGTGTCCAGCCCAGCAACATCGCCGTCTGTCCCAGCGTCGGCACCCGCAGGTGGTACAGCACGTCCCGCGTCGCCTCCACGAACTGAGCCATCGGGTTGATCGACATCACGGTGCGCACAGGGATGCCGTGCCAGTACTCGGGCACGATGGTGAT
>CAYMPK010000308.1:0-1128 GCA_964392145.1 uncultured Actinomycetes bacterium | reverse complement strand
TTGCCCTTGGTGATCGGGTAGATGATCGGCGTCAGGAAGAACATCAACTGCACGATCACCGTGACGATCTGCTGCACGTCGCGCGCATACACGTTCAAGATGGCCAGCCCGGTCGTCAGGGCGACGACGAACACGAACAGCAGCGCCAGGATGAACGGCAGCAATAACCAGGTCCAGCCGACATTGACGAAGATGATCAGGATCACCAGCAGGATCCCGAACTCGATCAGGGTCTGCGAGGCGGTGGCGATCGCCGAGCCCACCACCGGGATGACACTCGGGATGTACACCTTCTGCAGCAGCACCCCTGCTCCCAGCAGGTTCGGGATACCCGAACTGATGGCCACCGCGAAGAACGACCATGTGACCAGCCCGACCAGCAGCCACACGGCGTAGTTGCCCGGCTTGCCGTTGCCGAAAGGGGGTGGCTCAGCGCGAAAGACCACGGAGAAAACCACGGTGTAGATGAGCACGGTGGCCAGTGGCAGTAGCAGCGCCCATACCCATCCGAAGAGGGTTCCGCGGTATTTGGATTTCAGGTCACGTTCGGCGAAGCTCCAGACGAGCTTGCGGTAGCTCCAGACCGACGCTCGAGTTCCCAGGCTCAATTGCCCACCCAGGTGCGGTTCTTGCTCTCCAGCAGTCCGACCAGGTAGTCGCCGTAACCGCTCTTGCGCAGCGGCTCGGCGAGGGCCAGCAGTTGGGCATCGTCGATCCAGCCCTGCCGCCAGGCGATCTCCTCCAGGCAGCCCACCTTCGTCCCCTGTCTCTTCTCCAGCACGCGGACGTACTCGCTGGCATCGTGCAGGGACTCGAATGAGCCGGTGTCGAGCCAAGCGGTGCCGCGGGGAAGCACGGTGACGGTGAGTCTGCCCTGCTTGAGGTAGGCGTCATTGACAGCCGTTATCTCCAGTTCGCCACGCGCACTGGGCTTCACCGACTTCGCGATCGCCACGACTTCGGGGCCGTAGAAGTACAGGCCCGGCACCGCGTAGTGGCTTCGAGGGTGAGCCGGCTTCTCCTCGATGGAGGTGACCCGCCCTTCACTGTCGAAGTCGACCACGCCGTAGTCCTTGGGGTTGGACACCTGATAGGCGAACACGTGCCCGCCCTCCGCATCGACGAGAC
>CAYMPK010000307.1:0-2614 GCA_964392145.1 uncultured Actinomycetes bacterium | reverse complement strand
TCCTGCTTGGCGAAGGCCGACAGCCCGTTGTACCACCAGTCGTCGGCGCAGAACTCAGATGACAGGGAATCCAACTCGTTCCAGGCATCCTCGGGCACGTCATAGGCCCCGGAGAAGGCGATGGTCGGCATACAGACGCTGACTGCCAGGACGTCGCGCGGATACTCGCGCAGATGGGCTCGCAGCCTGGCAGAGTCCCCCGCGACCCGGCTGACCGCCGCGGCGACTAACGCCCTTTCCCGCTCGGTGCCGCGCTTCATCGCCGCGGTCTGGGCCGCGTACAGATGGGCGGCGATGTTGACTTCGGCGTCGAACTCGTTGCCCACGAGGGCCAACGCCGCATGCGCCATCGCGAAGTCTGGATCACGTCGAACGCATTCGAGCAGGCTCTCGCGAGCGCCGGACTGGACGCGCAGCAGACGACCGAGTGCCTCGTTGTAGAGGTCGACCACGTCCGCGTCCGCGGTCAGTTCCAGTCCGTAGAGGTCGGTCCTGGGGGTCGGGGCGGGTTTGGGTCGCTGCTCGATGATGGAATCGGCGACCTCGGCAGCCTGCACCCGAATCTCGGGGATGGCGGTGGTCTCCCACAACTGCCCGCGGCGCAGGGGACCCACGACGTACATGTGCGGATCCGATCGCCCTGAGTCGTCGATGACATGACCGTCCGCGTCGACGTCCAGACCCAGTCCCAACTCGTGCAACCGCACCAGACCTGCTCTCACCAGGCTGTCGAGCAGCAACGCCCCTGATCCGGTGCCCGCAGTTATCGTCGACGGGCCGGTGCAGTCGAGTACCGCGTCAACCGTCAGGCATTCGCCGTCGGAGAGGGTCACCTCGATCCCGCTATCCACCAGCCTCGCGCCTGTGACTCCGGCCTGGCGGGTCCGCAACTGCCCGCTGTCGATGAGTTCGTGGATCCGGCGAGCCGACGAGGGCGGCATTCGATGTCGGTGAACATCCCACGACCGAACGTCCCGGGCCAGGAACTCGATGCGGTCCGCGCGATTCAGCCGTTGCCACAGTTCGTTCGTCACCGGACGCAGCGAATCGAAGCCGGCGCGCCAGTCGAGGCCGTCGGCGACAGAACGGGCAAGCTGCCGCTCGACAAGGTCACGCACCGCTGCCAGGGTCATCCGTCCCTCCGGGAGTGCCGGCGGGGGCATCGAGCCGACGCCGACGAGGTGCGCCGACGGCAGCAGCCCGCTTCTGGACACCACATGGATGCGACGTCCCGGTTCGGTCAACGACAGTGCCATGTCGACCATCGTGAGACCCGACCCGACGATCAGGATCTCGTGCGCACCCTCCGGGGCCGCCCGCAATTCGGTGTCGTTCCACACATCCGGCACGAAGTGCGCTGTGCCGTGGAGTGCGGTCGGTGCCCATGAGCGATCCGTGCCCGGATTGCCCATGGCCAAGACAACATGACTCGCGCGAAAACGGCCACCACCGCTCAACCGAAGCGTGAATTCCTCGGCACGTCGATGAACCTCCACGACATCTTCCCGCACTCGTCGCAGCGAGCAGGTCGAGGTGGCCGCCTCAGCGAGCAGGGTCTGTTCCAGGTACTCCCCGAACCACGCCCTCGGGACGAATGCGGCGGGATCGTCGACTCCGTGCTCCCTGGATAGCCAGTTGAGGAAGTGGTCGGGCTCGGCGGGCAGGGCACTCATGCGCCCAGCCGGCACATTGAGCAGGTGCCCCTCATCACTGGTGGAGTACGCGAGCCCGCGGCCGGTGCTTCGCGACGGGTCGACGAGCCGGATGTCGACTGTGGTCCCTGCTGCGGCAGCATGACGCATGAGTTGGAGAGCCGTCAGCGCTCCGGTGGCCCCAGCTCCGACAACAGCGATGGTCTGCCCGTATCTGAGGTTGGGAGGTCCACCGTTCACCATCTAGTGCCTCCGAGGTCGCTGCCGAGATAGCGGAACGGGCGCGCGCCAAGGCCCGATGCGGGCCATTTACCCACTAATTTGATCGAGATACTTGCTATTGATCCTATCATTGCGACAGGATCTCCTCCATGTCCACTTCGGCAGCGCCAGGAGCCTTCGGTCGCCCAGCGTACGCCTGCGGTCACCGACTCCCGCTCGCGCGAGGTCGATGTTCGTAGCGGTCGACCGCGTCATCCTCGAAGCACCGCAGGATCATCCTCTCCTGCCAGGAGGGTTACGCGTCATCGCTCGCCGTCGCCAGTCTGCTCGATCTTGGACTCCCACAGGTCACCGACCTAGCCGGCGGATTCAGGGCCTGGCTCGATGCTGGATTGCCCACCCAGCCCCATGACTGACCAACCCATCTCGATCCCCAACAGAAAGGTTCATCATGTCCGTTCTTCCCGAAGTTCTGGCTGCCAACGGGTCCTACGCGGCGTCATTCGGCGACAAGGGTGATCTGGCACTGCCACCGGCACGCCAGTTCGCCATCCTGACCTGCATGGATGCCCGACTCGACCCTGCCAAGTACGCGGGGCTCTCCGAGGGCGACGCACACGTGATCCGAAATGCAGGCGGGCGCGCCAGCGACGACGCGATCCGCTCACTGGTGATCTCGTACAAACTCCTCGGCACCAAGGAGTGGTTCGTCATCCACCACTCGAACTGCGGGATGGAGT
>CAYMPK010000306.1:0-2643 GCA_964392145.1 uncultured Actinomycetes bacterium | reverse complement strand
GCCACGGGCCACCACCTGCTCGACCACGTCGTCGAACTCCCCCTCGCGGAAGAGGTACGCCACGTCGTCGGAGCTGACCTTGATGAGGTCGGCGCGCTGGATCAGGCGAAGAACGCGATCCTTGAACGCCTGGAAGTCTCCGACGACGGCCGGCCGACAGTTCGGATCCAGCATCACCAGGTGCGTCCCGGACACCTCGTCGACCAGGGTCTCCACAACGGACGCGGTCGGTTCCACGACGATGCCGAGGGTGCCCACGTGCAGCGCATCGAACTCGTCGGGCAATCCCGCCCACGCCTCCCTCGCCGACAGCATGGGCAGCGAAGTGCCCTCGAGGTAGAAGCGGTAGGACGCACTGCCTGAACTGGCGAGTTGTGCGACCGCGAGCGTCGTCGGCGCCGAGGTCGGCGTCGGGCAGCCCAACTTGACCGATGCCGCCGAGAGCTCCGAACGGAGCATCTCGCCGAAGTGGTCGTCCGCCAGCACCCCGAGGAAGGTGCAGTCCGCCCCGAGCCGTCCCAGGGTGCGCGCCGCGTTGTAGGGGCCGCCGCCGGGTACCGCCTTCAACCCACCGTCAGGGTCGACGATCAGGTCGATCAATGCCTCCCCCGCGACGACGATCATGAGTCCAGCCCGCCCAGCATGTCCTTCACGTCGCCCGGAAGGGCGCCGGTCATGATGGCCACGGCCTCCGACATCGTGTGCGTCTGCGGCGAGATCACGGCCGCCCGACGCCCGAGTCGCTGAACATGGATCCTGTCTGCCACCTCGAACACATGCGGCATGTTGTGGCTGATCAGGATGATGGACATGCCTTGATCCCGCAGATCGCGGACCATCTTCAGCACTTGGGCGGACTCGCGAACGCCTAACGCCGCTGTCGGCTCGTCGAGGATGATGACCTTGCTGCCGAAGGCCGCAGCTCGAGCGACCGCTACCGCCTGCCGTTGGCCACCCGAGAGGGTCTCGACGGCCTGGCCGACGTTCTGGATCGTCTCGATGCCCAGCTTCTGCACGCTCGCCTTGGTATCGGAGCGCATGGCCTTGGTGTCCATCATCCGGAAGACCGACCCCAGGACGCCCTTGCGACGGACTTCCCGCCCCAGGTACATGTTGCTGGCGATGTCCAATGCCGGCGACACCGCAAGGGTCTGATAGACCGTCTCGATGCCGGCAGCCTGAGCATCCTGGGGGCGTTTGAACTGAACTGGTCGCCCCTCGAGAGTCATCTTTCCCTCGTCTGGGATGACCGCCCCGGAAAGGCACTTGATCAGGCTCGACTTTCCGGCCCCGTTGTCGCCGATGACCGCGAGCACCTCGCCCTCGTGAAGGTCGATGTCGCAGGAGTCCAGGGCCACCACTCGGCCGAAGACCTTCACCAGCCCACGGGCCTGGTAGATCACTCGACCGGTGTCGGTCGGTGTCGGGCTTGTTTCCGTGATGCTCATGTCAGACACGCACCTTCCTGATCCACTGGTCGACCGCGACCGCAACGATGACGAGGATTCCCACGACCAACGTCTGGTAGAGGACGTCGTAGCCCGCCAGCGAGATGCCGTTGCGGAAGACTCCGACGATGAGGGCGCCCAGGAGGGTGCCGTAGACGGTGCCGCGGCCGCCGAAGAGGCTGGTGCCGCCGATCACCACGGCGGTGATGCTGTCCAAGTTGGCGTTGTCGCCGGCGTTGGGACTCGCCGCATCGATGCGGCCGATCAGAATCCAGGCCGTGATCGCGAACACGACCCCCGCGATGATGTAGACGCTCAGCAGCACCCTGTTGACGCTGATGCCGGCCAGGCGGGCCGCCTCCTTGTCGTCGCCGACCGCGTACACATGCCGACCCCAGGCGGTACGGGTCAAGAGGAACCCGAACAGGACGTACAGGGCCAGCATGATCAGGACACCCCAGGTAAAGGTGAAGCCACCGACCTTGATCGGGTCGCCGGTCCAGGTGAGCAGGCTCGGCATGGCCTTGCCCCGGATCGTCTGACCGTTGGAGTAGAGCAGGGCGAGAGCGGTGAAGATGCTCAGAGTGCCGAGGGTCGCGATGAACGGTGGTAATCGCACTTTTGTGACGAGGAAGCCGTTGAGCAGACCGGCCAAGGCCCCGGTGACGAAACCAAGCAGGAGTGCGACCGGCCCTGGCACTCCCAAGGACACGGCGGTCTTCGCCATCACCAATGACGACAGCACCATCACGGCGCCCACGGATAGGTCGATACCCGCGGTCAAGATGATCAGCGTCTGGCCGACGGCGAGGGCACCCACGACTGCTACCTGTTGGGTGATCAGGGAAAGGTTCGCGGGGTTGAGGAACCTCGGGTTGATGATCGTGAAGGCAATCACCGCGACCACCAGGACGACGGCCGGACCAAGTGCTGGGTACTTGTGAAGCGCGTGCTGAATGCGTTGGATCGGAGTCTGCCGGTCCATGAAGAGTTCGGCTGCGTCGGTCGGGGGCGCTGGCGCCTGTTGGACTGTCATGATCGCCCTCCCGGGGCTGGTGGATTCGTTCGATGCGAACTTCGGTGCGCGTGTGATGCTGGAGTTCTCGGACCTGATCCCCGCTTGGAGCGGGGGTCAGGGTGGGTCGCGGTGGGGCGCCAGGCCCGGGGCCAGTGCGCCCCCCCCCGGCGCAGGGGG
>CAYMPK010000305.1:0-2665 GCA_964392145.1 uncultured Actinomycetes bacterium | reverse complement strand
TACCGGTGATCAGCGCCTTCTTACCTTCGGTCATCGTCGCCTCTGCAATCGGGGGCGCCGCAGTCGGCACCCAGCACCTGCGCCCGATGCTACGCGCTCCGACGCGCCGTCGGGCTCAAGGCGGACAGCTGCATGCTGGGTACCATTCACCCATGGCCCCGGAATCCGAGAGCTCCCTGGTGGAGCGGGTCGAGGTGGATCTCCCGTCGGACGCACCTATCTACATCGCGGGCCACAACGGGCTGGTCGGCTCCGCCATTTGGCGGGCACTGGCGGCTGAAGGGTTCACCAACCTCGTCGGGTGGCGCTCCGCCGAAGTCGACCTTCGTGACCGCGAACTCACCAAGGCGGCGCTCGCCTCGGTGAAGCCGGCAGTAGTGATCGACGCGGCGGCCCGGGTCGGCGGGATCCTCGCGAACGCGCAGGAGCCGGTGGAGTTCCTCAACGACAACCTGCGCATCCAGACCAACCTCTTCGAGGCCGCCCACGCTGCAGACGTCGACCGGCTGCTGTTCCTCGGGTCCTCCTGTATCTACCCGAAGTTGGCGCCGCAGCCCCTGCAGGAATCCTCCCTGCTCACCGGCCCGTTGGAACCCACCAACGAGGCGTACGCCATCGCAAAGATCTCCGGCATCCTCGCGACCCAGGCCTACCGCCGGGAGTATGGCCGCCGCTGGATCTCGGCCATGCCCACCAACCTCTACGGCCCCGGCGACAACTTCGACCTGCAGACCTCGCATGTACTGCCGGCGATGATCCGCAAGTTCCACGAGGCCAAGGAGTCCACCTGCTGCGCCACTACGACCAGCCGGAGACGATCAATATCGGCACCGGCGAGGATGTCACCATCCGCGAGCTCGCGGCCACCATCGCCGACGTCGTCGGCTTCGAGGGCGACATCATCTGGGACGCCTCCAAGCCCGACGGGACCCCGCGGAAGTTGCTCGACATCAGTCGACTGGAGTCCCTCGGCTGGCGGCCACAGGTGGAACTGCGCGACGGTATCGCGCAGACCTACGCCTGGTTCCTCGAGCACGGGGGAGAGGACGACGACGGTGGCGCGGCCCTGCGGGCCCGCAGCCACGGCAAGTGGGGCTAGCCCTCAGCGTCGCCCGTGCTTCGGGCGCACCTTCGGCTTCCCGGTCGCTCGCCACGTGGCGCTCACGGCCACCGCAACCGCGAAACCGATGACAACCCCGAGCATGTTGTTGCCGATGTCACCAACCTGACAGGTGCGGTTCAGCCAGGGCATCACCGCCTGGCCGATCTCGATGATCAGCGGAACCATCAGCGCCACCAGCAGTGCCGACCACCGTCGCGGGCCCCGCGGGAACACCACTGCGGCCGCTCCCGCGGGGATCAGCAGCACGATGTTCGGAACGACGTCGACGTCGGTGAAGAACTGGTCGAGCTCCCACCAGCCGGTGCTCCAGGCGCACCCGATCTGTTGCTGACCCCCGTCGGCCTTGGTCCACGTCAAGGCGACCGGCGCGGACAGGCACAGCAGCCAAACCACCGCAGCGATGCGGGACAGTCCCAGCCGCGGTGCCGCGACGAGTCCGACAACGATCGCGAGCACCACTGTCGCGGCCAGGTTGGGCAGCAGACCACTCATGTTGCTCAGCCACGCGGTGCCACCCATCTGCCCTCCCCTCTTTGTGACCTATTGGGCCTCGACTGGTCGCGATCAGTTAGCCTGGAGTAGTCGAGGTTACGGCCTGTGACCAGGCCGAGCAGTCGAAGAGGTCAGGAGTTCAGTGTGCGGCAGCGCGTGCTTGTCACTGGGGGTGCCGGATTCCTCGGCAGCCACCTGTGTGAGCGACTCCTGGATGCCGGTCACGAGGTGCTGTGTGTCGACAACTTCTACTCCACCTCCAAGAAGAACGTCGAGCATCTGATCGCCAACCCGCGCTTCGAGTTGATGCGTCACGACGTCACGTTTCCGCTCTACGTCGAGGTCGACGAGATCTACCACCTTGCCTGTCCGGCCTCCCCGATCCACTACCAACGCGACCCGGTGCAGACCACGAAGACGTCTGTTCACGGGTCGATCAACATGTTGGGCCTGGCGAAGCGCACCGGCGCCAAGATCCTGCTTACCTCCACCTCCGAGGTATACGGCGATCCCAGCGTTCACCCGCAGACCGAGGACTATTGGGGCAACGTCAACCCGGTCGGTCCGCGCTCCTGCTACGACGAGGGCAAACGCTGCGCGGAGACCCTGTTCTTCGACTACCGCCGCCAACACGATCTGCCCATCAAGGTCGTACGCATCTTCAACACCTACGGACCGCGGATGCAGCCCGATGATGGCCGAGTGGTGAGCAACTTCATCATGCAGGCGTTGCGGGGCGAGCCGCTGACGGTCTACGGCGACGGTTCGCAGACCCGGTCCTTCTGTTACGTCGACGACCTCGTCGACGGAATCATCCGGATGATGGCCACCGACCACGAAGTCACGGGCCCGATCAACCTGGGCAACCCCGACGAGATAACCGTGGGCGACCTCGCCGAACGCGTCTCGGCGCTGGTCGACGCCGGTCGGCCGGTGGTGTACGAGCCCCTACCCTCGGACGACCCGCGTCAACGTCAGCCGGACATCACCCGGGCCCGGGAGACCCTCGGCTGGGCGCCGACGATCGACCTGGACGCCGGTCTGAAGCAG
>CAYMPK010000304.1:0-2676 GCA_964392145.1 uncultured Actinomycetes bacterium | reverse complement strand
TTGTCTGCGAGGAGGCAGAAGATGGCGGACTTCAGGGCGATCATGTCCTTGGTGTGAATATTCGCCTCACTGGGGTCCGCCGGCGGTGTGTTCCGGGGCCGGTGTGTTGATCGCCCGATGGTGGATGTGGGGGCCAGCAGTGGCCTGGTTGGGGGCCACCGTTCCTAGGCTCCTTCCGTCGTGCGTATAGGGCGCGCGGCGGAAGGAGTGACCATCGATGGTACGGAAAATCAAAGCGAAACTCGTGCTGCAGTTACGCGCTGAGGGCCTGTCCGGACGGGCGATCGCGACATCACAGGCGATGTCGCGCAAGAGCATTACTGCGGTGTTGGAGGCTGCCGACGCAGCTGGGGTCGGTTGGGACGACGTCGCTGACCTCCAGGAGGGTGAGGTGTACGCCTTGTTGTTTCCGGGGCGCGGTGAGCACGAGAGTGTGTTCGCCCAGCCGGACTGGGATCGAGTCCACAAGGAGTTGGCCCGGGTCGGGGTGACGCTGAAGCTGTTGCACGGTGAGTATGTCGATTTCTGTGCAGTGGCCGGTGAGCCGGTGATGGGCTACGACCGGTTCTGCCGGATTTATCAGCGTCACGTACTGGTCACCGGTGTCGCCTCCCGGGTCGGGCACAAGGCCGCCCAATCCGTCGAGGTCGACTGGTCCGGGCCGACGATGCAGCTGCGTGATCCGGCCAGCGGCACGACCAGGACGGTGTATCTGTTCGTGGGATGCCTGCCTTTTAGCCGGTATGCGTTCGTGGAGCCGACCCTGGACATGAAGCAGGACAGCTGGCTGCGTGCCCATGTGGCGATGTTCGAGGCGTTGGGCGGTTCGGTGCCCCGGATCGTGCCGGACAACTTGAGGACCGGTGTGATCACCCATCCCCGCGACGGCGAGATCGTGCTCAACGATGCCTACCGGGAGATGGCGGCGCACTACTCGGCGGCGGTGCTGCCTGGGCGTGTGCGCCACGCCAAAGATAAGGCGAGCGTAGAGAACACGGTGTGGCATGTCGCGATGCGGATCATCGCAGATCTGCGTGATGAACAGTTCGCCTCGTTGCCGGAGTTGAAGGCAGCCATCACCACCCGGGTGGCTGCCTACAACCAGGAACCCTTCCAGAAGCGGCCAGGCTCGCGGGCCAGTGTGTTCGCGACTGAGGAGCAGCCGCTGCTGACCGGGCTGCCGCAGGTGGCCTACGAGATCAGCCGGTGGGTATACGGACGCCGGGTCGGCCGCAACGGACACGTGGTGTGGGAGAAGAACTTCTACTCCGTACCGTTCGCCCACGTCGGGACCGCGGTCGACCTGCGCATCACCGACCGGGTGCTGCAGGCCTACCGCGGCCAAGAGCGACTCACCAGCCACCTGCTGTTGCCCGAGGGCTCGGCCAACGAGTACCGCACCAACGACGCCGACCTTCCCGCCGGCGAAAGGTACCGCCAGTGGGACCCCGACCGGGTCCGGGACTGGGCCCAGCGGATCGGTCCGTCAGCGGTGATCGTGGTCAACAGGATCTTCGAATCCGTCCCGGTCGACGAGCAGGGCCTCGACGCCGCCCTGGCCGTGCTGCGACTTTCGCGGCGTTTCTCCGCGCAACGGGTCGAGGCGGCATGCCGGCTCGCGTTGGCGGGCCGGGTGCGGTCCCCGCGCTATGTCCATCTGCAGCCGATTCTGGCCACCGGCCAGGACAAGACCGCACAGCTCAGGGCCCCACGGACCGAACCACCCGAAGAAGGTGGCTACGTGCGCGGGGCCGACTACTACGCCGGCGGTGCCCAGTGAGCGAAGTCGACATGGAAACCAAACGCAAGCTCCGCGAGATGGGAGCCACACCCCTGCTCGAGGCAATCGAAGCCCACGACGACGCCCTGACCCTGGGAATGGGCTTCGGCGACCGACTGCGCCTCGTCGTCGACGAGGCGCACTCGTCGTTCAACCACACCAAGATCGACGGTCTGATCCGCCGTGCGGGGCTGCGCTACCCCGCCGCGGACCTGCGCCGGCTGGACTTGGTCGACGAACGCGGTCTGGACCGCAACGTGATCGCCCAACTCGGGACATGCTCGTTCGTCGAACGACAGCAGAACGTCGTGTTCCAGGGCTTCACCGGCTCCGGGAAGTCGTATCTGGGGTGCGCGTTGGCCAAACAGGCCTGCCAGCACCGGATCCGGGCCCACTACATCCGCATGCCCGACCTTGAAGAAGCCTGGGCCTTGGCCCGGGACAAGCCACAGGGGGCAACGACTTTCCTCAAGAAGTACGCGGCCTTCACTGTGCTGGTGATCGACGAATGGCTACTCGATCATCCCGACGATCAGATACGGAGCATGCTGCTCGAGCTACTCGAGCGCCGCTACGACACCGCCTCGACCGTGTTCTGCACCCAGTACGCCAAGAAGGACTGGCACCAGCGTCTCGGATCGGGAGTCCACGCCGACGCCATCATGGACCGCATCGTGCACAACACCATCTGGGTAGATACCGGCAACCACAACATGCGTGAACACGCCACACTGAATCAGTGAGAACAGCCGGTGGGGACCAGTGGCCCCCAAGCGCACCGCCGCTGGCCCCCACCGGCACTATCACCGGCACCGAACGCCAATATCCGGTGGTCCCCAAGCCTGCAAATACTCAAACTGGCCGAAATGCCTGCAAATCATGCCCTGCGTCCTGGA
>CAYMPK010000303.1:0-2708 GCA_964392145.1 uncultured Actinomycetes bacterium | reverse complement strand
GTCATCGCGGTGATCCAGACGCCAGACCAGACAAACGTGGTGACCGAGGGCAAAGCCAACCTGGCGTCCGGAGCCGCCATGACTCCGTCGGCGAGCACTCGCATCGCGAGTATCTCCAAGGCCTTCAACGGCGCTGTGATCCTGAGTCTCGTCTCGCAGGGGAAACTGTCCCTGGATGCCAAATTAGCGACGCTGCTTCCCACCGCGCCGGCGTCGTGGGGCCAGGTGAACCTCGGGCAGATCCTGCAACATACGAGCGGATTGCCTGACTACATCAAGAGCCCGACCTTCATTGAGCAGTTCGTCAAGGACCCGAAAGCCGCCAAAACCCCCGAGCAACTGCTCTCCTACGTGGCCGACCAGCCGCCGGCATTCGCTCCGGGAGCCCAGTACATGTACTCGGACACCGACAACATCGTCGCCGGACTCGTCGCGGAGAGGGCAGCGGGCAAGCCGTACGACGCACTCCTTGCGGAGTTGGTGTTCGGGCCGCTGTCGCTGAGAAACTCAAGCCTGCCGGACACCGTGGCACTGCCCGAGGGCTTCATCCACGGCTATGCGCCGGCTGAGGCTTCAGACAGCGCTTCACCCGGCGCTTCGGCGTCGGCAGGTCCCGAGGACGTCAGCCAGGTCATCAATCCGACCCAGGCCTGGGCTTCCGGCGGCATGGTGTCGACAACCGCCGACATGAACACCTTCATGCGCGGTTACGTCGCGGGTAAGTTGTTCAGCCCGGCTGTGCGTCAGGCCCAGATGCAGTTCGTACCCGGCGGTGGCGGTCCGCCCGGCCCCGGGACCAACTCCAGCGGATTGAGCATCTACCGCTATCAGACCCCCTGTGGCACTTTCTTCGGCCATACCGGGAACATGCCCGGCTACACCGTTTTCGCAGCCAGCGATGCCTCCGGACAGCGCAGCGTGGCCGTCACCACCAACACCCAAATCACCCCGAAGGCCGATCAAGCCACGTTTGACAAGTTGCTGGCCGTGGAGAATGCCGCTCTCTGCTCGGCCGCCGGTGGCACCCCTGCATCGACCACGACTTCGGGAACCCCGGCCTCCGCCGGCGCGAGCGGATCATCGTCGTAGAACCGGGCACGACAGGTGAGCCGGAGACCGGGACAACTGAGGTGACCATGATCCCTCTCGTCAGAGGTTGCTCTGCGCCGACCTGACCAACGAGACGGGCGCGACAGGGTTCAGTAGGCGTAGCGTTAGTAGCGAAGTCGACCCGTTGAGAAGGCGGCGGTTCCGCGATGTCACAGCAGCCCGACAGCGACTCTGGCGCACCAGTGGCCGAGCAGAGTCCCGACACCCCCGCGCCACGACCGACTTTCCGGGCCGAGGCTGTCGCTGCCAATGAGTCCAGCGAACGTCTCGACGAACTGCTGCCGGTCACATCGCTGCGGATCTGGCTGCTCGCCGTGGCCGCCGTCGTGATCATCGCCGCCGCCATCGCCTACACCGCCATCACCCCACGCAACGTGACCGTCACCGGAGAAGGTCGGGTCGTCGGCGACGGAGGCATCGGACTGGTCACGTCCACCGCCAGCGGCCAATTCGGCAACTTCACGCTGCCGGGCGGGAGCAAGGTCAAGGCCGGACAGAAGGTTGCCGAGGTCATCACCGCGACCGGGCCGGTACCCCAGTTCACCCAGATCGAGGGAACGCTGCTGGGTTACATCCCTTCGCCTGGAGCGCCGGTGAAAGTCGGCGACTGGCTGTCCCAAGTGACCCTCAAGGTCGACGACGGAAAGGTGGGCCTGATCACGGTTGTCCCCGACGAGGCCGCGAAGGTCCAGGAGGGCCAATCGGTAACCGTGTCCATCACCGGCGGGCCTGTAATGCAGGGGAAGATCGGACCCAACCGGAGTCCGGTTCTCTCCGCACCCCGCGTTCAGGAGGGATTGGGCACCCTCGACCCGCCGGCGGGACCACGGGTGGTCATCGAGGTGATCTTCGACAAGCCAGCGCCTGCCGGTTACGAATTCCGGGGTGTGATCCTGGTCAGTGAACGCACGCTGCTGCAGCAACTGCTGGGGCTGTCGTGAGCACGGTCTCAACCCCGGCCGCTCGACACCGGGTCAAGTCCCCGTCCCGACTACAAATGGAAGCCACGGAGTGCGGGGCCGCGGCACTCGGCATCGTGCTCGCCAGCTACGGCAAGTGGGTACCGCTGGAGGAACTGCGCGACACATGCGGCATTGCCCGTGATGGCAGCAACGCACTTGCGGTCAAGAAGGCGGCTCTGCAGTACGGCCTGAAGGTCACAGCCCGAAGGTGCACGCCGGAATCCCTCAAGAAGATGACGATGCCGGTGATCATCTTCTGGCGTTTCAACCACTTCCTGGTGGTGGAGGGTTGGTCGGCGGATGGTTGGTATCTGAACGACCCGGCGATGGGGCACCGCACGTGCAGCGAATCCGAGTTCAGTGAGTCCTTCACCGGCTTGGCCATGGAAATGGTCCCGGGACCCGACTTCACCACGGGCGGACGACCACCGCGACTCATGAGACGGCTTGCCGCCTATTTGACGGGATCCCGGGACGGGGTCCTCCTGATGGGTTTGCTGGGACTGCTCCTCGTCGTGCCTCAGATCCTCGTCCCCGGAATCGCACGACTGTTCGTCGACTGGCTTCAGGGCGGCCCGGAGGTGGACGTTCCCACCCTGCTCTCCGCGTTGGTCTTCGCGGCCGTGGTGCAGGCCT
>CAYMPK010000302.1:0-2733 GCA_964392145.1 uncultured Actinomycetes bacterium | reverse complement strand
GAACACGAACTGGGACTGCCGGTGGCGAAGTCCACCGAGCGGCGGCTGTCAGGTCCCAACGTCCGTATCTCCGCTGCCATCGCTGCGGTGGACGTCGTCATCATCGTGCTCACCGTCGGTTTCGCCCTCGCCATGAACTGGGGTGCCGCCACCGACCCGGTCAACTCGCAGATCGTCTACCCCCTGCTCGAGGACAACAGGCGACTGCTTGTCGCCGCCTCGCTGCTCATCATCTGGCCGGTGATGCTCTGGCAGCGCCAGACCAGGGCCACCCGGGTGCTCTCCGACGGCGGGGAGGAGTACCGCCGCGTCCTGGTCGCCACCGGGTGGACGGCGCTACTGACGATGGCCGTTGCCTACATGACGGGGTCGGACCGCGCCCGATCGCTGCTCGTCGGCTCGATCCTGCTCGGCGTCGTGCTGCTGCTCATCGGTCGGCACATCATGCGACTGCTGCTCATCCGCAGCATCCGGGCTGGACATCCGCTGCACAGCGTCTTCGTGATTGCCGGCGAGAAGCAGATGGAGGCGATCGAGGCCGAACTCGACGGTTCTGACGACCGCTACCAGGTCGTCGGTCGTTGGCATTCCTCCCTCGACACCTACGAGGATCCGCTGTTTGTGGTCGCCGCTGCCGTGAAGAGCGGCGCGGACACGGTGGTCTACGCACCCCTGGGCCACGAGGAGCCCGACTACACCCGCCGACTCGGGTGGGCGATGGAGGACACCGACCTGTCGCTGCTCGTCAGCCCGGCGCTCGTGCAGATCGCCGGACCTCGGCTATCAGTGGAGCCTGTCGAGGGACTGACACTGGTCTCGGTGGACATGCCGAAGTTCTCCGGCTCCGCGCTAGTCATCAAACGAACGGTGGACATCCTCGGCTCGCTGCTGCTGCTCGCCGTGCTGGCCATCCCCATGCTTATCGTGGCGGCCATCATTCGGATCGATTCCAAAGGCCCCGCCCTGTTCCGGCAAGTGCGCGCGGGGCGCGATGGCACCACCTTCGTCTGTTACAAGTACCGGACAATGGTGGTCGATGCCGACAGCCAACGAGCCGCACTCCGGGCCAAGGAGGGCGGAGACGGCGCCACCTTCAAGATGGAACGCGATCCGCGCATCACCCGCTTCGGACGCTTCCTCCGGCGCTACTCGATCGACGAACTGCCGCAGCTGATGAACGTGCTGCGCGGCGACATGAGTCTGGTCGGGCCGCGACCGCACCCGCTCGACGATGTCGAACTCTATGACGACGTGGCCACCCGTCGGCTGCTCTCGAAACCGGGCATGACCGGCCTGTGGCAGGTGTCGGGGCGTTCCGACATCGACTGGGACGATGCGGTGATGCTGGACCTCTACTACGTGGAGAACTGGTCGCTCTCGCTGGACGTGGTGATCCTGCTCCGCACCACCAAGGTTGTGCTCGCCGGCTCCGGGGCCTATTGAGTTCCGTGAGGATCGCCTGCCTGGTCGCCTGCTACAACCGCCGCGACACGACCGTGCGTGCACTGCGCGCCCTGCAATCCCAGGTGGTGCCCGGGGTTGATGTCCAGCTCGATCTCTTCCTCACCGATGACGGTTCCACCGACGGCACCTCCGACGCGGTGGCCCGCATGTGGCCGGGGGCGATCATCCGGCACGGCGATGGGTCGCTGTTCTGGGCCCGATCCATGGCCCTGGCCGAGCAGTCCGCGGCGGCGACCGATCCCGACTTCTACCTCTGGCTCAACGACGACACCCTGCTGGATCCAGGTGCGCTCGCGACCCTGCTTCGGGTCTCCGCCGACTACCCGCAGGCGATCGTCTTCGCCCTGACCCGCGACCCGGAGACCGGGGAGTTCACCTACGGTGGGCGCAACCAACTCGGCGACCACCCCATCCGGCACGGCGAGCTGCACGCCACCACCGACGCGAACGTGCACCACGGCTTCGACACTTTCGAGGGCAACTGCGTGTTGATCCCGCAGGCCGTGCACGACGCCGTCGGGCTCATCGACGACGAATTCCCGCACGCCTATGCCGACACCGACTACGCCCTGCGGGCACGCGCAGCCGGGTTTCCGCTGCTTCAGGCCCCGGGCTCCATCGGGACTTGTCCGGCCAATCCTCCACGCACCCCGGCAGGAAGCTGGGACGCCGCCTGGCACACCCTGCAGTCGCCCAAGGGCTACCCGTGGGCCGCGCAGAAGCGGTTCCTGCAGCGTCACGGCGACTGGCGGTGGCCCGCATGGCTGGTCGCCGGGCAGGCCCGTCACCTGGTTCGGCTGCGCACCGGCCGTTAGCCGGACCGCAGCCGGTCGGCCAGCGAGCATGCGCTCGCGGTTGAGTCAGCCTGGGACGTCCGCCTCGGCTACAGGTAGCCGTGCGACTCGAGCCAACCCATCCCGGAGACGGCGCTGGCTGTCATGTCATCGAGGTCGCGGCTCGAGCGCCAACCCAGCACCTCAGTTGCGCGGGCCGGATCGGCCTGGACGATCGAGGGGTCACCGGCCCGCCGCGGTGCATTCTCCGCCACCAGTTCATCGCCGAGCGCGCGGCTCATCGAGTCGATGACCTCCCGCACAGACGATCCGTGGCCGGTACCGATGTTGAGCACTACGCCAGTACCCGCTGCCACGTCCCCCGCGTCCTCTGCCGCAACCCCCTCTGCGACGAGGCGGCACGCGGCCACGTGGGCCTCGGCAAGGTCGGCGACGTGGATGTAGTCGCGGATGCAGGTGCCGTCCGGGGTGGGGT
>CAYMPK010000301.1:1619-2735 GCA_964392145.1 uncultured Actinomycetes bacterium | reverse complement strand
CGCTACATCGGCCTGGACATCCTCGCCAAATCCCGCCTCACCATCATCGACGGCGACATCAACACCGCCGCCGGCAAGGAGACCACAACCCAGGCCATCAGCGCCTAGAATCACACCAACTGAGGATCAACGAACCGCAGGTTCGTACACGTAGATGATGGATTCGGCTCCAGTGCCGGTGTGGCTCGTAAATGCATCTACCTCACAGGACTTGACCACCGCGGGGCGTGGTCGTTATCGCCGTGCGTTCCGCAGCCAACACCAACAGACAGTCCGTGAACACGTCGTGCGAGCCCACACGGTCCAGGAAGCCGTCGGTCCCGGACACAGACCAGGCAGCCTCATAGACCAGTGACTGACACTCCTTGGCCAACTCGTGTCGCGTGAGCCTGCCCCCGTGGTAGCCGCCGCGCAGGCGCTCGAACCGCCTCACCAGCAGGTCGCCCGAGTTCTGTTGGGACACCTCTCCCCCTTCCGAGGTCGCTCAGACGCCCCTTGAGGATCCCCCCTATGAACGCCGACAGGCTGTCGACGCGTTGCCACTACCCATCCGCTGACCGACAGCCAACCCACCGGGGGAGGTTTCGCTGTCCGATGGCTGCCGGTTCGGGGTCGCCGCGCATCGGCCCGTTTCAGGCTACAGCCAACGCCCGAGGCTGACCACCGACAGTTTCACCCCGAACTCCGGAGCGATCACCCCCGCACCAGGCCCCGGAGCCACGGGGCGAACTCGAACTCCAATTGGTCGGGGTTGTGGCCCGCCACCAAGTCGCACAGCCGCCCCAACTGCGCCGGGGTCACCCGCTGCGGCCGACCCGTTACCGGTTTCGCGGCCAACGCGTCGCTGCCCCCGCTGCGAAACGCCGCCAAACACCTGAACACCGCGGACCGGTGCGTCCTCACCACCCGGGCCACCTCGCCCGAGTTCCCCCGTGTGACCTGCGCCACCGCCCGCAGCCGCAACACCCCCAAGGTGGCGTGGTCCGGCCTCCGGCCATCGTCTGAACGCACGCCCAAATGTCCGAGAAGCACGCGCCAGAGTCGCCTTACTTACGTTCGTGGAAGTACATAGGTGCGGGCTGTCAAGTCGACTGGGTAGGGCCGTGTCCGGAGCTG
>CAYMPK010000301.1:0-1593 GCA_964392145.1 uncultured Actinomycetes bacterium | reverse complement strand
TCCTTCTACCTGACACCGCTGCCTCCCTTCAAAGGTGGCGTCAACACTCTGCGAGGAGAAGGCCAGCGATCGGTAAACCCCGGAGATGCGACGCGCGACCCGGTCGACCCTTTCTTCACGGCAACCCACTGAACGGCGGCACCAGCGGCCCGACTCCGACTAATAACGCCTGGATCCATCCGAAATCCATGCCAAACGACGGGCGACGGGTATTCTGCTGCCAAGTCCAGGCGTGAAAACGGCATCCGCCTCGGTTCCTGAAAAGTGGAAGGCCGCCGGTTCGACCCCGGCCCTGGCCACCACCTAGAAGTGCTTCTGGCCTGCGGAATCGTTAGGCCCGCGGGGTGAGCTCTGAGGACGACCTGTCTCCCCTCCAACGTGGGTCCTCGGATGAGGCAGAGTCAAATCCCGGCCCATTCCTGCAGTTTGGGCAGCGCGTCAATGGCGGACTTGATCTCCTGCAGATAGTGCTGAGAACGGTACGGCGGAGTCAGTTCACCCGGAATGACGTCGACGGTGCCGCCAGCGGTCACGACGGTGGCGTCGTTACCGAAGCGAGCGAGTTTGGTGAGCAGGTCGATGTGGTTCTGTATCCAGTAGATCGGTGTTGTGATGGAAAGAAGCCGGGTGCTGTCGCCCACTAGTCCGCTGGATTTGGCGAACCATTCAAACGATGACGAGGTGCTGGCGCGTTGCCCGGACTCGTCGCGCGGCGGGGCGAGCACAAGTGATATCTGCAGCCCGTCTGGGCCGCTTTGGCGCCACACGGGATGACCTGCCTGGGATCCCACCTGCCAGGCCTCCATTGGGTAGTTGAAACTGCGCGACAACCCCACCGCAAGTGCCTCCTGCTCAGTTGTTCCGGTGACTTCGAGTGCCTCGGCCAGTTGAAGTTCCTGCGGCGACATCGCACGATCGCCGGTTAGACCGACAACAAATCGGGCCCGTACAGCACCCGATGCGAGCGCATCTGCGGCGGCCTGGGGCCTGTTGAGGTTGGCCCGTATGAGTCCTCCGAGCACGATGATGCCGTCGAAGGTGCCAGACGCCGGCCTCGGGCTTCGCATGCCCCACCGGTCAGCGATGTCGTAAACGAGTTGCGCCTCACGTTCTGGAAGTAGTTCAACTGATGTGGGGATCTGGTCTCGCTCACTGCCACACCGAAAGTCCCACCGATCACCAGCGAAACCCAGCAGCCAAGAGACGCGGTCTGCCGAGTGGTCTGGGATAGGGTCCGTATTTGCCGTGACGGACTTCCATGCACTCAGAACCTTCCGAGAGTGCTCCCTCTCAGCGTCAGGAAGTGAACTGAGCAGCCCCATGATGTGGTCGACACTGTGTGGGAAGCCGTCGTCGAATGCTTCCACGAGCGCGAGGGGACCGGGATCGGTAGTCATCGACCGGATCAACGCAACTGCATCCTCATGCGTGGTCACCGTAGGGAGATCGGATTGCGGCATTGTGTCTCCTCACATTCACGTCGGAGGCGGGCCCCTAACGCGAGGGGCGGATTCAGTGGGCTCTGATCCCTTGGAATTCGTAGTGGGCCTCGGCTGAATCTATCCCACCGGTTCCCGGGTGCTTTCTGATACT
>CAYMPK010000300.1:0-2759 GCA_964392145.1 uncultured Actinomycetes bacterium | reverse complement strand
CGTCAGACGAGGCACTTGGAGACCTCGGTGGCGGCCGATCAGGGGCCACGGGTTCGCTAGTCGGCGTCGCCGCGATCTGCCAGAAGTGGCAACGCGGGATCCCACCTGGAGCCGGTCGCCCGGTCCTGTTTGGCCCGGGCCATCGCGGACAATGCCTCCAACACCACCCGATTCCCGAGCATGGCAGTGATGTCAGCATGGTCATAGGGCGGCGAGACCTCGACCACGTCAACCCCGACTATCGGCACCTCGTAACAGATCCGACGCACCGCATCCAAAAGGGCGCGAGCGGTCAGTCCCCCAGGCTCCGGGGTTCCGGTGCCCGGCGCGTGTCCCGGATCGGCCACATCGATGTCCACGGACAGGAACACGCCATCGCAATCCTCCGTCGCGATGCGGAGTGCCTCGGTGAGCACCTCGTCGAGTCCCCGGACACCGATCTCGGTCATTTCGAACGAGCGCATCCGCTGTTCGGCCATCCAGTCGAGGATCTCCGGCGGCGGCCAGTACCCGCGCAACCCCACCTGCAGAAACCGATCCCCACGGGCTGCGCCGCTCTCGATCAGACGACGCATCGGCTGTCCGTGTCCGATGAGCGAGCCGAACTCGATGTTGCCCGTGTCCGCGTGCGCATCGAAATGGATGACGGAGACCCGTCCCCACCCGACGGCCCTGGCCACCCCGGTGACATCCGGCCAGGTGATCGTGTGATCCCCGCCGAGGATGACGGGCACGGCGCCCGTCCGGGCAACCTTCTCCACAGCCTTCTCCAGCGAGGCGCAAGAGGTCTCCGCGTCACCGGAGAACATCTCGACGTCGCCGGCGTCGCGCACCTTCAAGTCTGCGAGCCCATCCACCCGCAGCGCGAGCGACGGTCGCAGGCCGTCGGGTGCGAGGTAGCAGCTCTCCCGCAGGGCCTTGGGTCCGAATCGCGCCCCGGGACGCGCCGAGGTGCCACCGTCGAACGGCGCGCCCACGATCACCACCTCGGAATCGGCGTAGCTCGCCGGATCGTCGAGATCGCACTCCGGCACCCCGAGGAAGGTGATGTCGGGGCCGAACTGGGTGCCGTACCTGGCCATGGTCATGCCTCTCGGTCGCGGTGGTCGGGTCCAGTGGGGCTGCCCGGGAGGCTAGCCGTTGGTCGGGAAGCCGAGGTTGATTCCACCATGGGATGGGTCGGGCCAGCGACTTGTGACGACCTTGCCCCGGGTGAAGAAGTGGAAACCTTCGCTTCCGTGCGCGTGTGTGTCACCGAACAGCGAGGCCTTCCAGCCGCCGAAGGAGTAGTAGGCCATCGGAACCGGGATCGGCACATTGATACCGATCATGCCCACCTGCACCTCGTTCTGGAATCGCCGCGCGGCGCCACCGTCACAGGTGAAGATCGCCGTTCCGTTGCCGTAGGGGTGGGAGTTGATGAGTTCCAAACCCTCGGCGTAACTCGCCACCCGTACCACCGACAGCACCGGGCCGAATATCTCCTCCGAGTAGATACTCATCTCCGGCGTCACATTGTCGAACAGTGTGGGACCCAACCAGAAACCACCGGACTCACCGTCGACGTCGATGTCGCGGCCGTCGACCACCAACGTGGCCCCTTCCGCAACGCCGGCCTCGACATAGCCGCGCACCTTGTCGCGGTGTGCCTCGGTCACCAACGGCCCCATATCCGAGCCGCGTCGGCCATCCCCCACCCTCAAGGTGGACATCCGGCCGGCGATTGCGGCCACCAGTTCGTCGGCGACGGGCTCTACCGCTACCAGCACCGAGATCGCCATGCAGCGCTCGCCCGCCGAGCCGAATCCAGCATTGACCGCCGAGTCCGCGGTGAGTTCGAGGTCGGCATCCGGGAGTACCAACATGTGGTTCTTCGCACCCCCGAGCGCCTGCACGCGCTTGCCCGCCTTGGTGCCGTTCTCGTACACATACCGGGCGATCGGCGTCGAACCGACGAAACTGATGGACGCAACGTCCGGGTGGGCCAACAGCCTGTCCACGGCCACCTTGTCGCCGTGCACGACATTGAAAACCCCATCGGGGAGTCCAGCGCGCGCCCACAGGTCGGCGAGGAACATCGCCGCGCTGGGGTCCTTCTCACTGGGCTTGAGCACCACCGTGTTGCCCGCGGCGATCGCGATCGGGAAGAACCACATCGGCACCATCGCGGGGAAGTTGAATGGTGAGATGATTCCGACCACACCGAGCGGTTGTCGCAGGGAGTAGACGTCAACGCCGGTCGACACGCCCTCGGAGAAGCCTCCTTTGAGGAGGTGGGCGTTGCCGCACGCGAACTCAACGACCTCCAGCCCCCTGCTCACCTCACCGAGGGCATCGGAGAGCACCTTGCCGTGCTCGGCAGTGATGAGTTCGGCGACCTGTTCCGCGTTCGCGGCCAGCAATTCCCGGAACTTGAACAAGACCTGCATCCGCCTCGTCAGCGTGCTGGTGCCCCAGGTGGTGAAGGCCGATCGAGCGGCCGCCACCGCCTCGTCTACGGTCTCGGACTCGGCCAGGTCCACAACGCGGGCGACCTCACCCGTGGCGGGGTCGAAGACCTCACCGGTGCGTTCGGAGGTGCCCTGCCACAGGGCCCCATTGATCCAGTGGGTCACTCGCTCGGTCGTCGTCATTTCATCTCCATGGGTGTTCGTGGTCGCTCGTTGTTCGTCTTCGGGTGGTCGGACGTACCTGCGTTGAGTGGATGCCGCGGCGCTACCGCCGCGGCGGGACTCACATCAGTCAGCTATCAAATCCCA
>CAYMPK010000299.1:0-2769 GCA_964392145.1 uncultured Actinomycetes bacterium | reverse complement strand
CTCATGAGCGATCCGAGCCTGCTGGTCACCAACCCGTCCCGTAGTGATCCGTCGCTGGCACCGCCGGGCAAGGAGATCTACTACGTGTTGTTCCCCACGCCGAATCTGGATGCGAACCTGGACTGGGTCGAATTGACTCCTAGGTATCGCGACGAAGTGGTGCGCGTACTGGAGGAACGCGGGTACGTCGGATTCGGTGATGCCGTGGAGGTCGAGCACATCACGACTCCGGCCGACTGGGCCGCACGTGGGATGGAGCGAGGAGCACCGTTCGCCGCCGCCCACTCCTTCCTGCAGACCGGCCCGTTCCGGCCCGGCAACATGTGGGGGGACAATGTGGTGTTCGCCGGGTCCGGAACCCAACCGGGAGTCGGGGTCCCGATGGTATTGATCTCGGGTCGGTTGGCCGCCGAACGCATAACAGGACCAGACACCGGCTACCGGTCCCGCTCGCGGAGATAGCGCCGGGGCCGACCCATCACCGGGAATCGGCGGGGCCGTGTTGGTGCCGTCGTGGTTCAATTCGGAACGCCGACGCCCCCATCGCCGACAGCCGCGAGACGCTGCGGCCGGGAAGGATCCTCCATGGCCCAGAACACCGGTTCGCCGTCCCATGCGGCAGACCGCCACAACCTGATTCAGGTCCGTGGCGCCCGCGTGAACAACCTCAAGGACATCAGCCTCGACATCCCCAAACGCCGCCTGACGGTCTTCACCGGAGTCTCCGGCTCCGGCAAGAGCTCCCTGGTGTTCGGCACCGTCGCGGCCGAGTCCCAGCGGCTGATCAACGAGACCTACAGCGCGTTCGTCCAGGGCTTCATGCCCACGCAGTCACGGCCCGATGCCGATGTCCTCGACGGCCTGACGACGGCCATCATCGTGGACCAGGAACGGATGGGTAGCAATCCACGTTCGACCGTCGGCACGGTCACCGACGCGAACGCCATGTTGCGGATCATCTTCAGCCGACTCGGGCAGCCCCAGATCGGCTCCCCACAGGCGTACTCCTTCAACGTTGCGTCCGTCAGCGGCGCCGGCGCGGTACAGCTCGAGCGCGGCGGGCGCAGCGTCAAGGAACGCCGCAGCTTCACCATCACCGGGGGAATGTGTCCCCGGTGCGAGGGCCTGGGCAGAGTCAGCGACTTCGACCTCACGGCGCTGTACGACGACAGCAAGTCGCTCAACCAGGGTGCCCTCACGATCCCCGGCTACAGCACCGAAGGTTGGTTCGGCCGGATCTTCTCCGGCTGCGGCTTCTTCGACCCGGACAAGCCCATCCGCGACTTCACCAAGCGCGAACTGGATGACCTGCTCTACAAGGAACCGACCAAGATCAAGGTGGACGGCATCAACCTGACCTACGTAGGACTGATACCCAAGATCAAGAAGTCGATGCTCGCCAAGGACAAGGAGTCGATGCAGCCGCACATCCGAGCCTTCGTGGACCGGGCGATCACCTTCACCACATGTCCGGGGTGCGATGGGACCCGACTGACTGCTGGCGCGCGCTCGTCGAAGGTCAACGGACTGAACATCGCTGAGGTGTGTGCGATGCAGATAACTGATGTCACCACGTGGGTCGGCACCCTGGACGAGCCCTCGGTGGCGCCGCTGCTGTCGAGCCTGCTCCAGACCCTGGAGTCCTTCGTGGAGATCGGCCTGGGTTACCTCTCGCTCGACCGGGCCACCGGAACCCTGTCAGGCGGCGAGGCGCAGCGCACCAAGCTGGTTCGACACCTCGGCTCATCATTGACAGACGTGACCTACGTGTTCGATGAACCGACCGTGGGACTGCATCCGCACGACATCCGCAGAATGAACGACTTGCTGCTACGCCTGCGGGACAAGGGCAACACGGTCCTCGTCGTCGAACACAAGCCGGAGGTGATCGAGATCGCCGACCACCTGGTCGATCTCGGTCCGGGTGCCGGCCGAGCCGGCGGTGAAGTGGTCTTCGAGGGAGCCGTAGAGGATTTGCGGGCAAGCGACACGCTGACCGGGCGTCACCTGGATGACCGGGCCGAGCTGAAGTCCTCGGTAAGGACCCCCACCGGGGAGTTGGAGATCCGTGGGGCCGACACGAACAACCTGCGCGGGGTCGATGTCGACATCCCGCTGGGGGTTCTCGTGGTGATCACCGGGGTCGCAGGCTCCGGGAAGAGTTCGCTGATCCAGGGGTCCGTGGCCAGGCGGGAAGGAGTCATCGCCATCGACCAGGGAGCCATCCGCGGGTCGCGACGCAGCAATCCGGCGACCTACTCCGGTCTGCTCGACCCGATCCGCAAAGCGTTCGCCAAAGCCAACGGTGTGAAACCGGCGCTGTTCAGCGCCAACTCCGAAGGAGCCTGTCCGACCTGCAACGGCACCGGGGTCATATACACCGACCTGGCGATGATGGCCGGTGTGGCCAGCGTCTGCGAGGAGTGCGGAGGCAAGCGTTTTCGCCCCGCTGTGTTGGAGTACCACCTAGGTGGGCTCGACATCAGCCAGGTCCTGGCCATGTCGGTGTCCGAAGCCGAGGACTTCTTCGGCGCCGGAGCGGCCCGGACACCCGCAGCCCACACCATCCTCGGACGACTCACGGACGTCGGGCTCGGCTACCTGACCATCGGACAGCCGCTGACCACGTTGTCCGGCGGAGAACGGCAACGACTCAAGTTGGCCACCCAAATGGCAGAGAAGGGAGGGATCTATGTCCTCGACGAACCCACCAACGGCCTTCACCTGGCCGATGTCGATCAGCTCCTCGAGCTGCTCGACAGGTTGGTC
>CAYMPK010000298.1:0-2812 GCA_964392145.1 uncultured Actinomycetes bacterium | reverse complement strand
GGTCGTGACGGTGGCAGGTGCGGCCGAGCCGGCGACCCCTGGCGACAACTCCGGGTCCGGTGTTGCCGCCGACTCAGGCTCCGGCGGCGGCTACGACACCTCTACCAGCAGCGGTTCCGGCGGCGGCTACGACGCTTCTTCCGGCGGCGGGTCGAGTTCGTCCGGTTCTTCCTCTTCGGGCGGGTCGTCCGGCGGTTCCTCCGGATCCTCCTCGGGTGGCTCATCGGGCGGGTCGTCCGGCGGCGGAGCCGCGCCACAAGCCCCGGCTGTGACCGGCGGCAGCTGACATGCCCGGCGGGGCAGCAACGACCTGGCTTGCCGCGGAGCCCGTTGTCCCGGACCGGCCCGGCGAGGCCGCCATCTCCATGACGATGTCCGATGGACTGGTCCGGGCACGGGCCGGGGGCCGCGCGATGGGCACCGACTGCCAGGTCCTCGTCGTGACGCCGACCAGCGTGAACGCGGCCGCGGCAGCCGCGACCGCGTGGAGCGGGATCACGACGCTGGACTCTTTGTGGAGCAGGTTCCGCCCCGACTCGGCACTCAGCAGCCTCAACCGAGCCGCTGCCGCAGGCGAAGCCGAACTCATCGACCGGACCGATGATCTGACCGCAGCGCTTGTGGCCGCAATGTCCTGGGCATATCGGTTCAGCGATGCACTGGTCGACGCGGCCGTGCTGGATCGGGTGATGGCTGCGGGCTATGACCGGGACTTCGCTGAGGTCATCGGAAATTCGGGATCCCCGCGCGCCGGTGCGGGTATCGGGCCGGACCGGGCAACGATGGCCGATGTGCGTGTAGCTGGCAATTTCGTGACTCGCCCTGCCGGGACAAGATTGGATTCCGGCGGTGTCGGCAAGGGACTTGCGGCCGACCTCATCGCCACCTCGCTGGCCGCCTCCGGCACGGAGGGCGTGCTGGTGGATTTGGGTGGCGACATCAGGGCGATCGGTCGCGATCTGGATTCCCGCCCCTGGCGGGTTGACGTGGCAGACGAACGCAGTGCCCCTTCCCCTGGGCATGAGTCCGTTGCCACCCTCACGCAGTGGTCCACCGTCGATGGCGGCATAGCCACCAGTAGCACGGCGCGTCGTCGCTGGCAGGGCGGACATCACATCATCGATCCACGCACCGGACACCCGTCTGACAGCGACCTGCTGGCAGTCACCGTCCACGCCACGGATGCACTGACAGCGGAGACCTGTACCAAGACCGCCCTGCTGCTGGGGACCTCCGCCGCGAAGGCCTGGCTGCCCGGCCGGGTACGCCAAGCCCTGCTCACCGACATCCATGGCGGTATCCACGAGATCAGCGGCAACGTTGAAGAACCACGAGGGAGAACACAGTGAACCAGATGAACCAGACCCTGGCCGCATCGCTGCCCCTGCTGTGGATGAGCGCGCGCGCACTGGGAATCGTGGCGTGGCTCGCCGCCTCCGCGACAGTGATCATGGGGCTGGGAATCCGAAGCAGGATCTTCACGGATCTGTTCAACGGGCGCACCACCACGCTGGTTCATAGGACCCTGTCGATGACGACGCTGCTGCTTGTGATCGCCCATGTGGTGACCCTGCTGCCGGACCCATACGCCCACCTGCGGTGGTACGACATGTTCATCCCTGGTCTTGCCTCCCACAGCCGCGTTCCGACGGCGCTCGGGTCGCTCGCCTTCCTGCTGCTCATCGCGGTCGGCGCGGCCGCACTCTTCCGTTCCCGCCTCAGCGCACGTTCCTGGAGCATCGTGCATGTGCTCGCCTACGCCGTCTGGCCGCTGGCTACCGCCCACTACGTCCTGATGGGCACAGATGTGATGCGCAGTTGGTCTTTGATTGTGCTCTTCAGCGTGACCGCCTTGGTGGTACTCACAGTGATGCGGCGCGGCCAACTGGCTCCGCGCCGCATCCCGCAGGCAATTCAGCGGACACCCGCCGAGAAGGTCAGTTCAAGGTGACCTTCGCCTGGTAGAAGTAGTGATCCGATTGCCAGCGCGGCTGCTTGGACTGCATGTAGGCAGTGCCGAGGATCGCCGTCTGAACCGCGGTCGCGCCGTGATTGAGGACGAGATCAATCCTGGTCGGAACCACAGGGTCACCCGAGTCCAGCCGCACCGGACTGTTCAGGTTGCCCTTCTGGCAGCAGGTGGCTCCCACCGACTTGCCGAACGGCTTGCCGACCTGCGCCCAGGAATCCTGGAAGTAGGACCGCGTCAAGTTCGCGTAGGCCGGGCTGTACCAACCGTTCGCGTCGGAGTTCAGATCCCCGGCCAGGATCACGCGTCCGAAGGTCTTGGACGCGACGGCTGGGGCGATCTGCAGCAACTCGTTGGCCTGGGCCGTCTGAACCCTCGACGGCCAGTTGGCCGGACCGTATCCGCCCTTCTTGCCGTCCTGTGACTCGACCTCGAGGTGCGAGGTCAACACCGTCACCCGCTTGCCACGGAAGGAGAAGGCCGCCGAGGCCCAGCCCCGGTCGAAGGACAGCACGGTGCCTGCGACGGCGAAGGTCTGCTGGGTTGCGAAATGCCCATGCGCAGGGTAGCCCAGATACTTGAGATTCGGGTTCTTCGCGTTGTAGAGGACCGCGTCGGAGTCCTTCAGCCGCACCTGGCAGTTGAGGATGGTCGCGAGGCTGTTGCAGCCGGGCACCTTGGGGTTGTAGTAGGGGATCCCCACGGTCTTGCTGTAGCCGATGTCGGCGTTGCGGGTGAGGCTTCCCAGCCTGTAGTCCATGCCCTGGGCATGGAGTTCCTTCTGCAGGATGGCGTAGTAGTCGTAGCTGGACTTGGTTGCGTCGGTCCACAGCACCACATAGT
>CAYMPK010000297.1:0-2830 GCA_964392145.1 uncultured Actinomycetes bacterium | reverse complement strand
CCGGCTGCAGCGCCAAAGCCACGACCATCGCGACCGCGAACAGGCACACCGACCGCGCCCATCGGGACCTCAGCACGCCCCTCAACATCACGACGGACCCCACCCCAGCCATCTCTGCGGTCAGGCGACCAAGGACCGCAGCATCTGAACATCCACCTTCGCCAGCGAGTCGACGACCGTGAGGCGCGGGTGCTCGGGCAACTCGGAGTCCTGTGGCACACCGACGACTGCGCATCCGGCGGCCAAGGCTGACCTCACCCCCGTCGGTGAATCCTCCAACACGACGGTCTGGGAGGTGCTGGCCCCGAGAAGTCGGCTAGCCGTGACGTAGGGCATAGGGTCCGGCTTGGGGCGGGCGACCTCATCACCTGCGATAACCACGTCGAACACGGTGTCGAGGCGGTCCAGCACCGAGTCCATCAGTTCTCGCCACGAGTTCGAGACCAGGGCCTGCGCAACCCCGGCAGCGATCAACTCCTCGTGGAGTTCGGCAGCACCGGGCATCCAGGGGATCTCCCTGGACGCCATCAACTCCTCGATGTCGTCCACCAGGATCTGGGCGACGTCGGAAGTGGACCTCCCCACCCGCTCGGCCATGTACTCGGCCACCCTGTCGAGGGGGCCGCCGATGGCCACCGCGGAATCCTGTGCCGTCCATACACTGCCCAACTTGGCCATCGTGCGTTCCTCGGACTCGACCCAGAGTTCCTCGGTGCGCACCATGGTGCCGTCCATATCCCAGAGCACCGCTTGCAGAGTCACGATGACGATTCTCCCAGGGCATGACAGTCGCCGCCACGGCCCGCCATGGTGACGTTCGGCACCATGGTCGGCTTCGAAAGGTCAGACAGCGTTGAAGTAGGTCGCCTCGGGGTGGTGGAAGATGATGGCCGATGTCGACTGTTCGGGGTGCAACTGGAACTCCTCACTCAACTGCACCCCGACCCGCTCCGGCTTCAGCAATTCGAACAGCAGAGTCTGTTGTTCCAGGTCCGGACATGCGGGATATCCGAACGAGTAGCGCTCGCCCGCGTACTCCTGTTTGAGGATGCGTGACATCTCTGGCGAGTCGCCACCGTCGATCTGCCACTCACGCCGCACTCGGGCGTGCCAGTATTCGGCCAACGCCTCTGTCAACTGAACCGAAAGACCGTGCAACTCCATGTAGTCGCGATAGGCGTCCGCCGCGAAGAGCTCGTTGGCCGCCTCCGAGATCCTGTTGCCCATGGTGACGATATGGAACGCCACGACGTCGATCTCTCCCGAGTCGTGGGGACGCAGGTAGTCCGCCAAGCACAGGTGTCTGCCCCGCTGCTGGCGGGGGAAGGTGAAGCGGCCGATCTCCTTCTCGGGGACCTCCGGGTCCCCGATGACCACCTGCTGGCCTTCCGACCAGGCCGGCCAGTACCCGTAGATGACGGCGGCCTCCAACATGGAATCGGTCTGAACCCGGTCCAGCCAGGCCCGCAACCTCGGTCGACCCTCGGCCTCCACCAGATCCTCGTAACTCCGGCCATCACCTCCGGCTTTCAGACCCCATTGGCCGCGGAAGAGCGCGCGTTCGTCAAGGTACGCGGCGTAGTCGGCCAGCGGTATCCCTTTGACGATCCGGTCGCCGAAGAACGGCGACGTGGGAATGGGCACATCGACCGCGACGTCGCTGCGTTCGGGGATATCGACCGCCTCGACCGATGGCCGGGTGCTGGCCTTCACCCGGCGTTTGCGCGGCTCGGGCAGGGCCGCGCCCGGCTCTCCCCGCTTGACGGCCATCACCGCGTCCATCAGCGCCAGACCCTCGAAGGCATCCCGGGCATAACGCACCTGCCCGTCGAACATCTCCTGCAGATCCTGCTCGACGTAGGCTCGGGTCAAAGCGGCTCCGCCGAGTATCACCGGAAATCGTTCGGCGATCCCCCGGGTGTTCATCTCCGCGAGGTTGTCCTTCATGATCACGGTGGACTTCACCAGAAGTCCCGACATCCCGATGACGTCCGCCTCGTGCTGCAGGGCCGCGTCGATGATCGCGTTGACCGGTTGTTTGATGCCGAGGTTCACGACGGTATAGCCGTTGTTGGTGAGGATGATGTCCACCAGGTTCTTGCCGATGTCGTGGACATCGCCCTTGACGGTCGCCAACACCATGGTGCCCTTGCCCGCCTCATCGGTGCGGTCCATATGAGGTTCAAGATAGGCCACCGCGGTCTTCATCACTTCCGCGCTCTGCAGCACGAAGGGCAACTGCATATCGCCGGAGGCGAACAGTTCGCCAACTGTGCGCATTCCCGAGAGCAGGATGTCGTTCACGATCTCCAGCGCCGTGCGCGACTGCAGGGCCTCGTCCAGGTCCGCCTCGAGGCCGATTCGCTCGCCGTCGATGATGCGCCGCTGGAGGCGTTCCGCGAGGGGCAGCGCGGCCAGTTCCTCCGCCCTGGATACGGCGGTGGAGGTGTCGGCGGCGTCGGCGAAGATCTCCAGGAAATTGCTGAGCGGGTCGTGCGTGACGTTGCCCTCGGCGTCGTACTCTCGGCGGTCGTACACCAGGTCGAGAGCCGCCTGCTTCTGATCCTCGGGAATCCTCGACATCGGAACGATCTTCGACGCGTGCACGATCGCCGAGTCCAACCCCGCTTCGGTGCACTCGTGCAAGAACACCGAGTTCAGCACCTGTCTGGCAACCGGGTTCAGCCCGAAGGAGACGTTGGACACCCCGAGGGTGGTGTGCACCCCGGGGTGCTTGGACTTCAATTCCCGAATGGCCTCGATGGTCTCGATACCATCGCGACGGGTCTCCTCCTGTCCCGTCGCGATCGGGAACGTGAGCGTGTCGACG
>CAYMPK010000296.1:1296-2840 GCA_964392145.1 uncultured Actinomycetes bacterium | reverse complement strand
CGCGAACTCGGCCTTGGCGGAGACCTCCTTCGCGTCGACCTTCACCGTGGCGGGGAAGGAGACGCTCTTCTCGACGCCGCGCAGCTTCAGGTTTCCGGTGATCGTGTGCGTCGCGCCCTTCTCGCCGCCTGCCTTGATCTCGGTACCGCCACCGGTATAGACGTCTTTCTTGACCAGGGTCTTCGGAGCTGGCTCACCCTTCTTCACGGTGACTTTCGGCTGGACCTCCTTGGGCACACTCACGGTGACGCCGTTACTAGTCACCGTCGGGCCGGACACACCCGAGGCCGAACTCGCGCCACCCACGACTGTCGGCGTTGGTGATGAAGCACTTGAACTGTTGCCGCAGCCGGCCAGAGCGGCGATCGTGACCGCCGCGGACAGCACACCGACGGAAATACGTTGGCTGAAATTCATCGGCCGATCCTAACGTGCGGCCTACATGCTCTCGATCAGCCGGGCGACACGTTCGTCCACGGAGCGGAAGGGATCCTTGCAGAGCACTGTGCGCTGTGACTGGTCGTTCAGCTTCAGATGAACCCAGTCGACGGTGAAGTCCCGCCGACGCTCCTGGGCACGCCGGATGAAGTCGCCGCGGAGCTTGGCCCGGGTCGTCTGCGGTGGCACCGTCTTGGCTTCGAAGATCCGAATGTCATCAGTGACCCGCGCCGCTTGGCCGGAACCCTGCAGCAGGTAGAACAGGCCGCGACTCCTGGTGACATCGTGATAGGCGAGGTCGAGTTGGGCGATGCGGGCGCTCCCGAGATCGAGGTCGTGCTTGTTCATGTAGCGGTTGATCAGCCGCTGCTTGATGGCCCAATCGATCTCGGTGTCGACCAGGCTGGGATCCTCCTTGCGAACCGCTTGCAAGGTTCGTGCCCACAGTTCAGCCGCGCGGGCGGCCAGGCTGCCCGGTTCCAGCAGTCCCTGGGAGTCTGCATGGCCGAGCGCCTTCGTCATGTACTCCTCTTGGAGGTCCAGCGCCGACATCTCGCGCCCGTTGGCGAGTTTGACGGTCCTGGTTCCCGTGAGATCGTAGGAGATGTCCCGGATGGCGCGGATCGGATTCTCCAGCGCCAGCTCCCGCATCGGTCGCCCGGCCTCCAGGAATCGCAACACCAGATCGGTGCTGGCCACCTTCAGCATGGTGGTGGTCTCGCTCATGTTGGAGTCACCGACGATCACGTGCAGCCGGCGGAACCGGTCGGCGTCGGCGTGCGGTTCGTCGCGGGTGTTGATGATCGGCCGACTTCGGGTGGTCGCACTGGAGACCCCCTCCCAGATGTGTTCGGCGCGTTGGCTGAGGCTGTACACCGCGCCACGTGGGGTCTGGAGGACCTTCCCGGCGCCGCAGATCAACTGTCGCGAGACCAGGAACGGGATGAGGGAGTCCGCCAGTTGGCCGAATTCGCCCTGGCGGGTGATCAGGTAGTTCTCATGGCAGCCGTAGGAGTTCCCCGCCGAATCGGTGTTGTTCTTGAACAGGTAGATCTCGCCGCCCACGCCCTCGTCCTGTAGCCGGCGCTGGGCATCGGCCACCCGCC
>CAYMPK010000296.1:0-1286 GCA_964392145.1 uncultured Actinomycetes bacterium | reverse complement strand
GCGCTCTCCGGCTTTGTCGTGGGTGACCAGTTGGACGATGTCGTCGCATTCGGCGGTGGCATACTCCGGGTGACTGCCCACGTCGAGATACAGCCGGGAGCCGTTGCGCAGGAAGACGTTGGAACTGCGACCCCAGGAGACGACTCGACGGAAGAGGTACCGGGCGACTTCGTCGGGCGAGAGCCTGCGCTGGCCGCGGAACGTACAGGTGACCCCGTACTCGGTCTCGATGCCGAAGATTCGCCGGTCCACTCGTCTAGCCCCCGTCGGCCAGCAGCCCGCCGAGCTTGTCGCCGGTTAGTCGGCGGAAGCATCGACGTTCGCGGTTGCGCTCGAGCACCGCTACTTCGAGGTCGTCGGGTTCGATCGGCTCCCGTTCTCCGGAGAGCGCGGAACGGGCCAGTTGCAGAGACTCTGGCAATCCCATGCCTTCGTGCCATTTCTCCTTCAACTCGGCAGTGATGTTCTCCGCCGAACCACCCATGGCGACGTATCCCCGCTCGTCGGCGACGGACCCGTCGAAGGTCAATCGGTAGAGCTGGTCCTCGTCGGCGGTGTGACCGACCTCGGCGACTACCAACTCGATTTCGTAGGGCTTCGGCGCCTCGGTGAAGACCGAACCCAATGTCTGGGCGTAGGCATTGGCCAATCCCCGGCTGGTCACATCTGAGCGGTCGTAGGAGAAACCGGTCAGGTCGGCGAAACGGACACCGGCGACCCGAAGTCGCTCGAATTCGTTGTACTTGCCGACTGCGGCGAAACCGATGCGATCGTAGATCTCGCTGATCTTGTGCAGGGCCCGCGACGGGTTCTCCGCCACCAGCAGGATCCCGTCGTCGTACGTCATCACGACGACGGACCTGCCCCGGGCGATTCCCTTCCGCGCGAAATCGGCCTTGTCCTTGGTGATTTGCTCCGGGGAGACGTAGAACGGCATCGACATCAGTTCTCACCGCCCGACGCAGGAAGTTCGGCCTTGGGGCCGTCCGGGCTGAGGTGACGCGCGGCCACCACAGCCCCGGTCAGTTCCCCGGCCTCCTCGTCGGAGAGCATGCGCACCCCGTCGGCGGTTGCAATGGCGATCAACGGGAAGATGCTTCGGTACATGTCGGGCCCACCGGTCGCAGAGTCGTCATCCGCGGCGTCGAACAGCGCCTCGACGCATACCTTCGCAGCCGACTGCTCGCTCGAGTCCGGGCGGTAGAGCTTCTTCAGCGATCCGCGGGCGACCGGACTACCGGAGCCGACCGCGTAGAAGTCGTGCTCCTCGTAGCGCCCGCCGGTAA
>CAYMPK010000295.1:0-2848 GCA_964392145.1 uncultured Actinomycetes bacterium | reverse complement strand
CGGTCTCCAGTGCAATGTCACGATTGACGAAGTCCAGTTCCGTACCGTCCGGCAGGTGGCGTCGGATTCGTTCCAGGGCCGCTTCTTCGCCGCCCGGGAGATATCGCAAGTCCATACCCACGGACGCCCTCCCCGGAACCATGTTGTGCTTGACGCCTGCGGTCAGCATTGTTGGGTTCGCGGTCGTGCGGGTAGCGGCACCGACCACACGGGCGAGTCCCCCAACTTGCTCGGTGAGGCGGACCTGGTCGTCCAGAGCCAGTTCCTCGCCCACAAGGTCTGAAACGATGTCGACGAACGTGCGCATGGACTCGGTCAAGTGGACCGGGTAGGGGTCACGGAGCAGCGAGGCAAGCCCCAGTGCCAAACGTGCGACCGGATTGTCGGGACTGATGAGGGAGCCGTGTCCCGCCGTGCCGGCGAGGGTCGCTGTGAACCAAGCAAGCCCCTTCTCCCCGGTTTGGATTGGGTAGATCCGTCGTCCATTGGGGAGGGTGACCGAGAAGCCACCAACTTCACCGACCGCTTCGGTCGCGCCAGCCAGCAGATCCGGGCGATGTCGGACGATCCAGTGGGCGCCGTGTTGGCCGCCGGCCTCCTCATCTGGGGTGAGTAGGAGCGCGATGGACCGGCGAGGCTGGTATCCCCGTCTGGCCCAACTCCTCACCAGCGCGAGCATCATGCCGACCATGTCCTTCATGTCGACGGCTCCGCGGCCCCACAACACTCCGTTCTCGTCGATCTCTCCCGCGAAGGGAGGGATCGACCATTCCGAGTCGTCTGCCGGCACCACATCCAGATGGCCAGTGAGAAGCAGCGGGGGCTCGTCCCTGTCGCTGCCGGGGAGGAAGGCGCTTACTCCAGCTCGACGGTCGGAGGTCGTGGTGAAGACCGTGGCATCGATTCCGACTTCCCTGAGCTTGTCAGCGGCGAACTCGGCAGCAGCACGCTCGCCCGGTCCGCTGCTGTCGCCGTAGTTCGAGGTATCGATGCGCAGCAGGGCCTGCGTGATGTCAACGACGTCGGCGTCGGCCGCGGCTTCGGCTTGCACCATCGCCACCGATTCGGGCTCTTCTGCCATGAGGGACATCTTGCACCAGTGGCACTATGGTTGGCCGGGTGCAGAGCGAAGCATCGAGCGTGGCTGAGTACCTCGCGGAATTGCCCGACGACCGAAAGGTCGTCCTGGAGCAGGTGCTTGCGGAGATACGGCCCCACCTCCCCGAAGGGCTGGAGGAGGAGATGGGCTACGGGATGATCACCTGGGTTGTGCCCCTCGCGACTGTCCCGAAGACCTACAACGGCAAGCCTCTGATGTATGCGGCTCTCGCCTCGCAGAAGAACTACGTCTCGCTGTACCTGATGAGCATCTACGGGTCCGAGGGTGATGCGGCTTTCCGAGCGAAGTGGCGCGGCGCGAAGAAGCCCAACATGGGCAAGAGTTGCATCCGGTTCACCTCGGTGGAGGACATCGACCTGGACCTCATCAAGGCGACCCTCGATGATGTCTCGGTGGCCGACTTCGTCGCTGCGCACGATGCGGCACAGTCCCTGCGCAAACAGAAGGGGCGCTGATTCAGACCGACCGGGCTTGGACTTGTCGATCCGCCGGAGGACAAGTCGATTTGCCGGAGCACTAGCCCGGCGGTCCGAAGGCGGTACGGAACACGTGCGGCACGTCGTCTTCTGTCATGCGGATCGCCAGGCACGCCGAAAGAAGGCACATGGATGCACCCGCCGAGCGACCGAGCGACGGAGCGCTCGTCCGAGAGCTACTGCTGGGTTTCCTCGGGGACTGTCAGTGGCGCATCAGTGGGAGTGGTGACATCCCCCTGCAGAAGGCCGATCGTCTGGGACTTCTGGGCGCTGTTTCCCTCGTTGTTGCTGGCAACCAAGGTGATCTGATGGGTGGCGTTGTCGCAAGGGACGCTTGGCACCGTTGTACTTCCCGATGTCGGTGCATCCGGTGGAGCGCCAACGTCGACGCCGTCCACCTCAAACGTGATCTTGGTGGTGCCCACTGTCTGGTAGTTCGCCGTGACGATCTGCGGGCCATTGAGGCACTGCCCCGGCTGCACGTCGAATGCCACGATGTCGGGCATAGGCGTCGGGGTCGGATCCTTGATAGTGCGGACCTTCTGAACAGCGGAGGCCTGGGTGCCGGCCGAGTTGAATACGGCCACTCCCACGCTGTACGTCGCATCGGCACAGGTCAGGGAAATGTCGTCAGTGCCGCTCGGCGGAAGGCCCTGATCCACGACCGCGTCGTTGACGGTGACCGTGGCGTTCTGGGCACCGGTTGAGGTCCATATGACCGTCGCCGGCACGGTGGCGCCACCACAGTGGATGTCGTGCTCAACGCTGAGGGTCTGGACTTGCGGTGCGGGCACGGTTGGTGTCGGCTTCGGCGTCGTCGGGGAGGGTGAGGCGGACTTGGAGGCGGTAGGACTCGGCGGGCTGGAGGAGGGACTCGCCGACTTGCTACTCGAACTCCCGCCGCCACAGGCGGCCAAAGCGAAGACCGCGACGCCGGCGACAACCAGGGAACCAAAGCCGATCCGTGACGTATCAATCATGATGCACCGCTCTCCGGATTGCCTGCCCACGCGGACCGCGAGCACCCATCCGATTCGAGCCTAGCGCTGATCCCGCGCACCCGAAGGCAAGGAGGCCACCGTTCACGCTGATGGAACAGCCAGAGCGCCGCTGGAGGCTCGTGATGCGGACCGGGACGCTGCTGGGGCGCTCGGGTCACGCCTTGCTAGTCTTGTCGCACCCAGAGCCGTTCCGGCTCATGTCCGGGTGGCGGAATAGGCAGACGCGCTAGCTTGAGGTGCTAGTGCCCTTT
>CAYMPK010000294.1:0-2854 GCA_964392145.1 uncultured Actinomycetes bacterium | reverse complement strand
CCACCTTGCCCGGACAATCCAGGGTCGGCGGAACACCGTGGGCGAGCGTCATCCGACACTGTTGCTGAATTTGTCGACCCACGGCTGGACGGCTTGTTCCCAGGTCTTGATGAGCGGGTCGAGGGGGCCGTGCAGGAACTCCCAGGGAGACGCGATATCTCCGTTGAAGCCGTAGTAGTAGAGGCTCGGCAGGAACACCAGAGCGCACGCCACCAGTCCGGCCACCGCGGCCTGATTGCGCGGGTCGGGCCCCGACCTGACCGGATCCGGCAGCAACCGCTCGATCTCCCCGTGCTCCACATCGTGCAGCTGCTCGTGAACCACGAACAGCGAGGCCGCCGCCACAACGCACACGAACACCCTGGTCCCGTCCAAGGTGGTGATGGTGAAGAGTCCCGGGACAACGAGCAGCCCGGCCACCACCCACCATCTGGAGCGACCGGTGAGTGAGCCGATGACGAAGAGCACGATCAGCCACATGGCCCCGTACCAGGTGTACAGACTGACCGGGAAGGCGTAGAGGAACCCCGTCACCGATTTGAACGCCCACACCGGGTAGAACAACGCTCGGGACCCTGCCACGTCGAAGTGGTCGAACCACAACGAGACCGCCATCCAGTTCACCAGGGCCACGCCCAGGAAGACCAGTGCATGTCGGCGCTTCGCGCGGAATCGGGGCGCCATGGCGACCAGGAACAGACAGATCGCCGCCACGATGGACTGCTCCGGGTTGCCGCTGCTGGCGATCAGTGAACCGAGCAGGACGAGCCACCAACGGTGAGACAGGGCGATCAGGGCAGCGCCCGTGATGAGGAACAGGTCGTATCGGCCGATGCCGTACAGCAGCACCGCCGGCAGCGGGCTGCACGCGAGCAGCAACACCGCGATCCGTCGACGAGGCGTCGGTCGGCGCAGGATGATGACGACCGCGAGGGTCAGCGCTGCCAGGGTCGCCACCAGGTAGCCGGCGTTCCAAGCCCACGTGGAGGCGTCGATTCCGGTAAGGCGCCCGACCACCAGTGGTCCCCACGAGGAGGAGAACCAGTTCAGCGGCTTCGGCAGTTCCCGGGCGCCTGCTGCGAAATCAGCGGACCCGATGTCGAAATGGATCCCGTTGCGCAGTAGTGCCAGCGCGAGCGCGATCACCCCCAGCAGCCACGGTGGGCAGCCGAGAACGAACGAGCCGATGCGGCGTACCGGCGTCAGGGCCGAGGCGACCGTCAGTGGTGCGCTGGCTTCCGGATGGCCGTCCCGACGGGCCATCAACTAGCTGCCGGTGCCGCGTCCTCGCGCAGCAGCGGTGGGCTGACTCCGGGCAGAGCGGCCATCAGCGGCGCCACGACCTCGTTGCACAGTTCCCCGAATCCGACGAAACGCTCGCCCAGCGGGTCGACCATGTGGCGGCGAACGCCCTCGACGTGGATCGGCGCTGCTCGCTGGATCAGCGACCAGCCGTCCTCGGTCATGATCGCCCACTGGCCCCGGAGGTCCTCCCGGCAGCGCTCCCTGGTGACCCAGCCGGCTCGTTCCATCCGGTCAATCTGGTGTGAGAGACGGCTGCGGGAGGCAAGTGTCGCGTGTGCCAGATCGGCCATCCGCACCCGTCGATCAGGGGACTCCGAGAGGTGGACCAGAATCTCGTAGTCCGCCATGGACACCCCGGTCTCCTCGCGGAGTTCCCGGTCGAGTACCTCATGCATCAGCCGCTGCATGGCGAGCCAACGTCGCCACGCCAGTTGCTCGTCTTTCGTCAGCCACCTGGTCACGGTGACAGTCTAGTTCTCGTAGTCCATGTCCCAGATGCGGATACCGCCCAAAATGCCTGCGGTGTTGGGGACGATGGTCGCCTTGGGTCCGAGGCTCGCGGCCGGCATGTGTTTGGCGTTGCCACCGCCGACGTAGATGTGGTCGAAGAAGAGGAAGTTGTCGAACGCCTTGATGGCCTTGAGGACACGCTTCCGCCAGCGCTTGTTGCCCAATTCCTTGCGTGCTGCGTTGCCGATCTGCGCGTCGAAATCATCGCCCTGCCGGAACGGTGCGTGAGACAGCTCCATGTGCGGGAGCAGTCGGCCGTTGCTGAAGACCGCCGTTCCGCACCCGGTCCCCAGCGTCATCACGAATTCGAAGCCGTCGCCCTTCACCACGGCGCATCCCTGCACGTCGGCGTCGTTGGCAACCTTCACCGGTACGTCGAACGCCTCCGCGAGGGCGTGGGCCAGGTCGTACCCGTGCCATTGGTCAGCCAGGTCGTCGTTGGGGGGTCCGCCGTACTCGAGGCGGGAGAAGGCGGGGATGTTGTACACCCGGCCATGCCGAACCAGGCCGGGGAAACCTACCGAGACCCGGTTGTACTCAGGCAGGTCCTTGCTGAGCTCCAGCAGCTTGTCCACCAAGACCTCCGGCGGACACGGGTACGGAGTGATGATGCGGACCCGGTCCGTCGTCATCGTTCCTTGCGCATCGAGCACGGATGCTTTGAGTCCGGTACCGCCGACGTCGATGGCCAACGTCGTTACGTCCGGTGGCCACACGGTGTGGGTATCCGGCTGACTCGTCATGTCAATCTCCCTGCTCGCTGCTCGGCAATGTGAGGATCTCCACCCCCGACGAAGTCACGAGGACGGTGTGTTCGAACTGAGCGGTTCGCTCAACACGGTGCGCCAGCTGGTGGCCGAGGTGAAGGCCACCGGCGCGCTGCCCGTGCTCATCACCTTCGCGCCGCGTATCCGCCGCTCGCTGTCGCCCGAGGCCCAGGCAGAGGCCATGGTCACCACTGCGTACTACATGCCGTACCTCGGCGTGGACGGCGCGCTGCGCGGCTTCGAGGCCTACAACCAGCGCCTGCGCGAGGTGG
>CAYMPK010000293.1:0-2858 GCA_964392145.1 uncultured Actinomycetes bacterium | reverse complement strand
GGTCGAGCTGTGGCGGGAGCATCTGACGACGCGCGGGCTGCTGCGCCCGAATGCCGGCTCGCGGGAGGTCGTTGTCGCCCTGCACCGGCTGGCTGCACTTTCTCCCTGCCGACTCGTCGCAATCGCGGTGCCCGATGCGGTGGAGGATATGCAGTCGCAGAACCAGCCTGGGACCGACCAGGAGTACCCCAACTGGCGGCTGCCGCTCAGTGATGCCGAGGGGCACTCCGTGGGGTTGGAGGGTGTAATCGCCTCGGACCTGTTGCGACGACTTGTCGCTGCTGTGGGTGGATGAGCCCTGCAGCGCCGCCCAACGCGCGGCACTCGGACCGCAACGTCGCTACGGTAGGCACGTGAGTATCTACTTGGCCGCAGAGACCGCGCAGCAGTCACCGGGGATCCTGCTGCTACTGGTGCTGATCATCGGTGTGCCCATCGCCCTCGCTGTACTCATCACGCTGATCGTGCTGGGTCCCAAATGGAGCCGCGCCGGAAGATGGCGGCCCGGTCAAACCTGGAACAATTCGCCGATGTGGTTCGGGGACGGTGACCCGGTCGCAGTCGACAAGATCATTCAGGGCACGTCTCCGCAGGAGTTGTCGGTGTCGGCCGCCGCAGGAGATGCCGACGGTTCCAGTATCGCTGAGGAGTCACTGGTCGAAGAAGTCCAACCGGTGTCGGACGGTCAGCCGTCGACGCCTCTGATCCTGGGAGGTGCCCGTGGCAGGTGGTGATCCGTTCACCCCTCGGCAGATGGCGGATATCGAGCGCGCCATCGACATCGCCGAGCAGGCCAGTGGACTGAAGTTCGGCGCATTCGTCGGTGCGTTGCCCGCCGGCCGGCAGACTGCCGAGCAGTTGCTGCAGGCGATGCCAAGCCCGGTGGATTCGGTCCTCGTCGCCGTCGATCCGAGCGCCTCCACCGTCGACATCGTCACCGGACCTGATGCCCAACGTTGGCTGGACGACACCAGGTGTCGCCTGGCGGTGCTCACGATGTCGTCGCGGTTCTCACTCGGGGACATCCCGGGAGGACTGCATGACGGCATCGTGGTGTTGGGGGAGCAGGCCCAGCATCCGCGCGCGCTGTTCACCGACGAACCGGCCTGACGTCCGCGGGCAGCTTCGTTCTGAGGTGGCCGGGACGTCGCCGTTCACGTCAGTCTCGATGGCGTGCGGGCGGCGTCAGTCCTCGGCATCCCGGGTCCGGCATCGAAGTGCGCGCACCAACCCGTCGCGGCCCTCGGCCAGGATGCGCCGGGCGCCACTGTTCAGATCCGGATTCGCCGCCAGGAATCGATCCGTGCGCGCCACCACCTCGACATCGACGACGGTCGCGGGGAAGAGTCCTCGGATGATCTGCTGACCTATCTCCGGGGTGCGCTCCGTGGCGATCCTCGGGACAGCCTCGAAGTAGCGGTCGATGAACGGCGAGACGAGGTCCGCCTGGTCGGGTTGCATGATGCCGCCGATGATCGCCTCCAACATGGCGTTGGGAAGCGTGTCATCGGTCAGAACGCTGTCCCACGCTGCCTGCTTCAGTCCGCGATCGGGGATGGCCGCGACCGCGGCGGCGGCTCGTCGATGGCCGGCGGCCGTATCGTCCATCTTCCTCTGTTCAGCGATCTCAGCTTGGCCCGCGACGCCCAACGCGGCCAGACGCGACACGATCGACCACCGGACATCGGTGTCCACGGAGAGGCCAGGCGGAACCCACTGCCCCGTGAGGATGGCGCGCAACACCTCAACATCCTCGACGCCATCTGCGAATGCGATGAAGCCACGTAGGAAGGCCAGTTGGTGGTCACTGCCTGGCCCGGCCGCGTCCATCGCTTCCCGCAGGGCCGCCGACAGCTGACGCCCGTAGACGCCTCGGTTGTGCGGGTCGGCGAACAGGTGGACGGCGGTCTGGACCTGACGCAGGACCTGACCGACGACCCCCACATCCGATTCCTCGGCGATACCCGACGCCACGATTTCGACGAATGCGCCGCACGCCATCTCCGCATCGCGGGTCATATCCCACGCGGCTCCCCACAGCAATGCCCGAGCCAGGGGGTCGTCCAAGGTGCCGATGCTGTCCACTGCGGTGGCCAGGGATCGGGGATCCAACCTGATCTTCGCGAAGGTGAGATCGTCGTCGTTGATGAGCATCAGATCGGGTTGGTCGATGCCGATCAGACCGTCGACCGACACGCCTGGACCGTCGAGGTCCAACTCGATGGAGTTGCGGCGCTTCAGGCGACCCCCGATGAGGTCATAGAGCCCCAACCGGAGGCGGTGCGGGCGCAGCGTGGCGGCGACCCCGGTCGGCGAGGCCGGCGGTTCCTGGATCAGTCGGAAGGAGGTGTAGCGTCCGTCATCGTCCACCTCCACCTCGGTCCGGATGAGGTTGACACCGGAGGTCTGCAACCAGGCCGCCGCCCAACCGTCGAGCTCGCGGCCCGAGGCGTGCGACAGGGCCGCCAACAGGTCGGTGAGGGTGGTGTTCCCGTATGCGTGTTCGGCGAAGTAGTTGCGCAACCCGGAGAGGAAGTTGTCCTCACCCACCCAAGCGACGAGTTGTCGGAGCGCAGAGGCGCCCTTGGCGTAGGTGATGCCGTCGAAGTTGGTGTAGACGGTGTTCAGATCGTGCATGTCCGCAGCGATGGGGTGCGTGGACGGCAGCTGGTCCTGCCGGTACGCCCACGCCTTGCGCTGGCTGGAGAAGTTCGCCCAGGCGGTGGTGAAACGGGTAGCGACGGAGCAGGAGTGGTGCGCCGCCCACTCGGCGAAGGACTCGTTGAGCCACAGGTCGTCCCACCAGGTCATGGTCACGAGGTCGCCGAACCACATGTGGGCCATCTCGTGCAGGATCG
>CAYMPK010000292.1:509-2865 GCA_964392145.1 uncultured Actinomycetes bacterium | reverse complement strand
AAATGATGGTTGCTTTAGCCGTGTAGACGGAGGGTTGACCTGCGACCCATGCGGAACCGCCAAGGAAAACCAGAATGGCCAAGACAGCCGGGACGATCATCGCAAGCAGGGTCCCCCGACCCTTGCGCCTGCTTTCCGACTCGCCTGTCTCCACGGTTGCCCCGGCTGGTTGATCAGTCATGAGCACACAGTAGAGGTTGCGCGACCGCCGGGTCACCCCTATATATCGCGGGGCACTTGGCCTGATAACTCAGGATGCATTTAGGTCTTCGACTAAAGCCGCCGCCGATGGGAGCCGATCCCATCTTCGAGGTGAATATCATGACGAAGATTCAGGCTGCACATCCCGTGAGGACCACGGTAGTGGTCGTGATGGCCGTACTAAGTGCCATGCTGGTTGCCGTGGGGGTGGGTTCGCGTCCTGCCGCGGCGGCCACATCGACTCCTGCCTTTGGGGTGCAGTTCCACGGCACCTGGAGCAGCTACACCGACGCCTCGCGCGCCATGGTGCTGGACAAGTTGAAGGCATCCGGTGCCTCCACCGTTCGCATCGATGTCTCCTGGAGCATGCTGGAGCCGACGGCGTCAGGGGTCTACTCCACCTGGGGCCTGGGCCAAGTCGACAACGTGGTGAACATGGCCGCCAGCCGCGGCCTGCGCCCCCTCGTCACACTGTGGCTAGCGCCCCCCTGGGCTAACGGTTCCGCCGATGAGCGGGTCGCCCCCACCAGCGCCGCAGGACTGGCAGCGCTGCAGTCGATCAGTGCCCGCCTGGCCACCCGCTACAAGGGTGTCGTCGACGGCTGGGAAGTGTGGAACGAGCCCAACGACACCAACTTCATGCGGGGTGCCAGCCCTGTGGTCTACGCCAACATGCTGCGGGCGGCATACGCCGGGTTCAAGGCCGGAGACCCCACCAGCACCGTGGTCTTCAGCGGCACCTCGTGCGTCGATGACGTGTGGATCGACAAAGCCCTCGCTGCGGGTGCCACCGGCTACTATGACGTGATGGGGGTTCACCCCTACATGGCAGTCGCCGATGAGGCACCCGACCTGCCCGACAACGGCACCAAGTACCGCATGAACCACCTGCCCGCCCTCATCAGGGTGATGGCCAAGTATGGCGAAGGGTCCAAAAAGGTCTGGTTCACCGAGTTCGGCTGGAGCGTGCACCCGACACTGCCCGGCTCCACCAACGAAGCCCGCGGGGTCACCGCAGCCCAGCAGGCCGACTACCTCACGAGGACAATCAACCTCGTCCGCAGTACGTACCCACAAGTGACCAAGGTGTTCTGGTACCAGGATCGCACCGACGGCACAGATCCGGCGACCTCCGGCTACGGGCTCATCTTCCCCAATGGGTCAACGACACAGGCACTAGCTAAGGTCGCTTCCTTCCTCAGCACCGGCGGAGTTCAGTACGCGAGCGCCTCAGTCACCGTCCCTGCGGCGACGAAACCTGCAGCTCCGAAGCCGGTGAGAGCCACGGTGAGCGGTACCAACGCCGTCATCAAGTGGACCCCGAATTCAGCCTCACCGAGCCGCGCACTCACTTACCTGATCCAGATCCGCACCGTCGGAAGTGCTTCAGTTAAGGCCATCCGCGTCCCGGCCAAGGCAACGACCGTCAAGATCCCCGTTCGCCGCGGAGCAACCTACAAGGTGAGCGTCTCTGGCACCGGAAGTTCAGGCACTGGCAGTCCCGCCACCGTCGCTTTCGTGACCAAGTGACACTCTGGGTCAATTGACAACGCAGGGTAGTTCGCATTTGCCTGCCGTTGCCGCTAGTGGCCCTCAGGGAAGATGGCCCGCTTAGCCCTATAAACAAGCCCGTACGGCAGCCGACGGAGAGTCATGGTGCGTATCCTGCCCATCTTGGCCTGCCACGAACCATCGTCGTTTGCACGTTGAACCAGGAGTCGAGAGTCAAGCTGTTGCCGTCGACCACTGAGTGAGATGCCGGACGGATTGAGCTCGTAGATGATGAGAACTTCAGGAAGGTTAGCTACCCTGCCTGCGTGAATGAACCGCCAGAAGAATGCGAAGTCCTCCGCGGCAGGCGTGTCCGTTGGGTAGCGTCCTACCAGCGTCAGTGCGCTTGTTCGAAACATAACCGCAGGGTGCACGAAGGCTGAATTGCGGCGCATCGCCGCCACGATTCCATCGTGATCAGTCGGGTGGCGCAGTTCGAAGCCCTGACCAGTCGACGGGTCCACGAATTCAGCTGCTCCCCCGACCAATATCACATCCGGGTGTGCGTCCAGGAATGCCTCCTGTCTCGCTATCCGATCGGGAATATTCTTGTCGCCGCAGTCGAGCCTTGCGACAAACTCGTAGTCGCGCCCAACTATCCAAT
>CAYMPK010000292.1:0-499 GCA_964392145.1 uncultured Actinomycetes bacterium | reverse complement strand
CCCCCGTTGCGCAGCTCGGTGAGGTGCATCGGGTCGAGCCCGGCGTTGAGGGCGCCTTCAATCCCACCGTTCCTTGGAAGAGCTAGGACCTGGACGCTGCCACGCGCCGAAAAGGCCGCTTTGGCGGCCTCCTGGTCAACGGGCGTGCTCTCGCTACCGTCATCGACCACCAGAACATCGCAGATCTCCGAACGGCCAAACGATGCCAGCGAAGCCACGAGCCCCGGCATGCTGTTGAAATAGGGAACCAGCACGACGGTGCGGACCTCATCACTCATGGGACGAGACTCGCACATCATGTTGCTCGAAGGTGGCAGCGAGGTTGGGATGTGCGTCTGGCGTACGAAGGAGCGGCCCTAACTGCGGGAACCGCTAGATCCGCATCCTTCGGCCTTCGACGTAGTTGCCCACAGCCTTACGTGAAAGACGGGCGGCCCGCTTGATCTTGGCCATTGCCACGTGCGAACCACGGGCAGCGATTTCGGGGTGAATCTCGGAC
>CAYMPK010000291.1:0-2870 GCA_964392145.1 uncultured Actinomycetes bacterium | reverse complement strand
AGGGGACCCCCATCATCACCGTCCGGCCCAACAGTTCTCCGGCAGAGGCAGCGCCCGCCGCCGGCGAGCAGGTTGCCGTTTCGGTGGAGCTGTCACCCGCCGACACCGCGGCGAAGGTCACCAATCGGGTGGAGCAGGCCAAGGATGCCCGTCCCGACCTGGCGGAGGCCGCGATCGTCGTTTCTGGCGGACGTGGTGTTGGCAGTGCAGAGTCCTTCGCGGTCATCGAGGCACTCGCCGACACCCTCGGGGCCGCCGTCGGCGCCTCCCGTGCCGCGACCGACGCCGGCTGGTATCCACATCAGTTCCAGGTGGGTCAGACCGGAAAGACGGTCTCACCGCAGCTCTACATCGCCAACGGCATCTCCGGTGCCATCCAGCACCGCGCCGGCATGCAGACTTCGAAGACCATCGTGGTGGTCAACAAGGATCCGGAGGCGCCGATCTTCGAGCTGGCCGATTTCGGCGTCGTGGGCGATCTCTTCACCGTCGTACCCCAGCTCACCGAGGAGATTCAGAAGCGCAAGGGCTGAGTTTCCGCTCCGCTCCCGCGGAGCTCCAGACGGCAGGGCCGAACCGCAATGCGGTTCGGCCCTGCACCATATGGGACCCCCTACGGAGTCAGGGGGCCGCCGGAGCACGAACTACACTTTCGCCGTGGCCTACTTGGATCACGCGGCCACGACGCCGATACGCCCGGAAGCGGCAGCCGCCATGGTGGCCGCCGACCTGGGCAACCCCTCCAGCCTGCACGCCAGCGGTCGGGCGGCACGGCGTCGACTTGAGGAGGCACGCGAGAGCCTGGCAGGCCAGATCGGGGTGGAGCCCGGTGATGTCATCTTCACCTCCGGTGGCACAGAGGCCGACAACGTCGCCCTGACCGGGATCTTCCGGGCCCGTCGGGCGGAGGATTCGCGGAGACGGCTGGTCGTGGTGTCCGCGATCGAGCACCATGCCGTCCTCGATGCGGCCGAGGCGTTGCGCCGCGAGGACGCCGAAGTGGCGGGACTGCCGGTGTCCGCGGACGGCTTCGTCTCCGTCGATGCCCTGCAGCAGCTGGTCGAAGCGCGTGGTGACGAGATCGCCCTCATCTCCGTGATGGCAGCGAACAACGAGACCGGCGCAGTTCAGCCGCTTGCGGCGGTCGCACGTGTCGCCGCCGCTGCAGGGCTGCCACTCCACACCGACGCCGTCCAGGCTGTTGGGCCAAACTCGGTAGCGACGATCCCGGGGGCCGCGATGTCGATCTCGGCCCACAAATTCGGAGGACCGGTGGGGATCGGCGCACTGGTGCTGCCCACCGCCATCCCCTGCCTGCCGGTCATCCACGGCGGCGGGCAGGAGCGCGGCATCCATTCCGGCACCCTGAACGTGGCCGGTGCCGTCGCGATGTCAGCTGCGCTGCAGGCCGCTCGGGCGGATGCCCTGCCGACGGCCGCCGACGGTTCCGGGGTTGCCCGACTCCGGGATCTCCTGGTTACGGGCATCCTGGCGGAATTCCCCGACGCCCAGGTCAACACGCCGCTGCACAATGCCCTCCCAGGCATCGCCAACATCGGATTCCCCGGCTGCGAGGGCGACGCGTTGCTGATGCTGCTCGACGCCGTGGGTGTGGAGGTGTCCACGGGCAGCGCCTGTACCGCCGGCATTCCCCGCCCGAGTCATGTCCTGCTGGCGATGGGTAGATCCACGGAATCGGCACGGTCCGCGCTGCGTTTCTCCTTCGGCTGGAGCAGTACGGCGGCCGATGTGTCGGCGGCGCTGGCTGCACTGCCCTCGGCGGTCGCCCGTTCCCGGCGCGCGACACCTCCGCGCAGCGTCATCGATGCGGAGTCGGGACGATGAGGGTGCTCGCCGCGATGTCCGGCGGGGTCGATTCGGCCGTCGCCGCTGCCAGGGCGGTTGATGCGGGCCACGACGTCACCGGGGTGCACTTCGCGTTGTCCTCCGATCCGGCGGTCAATCGGGAGGGCTCGCGCGGATGCTGCACCCTCTCGGATGCCCGGGACGCCCGACGCGCGGCCGATCTGCTCGGCATCCCGTTCTACGTCTGGGACTTGGCCGATACTTTCCGGGAGCAGGTGATCGATGATTTCGTGGCCGAGTACCGGGCGGGACGCACCCCGAATCCGTGTGTTCGCTGCAATGAGCGGATCAAGTTCGCCGCCGTCCTGGATCGGGCCCTTGCGCTGGGGTTCGATGCGGTGTGCACCGGTCATTACGCCCGGCTGGACGTGTCCGCGGCGGGTGACACGCTGCTGCGCAGGGGGATGGACGAGGAGAAGGACCAGTCCTACGTTCTGGCCGTGCTGCCCCAGGAACGACTTCGGCACGCCGTGTTCCCACTGGGGACGTCCCGCAAGAGTGAGGTGCGGGCGGAGGCGGAGCGGCGTGGCCTGCTGGTCGCCCGAAAACCCGACAGCTACGACATCTGCTTCATCCCCGACGGCGATACCTCCGGTTGGTTGCGAGAGCGGCTAGGTGACGCCCCCGGCGACATCGTGGACGCCGCCACGGGGGAGACCGTAGGCGCACATCTGGGTACTCACGGGTTCACGATCGGCCAACGTCGAGGCCTCGGGTTGGGTCGGCCGGCGCAGGACGGGAAGCCGCGCTACGTGGTGGAGATCGACCCGGCCACCTCCACCGTGGCGGTTGGGCCGCCCGTCTTGTTGCAGGTCGACCGGATCGTCACCGAGCAGGTGATGTGGCTGTCTCGGCCCTGGCAGGGGCGACGGGACGGACTATTTGCCCAGGTTCGTGCGCACGGGGCCCCGGTCCCGGCGAGTGCCAGCGTTCGCGCCGGGACCCTGGTCGTGGACCTTGAGTCGCCGCTGCGCGACGTGGCCGCCGGACAGACCGTCGTGCTC
>CAYMPK010000290.1:0-2921 GCA_964392145.1 uncultured Actinomycetes bacterium | reverse complement strand
CGACACCTGCGCGGCGCACCGGGCGCTGGAGGGGGGTGCGCCGGGCGTGCTGATGGCCAAAGGGGTCGCGGGTGTCTACGACGACGATCCCCGGCCCAATCCGGCTGCCCGGCGGCTGGTGGACCTGCGACCCGCAGAGGTCCTTCAGCAGGAACTCAAAGTGGCCGACGCGACGGCGATCAGTCTGTGCCAGGACAACGACCTGCCGATCGTGGTGTTCAATCTGCTCGTCGAGGGCAATATCGCCAGAGCCGCAGCAGGTGAGCGGATCGGCACCCTGGTCAGCACAGCCGTGGGATCGTAGATGCAGCACGCGTTGACGGTGCGAACCGAGCCGAAGGAGATGACGCATGATCGATGACACCCTGCTCGAGGCCGAGGAGAAGATGGACAAGGCCCTCTCGGTCGCCCGGGAGGATTTCGCGACCATCCGCACCGGCCGTGCTAGTCCGTCGATGTTCAACAAGCTCCTGGTCGACTACTACGGCGCCCCGACGCCGCTGAACCAGTTGGCCTCCTTTCAGGTGCCGGAGGCGCGGATGATCATCGTCACCCCGTACGACCGGGGATCGATGACGGCGATCGAGAAGGCGATCCGCGACTCCGATCTCGGAGTCAACCCCACCGACGACGGTGCAATCATCCGCGTCGTACTGCCCGCCCTCACCGAGGATCGTCGTCGCGAGTACATCAAGATGGCGCGCGGCAAAGCCGAGGACACGAAGGTCTCCATCCGTAGCATCCGCCGCAGCGCCAAAGAGGAGCTGGAGGCGCTGGCGAAGAACGGCGAGGCCGGCGAGGACGACGTCCGCCGGGCGGAGAAGCATCTGGAGGACATCACGGCGACCCATGTCGCGCATGTCGACGAGATGCTCAAGCACAAGGAAGCCGAGCTCCTCGAGGTCTGATATGGCCGAGCCATCAGACGCGCCAGCGGAATCGACCCCTTCAGGGGCGCCAGTCGAAGCCAAGTCCGGGTCCCGTGCTGGCCGCAACCTCCCGATGGCGATCGCCGTCGGTGTCGGGCTAGGTGCCATCGCCCTGCTGTCACTGTTCACCTACAAGTGGCTCTTCGGCGTCGTCGCCATGGCCGCCATCTGCATCGGGATCTGGGAACTCACCAAGGCGCTCGCCCTCAACGGCATCCAGGTAGCCCGGACCCCGCTATACGTCGGAGCGGTCGCGGTCATCCCGATGGCCTACAACTTCGGCCTCATCGGTCTGGCGATGGTCTATGGCCTGATCGTCATCAGCGCCATGATCTGGCGGATCCGCCGCGGGGTCGATGGTTACGTGAAGGATCTGACGGCGACCGTGTTCGTCGCCTCCTACCTGCCATTCATGCTCGGCTTCGTGGCGCTGATGCTCGCCCAACCGCTCGGACCGCAGCTGATCGTGGTCTTCGTGTCTCTCACGATCTGCAACGATATCGGCGGGTACGCCGCCGGTGTGCTGTTCGGCAAGCATCCCATCGCCGCCAACGTCAGCCCGAAGAAGTCGTGGGAGGGCTTCGCCGGTTCCGTTCTGCTGCAGGTCATCGTGGGGGCCTGGCTGTTCGTGTGGCTGCTGCACGCCCCCTGGTGGCAAGGCGTGATAGCCGGAGTAGTCATGTCGGTGACTGCCACCGCGGGCGACTTCGCGGAGTCGGCGATCAAGCGTGATCTGGGCGTGAAGGACCTCGGCAACATCCTGCCGGGGCACGGTGGCCTGATGGATCGGCTGGACTCGCTGCTGCCGAACGCCTTCGTCTCATGGCTGCTGTTCAGCATCTTCGCGATCATCACCTGAGCCCCTCCACCGAAAGGCGCCCATCGTGCCAGCAGAGCTCGTGTTCAACGCGCCTCGTCGGGCGAAACCCCCGAGGCACCTGGCCGACCTTGACCTCGCCGCTCGCCGAGAGGCGATCGTGGCGATGGGATTGCCGAGATTCCGTGCCGACCAGATCTCCAAGCAGGTATTCGAACGACTCGAGTTCGACCCGCTCGCGTGGACGGACATTCCGGCCGCACAACGCGTGGAGCTCGGAGACGAGTTTCTGCCCGACCTATTGACAGAGGTTCGACAGATCTCGTGCGATGACGGCGAGACGGTCAAGAGCCTCTGGCGACTGTTCGATGGTGCCCTGGTCGAGAGTGTTCTGATGCGCTATCCGAAGCGGGTAACCATGTGCATCTCCAGCCAGGCGGGTTGCGGAATGAACTGCCCCTTCTGCGCCACCGGACAGGCGGGACTGACCCGGAACCTGTCCACCGCGGAAATAGTCATGCAGGTCGCGGCGGGTGCCGGGCTGCTTGCCTCGGGAAATGTCGCAGGGGGCCCTGGCCGAGTGGGCAACGTTGTATTCATGGGTATGGGGGAGCCACTGGCCAACTACAAGTCCGTCGTGGCCGCAACCCGACGGCTGATCGCCGATCCGCCGGAAGGTCTGGGACTGTCCGGCCGCGGCATCACGATCTCCACCGTGGGTCTCGCCCCGCGCATCCGGCAGTTGGCGGGGGAGGGGCTACCGGTCACTCTGGCGCTCTCCCTGCACGCCCCAGACGATGAGTTGCGAGACGAGTTGGTGCCGATCAACAACCGTTGGCCTATCGACGAGGTGCTCGACGCCGCCTGGGAGTACGCCGACCGGACCCACCGGCGGGTGTCCATCGAATACGCGCTCATCCGTGACATCAACGATCAACCGTGGCGCGCAGACCGCCTGGCATCACTGCTGCGAGGACATTTGGTCCACGTCAATCTCATCCCGCTGAACCCGACGCCGGGGTCGAAATGGACGGCCTCGGACCCCGGTGTCCAAGACGAATTCGTCCGCCGGCTGGAGGCCGGCGGCATCGCTGTGACGGTGCGCGACACCCGGGGTCGGGAGATCGACGGCGCGTGTGGCCAACTCGCGGCGGCCCCGTAGCGAGGCGTTCTCG
>CAYMPK010000289.1:0-2956 GCA_964392145.1 uncultured Actinomycetes bacterium | reverse complement strand
ATCCCCGCTGCGGCCCGCCGCCTGACCAGGAGTGCTTCTACGTGTTCATCATTGAATGGATCGAGTATCCGGTCTCCTGGATTCTCGTCGCCTGGCACACGGTTCTTTCTCCTTTGTTCGGCGCGGCCAGTGGCATCACCTGGGCGCTGTCGATCGTCGGTCTCGTGGTGGTCATCCGGATCCTGCTGATCCCGCTGTTCGTGAAGCAGATCAAGGCGCAGCGGAACATGCAGCTGATCCAGCCGAAGATGAAGGAGATTCAGAAGAAGTATGCCGGGGACCGGGAGCGTCAGTCCCAGGAGATGATGAAGCTCTACAAGGAGACCGGCACGAACCCGCTGTCTTCATGTCTGCCCATCATCCTGCAGGCGCCGATCTTCTTCGCCCTGTTCCGGGTCCTGCAGTACGGCATCGCTCAAGAGAAGCCCGTGGGGGCGCTGACCCCCGAACTCACCCAGCAGGCGCACTCCGCATCACTCCTGGGTGTGCCCCTGTACGGCACATTCAACAACGCCGCCGAGACGCCCAACCCCACGGCCACGCACATCCTGACGGTGGTACTGATCATCCTGATGACGGCCACCACCTTCACGACACAGCGGCAGCTGATCCTCAAGAACTCGGCGTCGGACAACCCGATGGTCAAGCAGCAGAAGATCCTGATGTACGTCTTCCCACTGATCTTCCTGTTCTCCGGCCTCGCGTTCCCGGTGGGCGTGCTGATCTACTGGCTCACGACCAACCTCTGGACGATGGGCCAGCAGTTCTGGGTCATCCGCAACAACCCGATACCAAACAGCCCCGCTCATGCCGCGTACCTGGAGCGCCAGAAAGCCAAGGAAGCGAAGAAGGCTGCCAAGAAGGCCGCCTCTGGTGCAGTTGCTGTTGCCGAGGTCGAGGCCGTGGTCGAACCAGAGAAGCCCGCAGGACCCGTGCGGCAGCAGCCGAAGCGTAAGTCCAGGTCTCAGCGTGGCTCGGGCGCGGCCAATCCGGGCGGCAAGTCCGGCTCCTCTGGGGACTCCTCCAGTGGCGGGAATCCCTCGGGTGGACCTCCGAAGGGCAGCAACAAAAAGACCTAGAACTGTCTGAAATTCTATATATAGGTACAAAACGGACACTTCGACAGTGGCCGGCCCACCAGGTTCACTGCGAACCATCCGGTGGACGGGAACCGTCAACGAGAGCATGGGATGGCATCGATCATGGGTAACAAGACTGCTGACCTCGAGCGAGAAGGCGACATAGCCGCGGACTACCTCGAGGAACTACTCGACATAGCCGACCTTGACGGCGACATCGACATGGACGTCGAGGGTGGCCGCGCGATGGTTGCGATCGTAGGTGGGGACCTCTCCTCCTTGGTCGGCGAAGACGGTGAGGTGCTGGAGGCCCTGCAGGAGTTGACGCGGCTCGCGGTCACACGTGAGACAGGTGACCGCTCCCGACTGATGCTGGATATTGCTGGTCATCGGGCCGCTCGACGTGCGACGTTGACGGACCTCGGCACGGAGGCGGCCAACAAGGCCAAACGTACGGGCGATGCGGTCCGTCTGGAACCGATGAGCGCCTTCGAGCGCAAGGTGGTCCACGACGCGGTTGCCAATGCCGGCTTGATCAGTGAGTCGGAGGGCCAGGACCCGCAACGATTCGTCGTCGTGCTGCCGCCTGAGAGCTCAGACGACGATCCCTCCGTCGGCGGTGTCGAGAAGGCTGTCGTCAACGACGTGGACGAATCGCAGGCTGAGGGCGACATTAAGGCCGAGGGTCACTCCCCCGCGGCTGAGTAGCCGAGGTTTCACGTGAAACACTGCCGCACGGAGCCAGCTTCGTTTCACGTGAAACCAACCTTCCATTGCCCCGAATTGTGAGTCGACTCGGAGGCATGACAGCGATCTCGATCCCGGAGTCCGACTTCCGGGAGTTGTCATCCCGCTGGCAGCATCAACTGGGTGCCTACCATGACCTTCTCGCGACCAAAGGGATAGATCATGGCCTGATAGGACCACGGGAAGGTGACCGCCTGTGGGAACGGCACCTCGCCAACTGTGCGGTCGTTGCTGCTCACCAGGTGAACCTTGTGCCTGAGGGAGCCAATGTCGTGGACATAGGCAGCGGTGCAGGTCTGCCTGGTCTCGTCTGGGCGTTGACGCGACCCGATCTCGACGTCACCTTGATCGAACCACTGCGGCGTCGCACGGACTTCCTGCAGGCAGCAGTCGAGCAACTAGGAGTCGGCGAGAGGGTGACTGTCGTCCGCGGGAAGGCACTGGACGTTGCGCCCCTGAGCGCCGATGTGGTCACCAGTCGGGCTGTGACCGCGCTGCCAGCTTTGCTGGAGTGGTCGCTCAGACATTGCCGGGAAGCAGGTTCTGTCGTCGCCATCAAGGGTGGGCGGGCCTCACAGGAATTGTCCGCAGCTCGTGAGAGTATTCGAACAATCGGCGGAGAAGGACGTGTCCTCGCTGCTGAGGTCGTCACCATCGATGTCGAGGGCATCCGTGAGTCCCAGGTTCCGACCGGACCCTTGGCCACGGTGGTTGTCGCACGATACGGCTGATCCGACCAGCAGCTGGCTGGTGGACGGAACTAATACGGGAGTCGCGAGCATGTCGACAGGGCTAGGCGGCGAGGCAGAGAGCCCACAAGCCTCAAAGGACGCACCTCGGACGGAATCCCCTACCCCGGATGCCCGCCCGCCCGGCCTTGGATGGCCAGGTGACCGCCCTGCTGGCGTCGAAGCCGGCTCGCCGGCGGGCTTGGGTTGGCCCGGGTCTGAGCACAGCAATCTTGTCCCAGAGGCCGACTCGAACCGTCCACAAACGGACATTACTGACAAATCAGACATTTCAGGAAACCGAGAGGGGCGAGCCACGTGACTCCTCAGAATCTGACCGGCCCCCCGCACGCGAGGGTGGTCGCGGTCGCGAACCAGAAGGGTGGTGTTGGCAAGACGACG
>CAYMPK010000288.1:0-2971 GCA_964392145.1 uncultured Actinomycetes bacterium | reverse complement strand
GGTTCGCCTCGATGCGAAGGTTCTTCCCGCGGACGATGTCGACCGAGTTCCCTCGGGCACTCGGGCCGAACACGTTGTTCCTAATCTCCGCTCCGCGCACCATTCCGCCGCCGACGTTGTCATTGCCGCCCGAGAGGCCACCACCTCGCTCCTCGAACAGGCAGTTCTCGACGGTGACGCCAGCGACGTCCTTGGCCCACACCTTGAAGTAGTTGAGGTTCGACAGTCGAACGTTGCGCACCTGCCAGCCATTGCCCAACTTCACCCCTCCACCCTGGTTGTCGGCGGGTCGAACGGCAGCGCCCAACCGATCCACCGCCACCCGATTACCGTTGAGCGTCAGGTCGTGGACGGTCGAGCCGCGACTCGCACCCGGTGCGGGCGATAGGAGGAATCCGAAGGAGAAACGCTGCCACGTCCGGCGGTCAAGCAGAACGGTGGTCCGGTCAATTCCCGAACCAGCCAGGCTGACGCCGTCAGGGACCTCTATCGGCCTGGAAACCCGAAACGTCCCGGGAGGCAACTGGACCGTCCAGCCGGGGCGGGCCGACCGTAGTGCCGCGGCAATCGTGGCATGAGCGTCAGTCGTGCCCGTGAGCACAGGGTGAGCGACGGCGAGTTGGACGCAGCGGACCCCGCACGAGGCCGGATTGGTTGGTGCGGCTTCGGCAGCAGGCGTTCCGAATCCGACGATTCCCACGGCTGCGATACCGGCCGTGGCGGTGCTCACCAGACCCCTATGGGTTCGGCCAGGGCCCCGGACTGCCATGGTCGTCACCTCCAGCCCCGGGCCCCCGCAGGGCACACCCTCACCGTCAGGCATCGGCCGATCGGCCCGCAGACTTGAGTTGGCAATGGGAGGGGTGTGTACGCCGACGCGCCAGCGATTCGGGCCAACGCCACAGGTAGCGTGGAAGTCGTGGAGTCCCGGGCGCGCTGGATCACCGCGAGTTGTCGTGCCCTCTGTTGGATCGTGGTATCGGTATGGGCGCTGGCCTGGCTCGGTTGGGGCTTGTCCATGCCGATCATGACGGACGTGGAACGGCCGTGGCCCCAGATCAACCCGGTTACGGCTCTGCTACTGGGACTCCTTGCGACGTCGATTCTGGCGAGTTCCGCGGCATCGAAGGGTGCGCGCACCGTCGGCCAGGCGATCGCAGCGGTTGCGGCCGCCCTTTCGGCAGCAGTCCTTTTGGAGTACCTCCTGAAGTTGGGCTCCGGCGCAGACCTGTTGCTGTGGGGGTCTGCGGTCGACCATGTCGAGACCACCTACCCCGGCAGACCCTCCCCCGAGACTGCGGTCTCCGCGTTGGTCATGGCCATCGGGATACTCCTCCTGCAATCCACCAAGCCGCGGCTCGGTACGTACCGCGGCTGGTTGGTACTCGCCACGACCGTTCTGCCTGTCATCACACTGCTGGGGTTTCTGTTCTCCGCTGTCGACCTGCTCGTCACCATCTCAGACAACCGGATGACAGTTCCGACCGCCTTATCCCTGCTGGCACTAGCCGCCGCCGCGACGCTCGCAGCACCGTCGGGGCCGCCGATGACGTGGCTGGCGAGTACCAGCAACCGGTTGACCGTTATCTGGCTCGCGCTGTCGGTGATTGCCCTGCCACTGAGTTTTCGAGCCGGTGACCTGGTCGCCGAGAAGATCGGCGCGGCGGAGTCAGCCGACGCCATCGCGGTATTGAGCGCAATCGCCGTTACATCCGTCGGCGTGATACTCATCGGCATCGTGCTGAGGCAGCTCGAGAAGCGGGGCGAACGACGCTTCGGTTTGGCCCAAGACCGCGAGCGCGCGGTCCTTATGGCGCTATCCGACGGATTCGCAGATCTATCGTTGGATGGGACGATCCTGTCGACCAATCCGGCGGCAGACGCACTGTTCGGGTCGCATGACGAAGATCTGAATTTGCTCGCGCGACTTCGCATCCAGGTCCTCGACAACACCGTGGAAACGACCCTCACGGCCCCGGAGATTCTTCAGCGACTCCGCTCGGGCATCGAGGTGCGTGACGACGCGGCCACCCTCACCGGTACCCCGCGAGGCGATATTCCAGTGTCAGTGCTGCTCTTCCCCATCAAGGAAGGAACAACCGTCAAAGGATTCGGGGCGACCCTGCACGACGTCAGCGAGCGAGTCGAGGCCGACCGAAAGTCTCGACGATTCGCGCGGGCAGTCGACGCCAGTGCCGATGCCATCTACGTGACGAACCCGTCCCGCGAGATCGAGTACGTCAACGCCGCCTTCACCACCATCACGGGGTGGACTCCCGAGGACGTCCTCGGTCAGTCTCCCCTGAGTCTGCTGAGCGACGGGAACGACGCGGCGATGGAGGAGATACAGAAGCGGATGGATGCAAGGGAGGTCTGGAGTGGACGATTGCAGAGTCGTCGCCGAGTCGCCCCGACCGCCCTCCTGGAAGGCTCGAAAGAGCAAGGGGTGCAGACCTATTGGGCCCAGTCAACGATTGCTCCCTACTTCGATGAGGACGGCCTGCTACTGGGTTTCGTGGCTCTGCAACGTGACGTAACCGAGCTCGTCCAACGCGACATTCTGCAACGGGTTTCAGGCCTTACGGGACTCATGAGGGCAGAGATGGGGCTGGCCCTGGCAACCCGGGAGCCCATCGAAGACAGGATCAACGCCGCACTGAAGATCCTGGTCCAGACTCTCGACCCGAATGGCGAGGATCCCTGCACGGCCTGGCTGGAATTCAGTCCCAGTCAGTCACCACCCGAGGGCGGTGCCGACGATACGACGTTTCGGCAGGCGTCGGCGGACCCGCTGGAGCTGGACGACATCGAGCGCTCCCTCGGCCGGCCGGTGCGTGACGTCTCGGCGCCGCAGCGACTCGGTGGCGCACCGGTGTCGAAGGGCGGCCCCGTGTTGTCTGGCGTCGTCCTCCCGCTGGGAAGTCACGACAACAACTTCGGTCGATTCGTTGTTGCTTGGCGCGGCAAGCAA
>CAYMPK010000287.1:1229-3074 GCA_964392145.1 uncultured Actinomycetes bacterium | reverse complement strand
TACTGGCCAGGGACGGCCACGGTCGTGCCCTGGCCATGTCTGCGACCGCCGACACCGGACCGGAGCACATGGAGGTCCGCCATCGGGATGGCCGGGCCTGGTGGGTCGACGCCAGACTTGACCCTATCCGCCCGGCCACCCAAGAGTCCTGCGGCAAGGAACCGACCGATCGCACCACCGTGGTCATCACCCGGGTATCAGAGGCCGAGACGTGGCGATGAAAGATCAGCACCCCACCAACGGTGAGCCACCCACGACCGAACCGCCGGACAAGGTGGCACGGCAGCAGAGGAAAGCTGAGAAGAAGGCCGCCAAGCGTCGCAGACGCATGACCCGGCTCGCCACGATTTGGTCGGTGGGCATCGCAGCGGCCGCACTGGCATACGCGCTGGTGGTCGCCATGTATGGCGAATCGGCGAAGCAGTCGGAGTTTCCGTCGGTCTCCGACACTTCGAGCGTTGCGGTGTACTTGGAGCCCACTGCGGTCAAGCCTGCCGAGCGGGACATCGTGACATCGATCGCCGTCGCCGTCCCGGACGCGCTGCTGGATCCGACGGGAAAACTGAAGAGCAGATTGACCATCAGTTTCTGGACATCGGGTCCGGCCCGGACCCGGGACGCCCAGACGCTCACCTTCCCGGCAGGCACGGAGAGTTCCAGTCTGCGAGGTTCTCGGACACTCACGGCCGAGACAGGCCGCTACGCGAACTACCCGCTGGATGGCTACGGCGCCACCCTCGAGGTTGCGGCCCGATCGGATTCCGCCCCAGATGACCGGACGTACCTGCCGACTGAGGTGGCTGTTTGGGGTGACATTCCAGGCTGGCAGGTTCCCGCCAGCATCACCCGGTCGGAGAGCGTCGACGATCCCGCCACCGCCGTGATCGACCCCTACAGCACGATCGCCGAGGTGCCGCTGCAGGTGAACCGCTCCGGATCGACCGTGGCGATAGTCGTCCTGTTGCTCGGGGCCATGGTGGCCCTGGCCGCCCTGGCCATGGTTTTGGCCAATGCTGTGAGCCGACGCCGTCGGCGGACGGAGGCGACCCTGGCCAGTTGGTTCGCGGCGCTGTTGTTCGCCGTCATCCCGCTCCGTCTGAACATGCCCGGATCGCCGCCGATCGGGGTCTGGATGGACTTCCTGGTGTTTCTCTGGGTGGTCCTGACCCTGATGGCCGCTCTGACGATCTTCGTGCTGTCCTGGTTGCGCTTCAGTCTGCCCCCGGAATCGCGGAAGTCGGCCACGAAGAAGAACAAGAAGAACGGGAAGAACGCGAAACCGAAGAGCAGCGCGGAGGCGCAAGCCGCGGAACCGATCTCCGGGGCGGCGTCGGAGCCATCACAGCCCGGGTCTAGCTGACGATCACGGCGGCCGTTCGTCCCGTTCCCGGGTGGCGCGATGCCGCATTTACTTGGGTGCGACCATGTTCAGCGAGGACATCCTCGAGCCGCCCTGGCTGTTGAAGGCCACGACATCCACGCGGTACCTGGCACCCTTGCGAAGTCCCGTGAACACGTGTGAGTTCTGGGCCACAGCGACCGGCGGTCGGAAGCGAGTCGTCGAACCGGGCTCCGAGATTCTCACGAAGTACCCGATGATCGGAGAGCCCCCGTTCGAGGTGGGCTTGAACCATCCCACCGTTGCCGCGCCGACAGCCGGAGCAGCGGTCACTGCCATCCGGGGCACGGCGGCCGGCGGTGTTGCCTGGCGGAATCCCATAGACACGGGCCAGGAGGCGCCGACTCGGTTCTCAGCCTTGACCTGCAGGCGGTAGCGGGCACCTGCGACGAGTCCGGTCAAGGTCCTGCTCGGCGCCGCTGTCGCCACCCAGGGACCGAAGCGCA
>CAYMPK010000287.1:0-1219 GCA_964392145.1 uncultured Actinomycetes bacterium | reverse complement strand
TCGGTGCTGAAAGCCGAGACCAGTACCGGACCACCGGGGAGCCACCCGTGGCCTTCGGCACAGCCCAGGAGACCCTCGCCTGGCCGCGGGCGGGGAAGGTCGTCGCCAATGCCGTCGCCGTCAACACCGGGTAACTCACCGGGAGGACGCTGATCTGCTGCAGGGCGGCTACCGGATCGATCAGGCCGGCGCCGAAATCGTTGTCGCGCCCCTTGGCGCCGAGGTCGGTTGCCGTTCGCTGCACGAGTTGCTGCAACTGGTCAGGGGTCGCGGTGGGCGCGATGGCACGCAGCAGAGCCATGGTGGCGCTGACGTACGGCGTTGCCATGGACGTGCCAGCGAGTTCACGGTAGCCGCTGCCACGGGCCGTTGACAGGATGTTCTCCCCCGCGGCGCTGCTCGCCGAGCCTCCCGGAGCGGCGACGTCGACGTAGCCCCCTGAGTTGGAGTAGGCGGCGATCGCGCGGGTCTTGGTCGTGGCCGATACCGCCATGGCTTCTGGGTAGGAACCCGGGTAGGTGATCTTGTTGCCGTCTTCGCGCAAGTTGCCAGCCGCGGCGACAACCGGAATGCCCTTACCAACGGCGTACTGGACCGCGGCGTGCATCGTGGCATCGTCCGAGGTCGCCGCACACGACAGGTTGATGACGGTGGCACCGTGATCCGCGGCCCAGATGATGCCCTGCGCGACGGTGGCGGTGGATCCTGAGCCGTCGGTGCCCATCACGCGCACCGGCAGGATCTTGGCCGCCCGACCCAGGCTGGCTATCCCCCGACCGTTACCCGTTGTGGCGGCAACTATGCCCGCCACGTGGGTGCCGTGTCCCTGGCAGTCGGCTGCCGATCCGGCGGGGCAGCCGAGCCCTGGGTTGCTGATGAATTCGGCACCGGGAAGGACCTTACCCACGAGGTCCGGATGGTCTGCTTGAACGCCGGTGTCGACTACCGCAACAATCTGCCCTGCGCCGGTGGACAGTGTCCATGCGGCCTCCGCCCGCAGCTGGTCCAGCGCCCACTGGAGGGGTCGCGACGGATCACCGATGGCGGCCGGGTCCACCGAGGGAAGCGCCGACATCGTCACCGGCGCCGCGACACCTACCGCCACTGTCGCGGGCGCAGACTGGGCTCCGGCCACCACATCCGCCGCCTGGTCGGGTCCGACCACCGGCGTGGTCGTCGTCTTCGCGGAATAATGCACGACGCCTTCACCCGCTATGAT
>CAYMPK010000286.1:0-3090 GCA_964392145.1 uncultured Actinomycetes bacterium | reverse complement strand
GCCTCGAGAACGTCATCGTGATCGGCGCCTCGAACCGTGAGGACATGATCGACCCGGCCATCCTGCGTCCCGGTCGACTCGACGTGAAGATCAAGATCGAGCGTCCCGATGCCCAGGCGGCCGGCGAGATCCTCTCGAAGTACTTGACGGTGGACCTGCCGTTGCATCCCGACGATCTGGCCGAGCACGGCAACGACCCGCAGGCCACCGTGACCGCCATGATCCGTCGCGCGGTGGAACGGATGTACTCCGACGATGAGGAGAACCGCTTCCTGGAAGTCACCTACGCCAATGGCGACAAGGAGGTTCTCTACTTCAAGGACTTCAACTCCGGCGCAATGTTGGAGAACATCGTGTCGCGGGCCAAGACCTCGGCGATCAAGGACTACCTCGACAGCGGTCAGAAGGGAATCCGGGTTGCCCATCTGCTCGCTGCATGCGTCGACGAGTTCCGCGAGAACGAGGACCTGCCCAACACGACGAACCCCGACGACTGGGCGAGGATCTCCGGCAAGAAGGGCGAGCGAATCGTCTTCATCCGCACGCTGATCCGAGGGAAGCAGGGTGGCGAGCCCGGGCGTTCGATCGATACAACCGCCAACACCGGTCAGTACCTGTGACCGATCGGGGTTGCCATCCAGTGCCCGACCCCGGGTGAGCCACTGGGATGATCCCGTCGCGATCCGGTTTCATTCCGACTGCCGATCGCGAAACCTATGTGCCGTGGTGGCCACGCCCCAGCGGGTTAGGCTGGGTCCATGAGCGTCAAGCGTGTCATGGGGATCGAGACGGAGTACGGGATCACCGTGCCCGGCCACCCCAACGCCAACGCCATGGTGCTGTCGACCCACATCGTCAACGCCTATGCCTCCGAACGAGGCTTGAACGGTCAGGCACGCGCGAGGTGGGACTACCAGCAGGAGGCGCCGCTGCGCGACGCCCGTGGGTTCGACATGACCCGGGCGGAGGCCGATGCCAGTCAGCTGACCGACGAGGACATCGGCCTCGCGAATGTGATCCTCACCAACGGTGCCCGGCTCTACGTCGATCATGCCCATCCCGAGTACTCCTCCCCGGAGGTGCTCTTTCCGTCGCAGGCAGTGCTGTACGACCGCGTCGGGGAGACAGTCATGGCGCAGGCGGCCAGGTTGGCGGCGAACATCCCGGGGGTGGGGCGGATCCAGCTCTACAAGAACAACACGGACAACAAGGGCGCCTCCTACGGCACCCACGAGAACTACCTCATGAGTCGCCGGACACCGTTCCCCGACGTCGTCCGGCACCTCACGCCGTTCTTCGTCTCCCGCTGTGTGATCACCGGAGCGGGGCGAGTCGGTCGTGGCCAGGACGGTCGACGGCCGGGCTTCCAGTTGTCTTCGCGCGCCGACTTCTTCGAGGTCGAGGTCGGCCTGGAGACCACCCTCAAGCGACCGATAATCAACACCCGCGATGAGCCACACGCGGACCCGGAACTCTATCGACGCCTGCACGTGATCGTCGGCGACGCCAACATGTCGGAAATCGCCACCTACCTGAAGTTGGGCATGACCTCGCTGGTCCTGGCGATGCTGGAAGCCGGCTGGCTCACCGAGGATCTGATGCCGCTGAAACCCGTGACAGAGCTTCATCACGTGAGCCACGATCCGTCGTTGTCCCATCTGATCACCCTGCGCTCCGGACGGACGGTGACGGCTGTTCAGCTACAGCAGGAGTATGCCGATCAGGCCGCGAAGTACGTCGCGGACGTCTATGGCGCCGATGCCGATCCCGAGACCCGCGACATCCTGCACCGCTGGCAGAGCACGCTGGACGCCCTCGAGCGGGATCCGATGGAACTCGTGGAGCAACTGGACTGGGTCGCCAAGTTGCAGCTGATCGAGGGCTACCGGAGGCGTGACTCGCTGGAGTGGACCGACGCGCGGCTGCAACTCGTCGACGTCCAATACAGCGACGTTCGGGATGATCGCGGGCTGGCCCACCGGCTGGAGGCGCGCGGAAAGCTTGCGAGGCTGACCACCGACGAAGAGGTCGCCTGGGCGGAGGCCAACCCGCCGGAGAACACCCGGGCCTACTTCCGCGGAGAATGCATCCGTCGGTTCCCCGGGAGCGTCGCCGCTGCCAGTTGGGACTCAGTCATCTTCGACCTCCCGGAGCGCGAGCCACTCGTGCGGGTACCCACGCTGGACCCCTTTCGGGGGACGAAGGAGCACGTCGGTGCGCTGTTGGCGAAATCCGCAAGCGCCGCCGACCTTGTTCGCTCGCTCACGGTCGGACCCAGCGACTAGGCTCTCCGCACAGCACCTGCAGGCGGTGCTTACCTAAGAAGGAGGTCGGCCATGGCCGGTCAGGAGAAGGTTCGCAAGGAGTCCACGACGGCACCTGAGGACGAGGACGTCGCCGCGGTTGCTTCCGATACCGCTGCTCGCGATGCGGAGGTCGACGCGATCCTCGACGAGATCGACGATGTCCTGGAGACGAACGCCGAGGAGTTCGTTGCCGCGTTTGTGCAGAAGGGCGGTCAGTAGGTGGGTCCGTCGGACAACGCCCGCGGTCTGCCTGCGCCCTTCATGACCACCGGCAACTCATCCTTCATGGACTTCCTGGCCGAGCACGCGCCCGAGTTGCTCCCTGGCCGGCGGGGGTCAGCCCCCGGTTCGACAGACTCGGCGGCGCTAGCCGATTTGGCGCCGCATGGCACGACCATCGTGGCTAGCACGTTCGCCGGCGGCGTGGTCATGGCCGGCGACCGGCGGGCGACGATGGGCAATGTGATCGCGCAGCGAGATATCGAGAAGGTATTCCCGGCCGATGAGTACTCCATGGTCGGCATCGCGGGCACTGCCGGGCTGGCGATGGAACTGGTCCGCACGTTCCAGTTGGAGTTGGAGCACTACGAGAAGATTGAGGGCGCAACGCTATCGATGGTCGGCAAGGCCAATCGTCTGAGCACGCTCATCCGGGGGAATTTGGCGATGGCCATCCAAGGCCTGGCGGTCGTGCCCATCTTCGCTGGGTTCGACCTTGCGCGGGGGGAAGGCCGGATCTTCTCCTACGACGTTACCGGCGGGCGCTACGAGGAGCACGACTTCT
>CAYMPK010000285.1:0-3103 GCA_964392145.1 uncultured Actinomycetes bacterium | reverse complement strand
GCCTCCTGGACACTCAAATGCGAGCTGGTCAGCCAGTATGTCTGTCGACTGCTCAACTACATGGCCGAGCACGGCTACCACGTCGCGACCCCTCAACGGCCGCCTTCGAACGAACCGACCCATCCGTTCATCGATCTCAGCTCAGGCTACATTCAACGTTCGGCTGCGCAGCTTCCCCGCCAGGGTGACCGACCACCATGGCGGATGTATCAGAACTACTTCCGCGATGTTCGACTGATGCGCAAGTCACCTATGACCGACGAAGGCATGCGCTTCTCGTAGGCCAGCGCGTTCGGCACTCTCGGGGAGAGTGCCCCGTGACCCCTCCTGGTCGAGCCGAAACGTTTCGGCAGCCCGAAGCCGTCTGCAGTGGCTGTAGGCGGGGGATTACCGGAGAACAGCGACCTAGAGTCGCCCCCACCGATCGAAGGACATCGTCATGAGCAATCGCATTGCACGAAGCATCACCGCCAGCACGTTGTGCGCAGCAGCCCTACTGGGCATCGGTGCCACAACCGCCAGCGCGGCGCCACCGCCGCCGCCCGCTTCCAGCGTCATTTCCCCCGTGCAACGGCCCGGGGACTCCACCGATGTCCGGCCCATCCTGGCCGACGTGCAGGCCCGGATCGCCGACCCTGCTGCCCTCGAAGTCGAGCTCAAGTCCCAGTTCGGCGACGACATCCCCGCCGGCTACCAACTGACTGGCGTCAACCTCTACCGCGTCGAGGTGACGTCCCCGTCCTGGGGCAATGTCTCCCCCGACCGCTACACGAACTTCGCAGCCGTGGTCGGGCTCGCCTGGGACTCCGCTGACGGCACCGAATTCACCTCGAACGTGCTTCGCATCAACTATGAGCGCACCCGTTTCGAGGGGCTCCACCTGACACCGGAGCAGCTCTGGGGCGGCGATCAGCCGTTGGTCGAGGAACCCCGCCTGAGCCTTGCCGACGCCCTGGCCGCTTTCGAGCATTTCCGGGCGGACCAAGGTCACCGGCACCAAGTGGTTGACTATGCCGCCCTGCGCCACACCTTCAGCCGGCAAGTCCACCTTGGTCTGGATGTTCGTCTGCGGCAAGACCCCGTACTTTGTTGACGCGCAGACCGGTGACGTCTCCGTCGACTCGGACTCCGTCTCGATCCCGTAGACGAACCTGACCCGGCCCTTCCACCACGGCCAGCCCGATCTCCACTGGCCCGGCACGGCGCCCGACCCTAAAGTCAACCCATGGACACCAGTCTCGAACTCTTGACCGAGGACCCAGGAAGCATCCTGGCCATCGTCGCGCATCCCGATGACCTCGAATATGGTGCGGCGGCGGCGGTGGCGAAGTGGACGGCGAGTGGGCACCGGGTGGCCTACCTCCTGGTCACCCGAGGGGAGGCCGGGATCGATTCGCTACCCCCAGCGGAGTGCGCTGTCATCCGGGAAGCGGAGCAACGGGCCAGCGCCGGGATCGTCGGTGTCACCGATGTCGAGTTCCTCGACTATCCAGATGGGGTTGTCGAATATGGGCTGCCCCTACGCCGCGACCTCACCGCGGCCATCCGACGGCACCGTCCCAATACGCTGCTGCTGTTCAATCACCGTGACTCCTGGGGTTTTCCGGGCAGTAGGAACTCCGCCGACCATCGCAACGTCGGACAGGCCGCCCTCGACGCGGCAGCGGACGCCGGCAACCGGTGGGTCTTCCCCGAGGAGGGCCCACCGCACCAGGTCGATCGATGCCTCGTCGCCGGGTCCCCGGACGCGACGGGCGCTGTCGAAGTCACCGGATACCTGGATCTCGCGGTGGCCTCGCTGCGCGAACACTCCGCGTACTTGGAGGCTCTGGGCGATCACCCGATGGCCGACCCGGAATTCGTCCGTGCCTTCTGCGAGCAGGCAGGGGCACGAGCCGGTGTCGCTGCGGCCGTTGCGGTCGAAGTGCTGACCTGAGAACCGCCCCAGCCCCGCCCCACCTTCGGTCCCCCGCTGACCACACAGCACACCGCTGGGCGACACGCCCTTGGCGTGTCGCCCAGCGGATCTCGACCGAGGTCAGCCGACAGTGATCGTCTCGGCGGACGGGGGTTGCCCCGGATGGCCGGCACATTTGACCGTCGTCGCGTCAGTGCGCAAGGCGCCGACCAGGCAGGTCGTCAGAGCGTCCTGGCCGAACTTGTTCGGGTGGTAACTCTCCTGCTGGCGCTCGGTATCGAACACGTTGCCCGCGATGTAGTTGCTGTTGATCGGAACCACCCACTCGGCCGTGCTCGCCACCGGCGTCTTCGTCTTGCCGAACCACGGAACGGTGATCTGCTCAGTGGCCTTGTGGCTCAACTGATGCCCTTCGAAGGCGTTCTCAAGATCGAGGAACTGGATCGACTTGTTGTTCGAAGCCCGCGCTGCCTCCTTCATCAAGTCCCCGATGAACGGGACGATGGCGTTGTGGGCGAAGTCCACGGTCGCGTCACTCATGGGCACGCCAGGACTCTCCTTGTAGCCACTGAAGATGCTGGAGGAGCGGTACCGAACCCCGGATGTCGCGAACAGGTCGGGCCCGGACTGATACACGAACTTGTAGCTCCCATCCGCATATCCGTTCTTCCGCATCACATCGGTGATGGCATTCAACGTTGTGGTGACGTTCGCGCGAACTGCTGAACGTTTGGCCTGGAGCTTGCCGAATGTGCCGTCAGTCCCACAGTCGTGGTACTCCGTGATCTGAGTGCAGTCGGCCAGGATGCTCGCGAATCCGAGGTCGTTGCCGCCGATCGACACCGCGATGGTCTTGATCTGCTTTGACTTGTCCTGGGCGATCGCGGACAACTGCTGGATCTGCGGTGCCTCGGTGCGTCGACTCTGGAAGAGGATGTCGGCGGTTGTCGCCCCCGAGCAGGCCAGGTTGATCGGTACTTGGCCGAAGGCGCGTGCCGCCCCGTTGATCTCGGCCGAGTCGGAACGGTGGCAACGCTCGCGTTCACCACTGATCGGATTCCCCATCTGATCGCGGTAGACGCCCCAGCCCCGGTTGTGGGGACCTTCGTCAGACTCACCGTCGGAGCGGAGGTTGTTGTAGACGCTACCGGCGAACCTGCCGCCTTCGCCGGAGATGAAACTGTC
>CAYMPK010000284.1:0-3107 GCA_964392145.1 uncultured Actinomycetes bacterium | reverse complement strand
GGTCGCAGTTCCACCAGCAGACGGGCATCCGGATTGGTCCGGGGATCGTCGTCGTAGACACCATCGACCCCTTTGGCCATCAGCACGACCTGCGCACCCACCTCCAGCGCCCGTTGCGCCGCGCAGGTGTCGGTCGAGAAGAATGGCACCCCGAGCCCGGCGCCGAAGATGACGACCCGGCCCTTCTCGAGATGTCGGATGGCGCGGCGCGGAACGTAGGGCTCGGCGACCTGCCCCATGGCGATGGCCGTCTGCACCCGGGTCTCCACCCCGTTCTTCTCCAGGAAATCCTGCAAGGCGAGACAGTTCATGACGGTGCCGAGCATCCCCATGTAGTCGGCGCGGGCCCGGTCCATTCCTCGGTCGGACAATTGCGCCCCGCGGAAGTAGTTGCCCCCACCGATGACCACTGCGACCTCGCGACCATCGCGAACCAGGTCCGCGATCTGCGCCGAGATGGTTCCCACGACGTCCGGGTCGACCCCTAGACCGCCGCCCCCGGAGAATGCCTCACCGGAGAGCTTCAGAAGTACCCGGTCCCAGCCACCGAGTTCAACGCCGGGCCACGTCGTGGGCATGCCTTCGAGCGTGGGTTGATCGGTCCCCTGCGGTCCCACCGGTTCCTCCTGACCCTGCTGATTGCACCTGAGTGTGCCCTACCGGGTGGCTGCGAAGCGCGGTCCGACCGGCCAACCCTGGAGGAAGTGTCAGTCCTGTCCGACCTTGAACCGCGCGAACCTGACGACCTTGACGCCGTTCTCCTCCAGATAGGCACCGATGGTCTTCTTGTTATCGCGCACCCAAGGTTGCTCGACGAGGCAGAAGTCCTTGTAGTAGCCCTTGGTCCTACCCTCGACGATCTTGCTGATGGCCTGCTCCGGCTTGCCCTCCTCGATCGCGGTCTCCTCCGCAATGCGCTGCTCCGCAGCCACCACCTCAGCGGGCACGTCCTCACGCGTCAAATACTTCGGCGACATCGCAGCGATGTGCTGAGCGACGTTCTTGGCCACCTCTTCGTTGGTCTGATCGAGTTGGACAAGGGCACCGACGCTGGGTGGCAGCGCAGGGTCGTGCTTGTGAAGGTAGATGTAGACGTACCCGTCCTGCACGTGCTCGAAACGACGCACCTCGATCTTCTCGCCCATGGAACTGTTGGCCTCCGCCAGCAGTTCCCGCACGGTCGTACTCGCGTCGTAGCTGGCGTCGAGCAGTGAGTCGACGTCGCCTGGCTGTTCCGAGGCAACGAACGCAGCGACGTCGGCCGCCAGGGATTGGAAGCCCTCCGTCTTGGCCACGAAGTCCGTCTCACAGGCGAGTTCCAGCATCACGCCATGATCGGTTGCGGCGAGGTGAGCCGCTACCAGGCCGTTCGAGGCGGTTCGGGCCTCGCGCTTGCCGACGTCCTTGGCGCCTTTGATTCTCAGCAGTTCGACGGCCTTGTCGAAGTCACCATCGGCCTCGTCCAGGGCCTTCTTGCAGTCGAGCATCCCCGCGCCGGTCAATTCGCGCAGCTTCTTCACATCAGCGGCAGACACTGCCATGGTTTGTCCCACTCCTTCGTGATGGTCGAGTGATGAGGTCAGCTGGCCGGGGTGTCGACCTCGGCGCCGTCGGCGGGCACCTCTGCGACGACCGCCCCGGACTCCGCAACGGCTTCGCCTCCGACCTCGGCGACGGCCTCGGTCGCCTCGGCTGCCACGGCAGCACCGGATGCGTCGGTCACCACGGCTTCCTGGGTAACCTCCACGGCCCCTTCGGTCGCACCGGCGGCGGCGGCCACATCGGCAGCACTGACTGCAGCCGCCTCGGCCTCGTCGGACGCGCCGAGCAGCTCAGCCTCCCACTCGGGTGTGGGCTCGGCATCCTCGTTCCCACCGGCCCTGGCGATCAGGCCTTCGGCAACCGCGTCGGCGATCACGCGGGTGAGCAGGCCGACAGCGCGGATGGCGTCGTCGTTGCCCGGCACCGGGTAGTCGACCAGGTCGGGATCGCAGTTGGTGTCGAGTACAGCGACGACCGGGATCCCCAGCTTGCGCGCTTCCCCGACGGCGATGTGCTCCTTGTTCGTGTCCACGATCCACACGGCTGAGGGAACCTTGCTCATCGTGCGGATGCCACCCAGGGTGCGGTCGAGCTTGTCGCGCTCGCGACGCAGGACGAGAAGCTCCTTCTTGGTCATTCCGGAGGCGGCGACGTCGTCGAAGTCCAGTTCCTCAAGTTCGGCGAGCCGCTGCAGCCGCTTGTGAACGGTCTGGAAGTTGGTGAGCATGCCGCCGAGCCAACGCTGGTTGACGTAGGGCATTCCCACGCGGGCCGCCTGGGTGGCGACCGCTTCCTGCGCCTGCTTCTTGGTGCCGATGAAGAGGATCGAACCACCGTGGGCGACCGTCTCGCGAACGAATTCGTATGCCTTGTCGATGTAGTCGACCGACTGCGTCAGATCGATAATGTAGATGCCGTTGCGCTCGGTGAAGATGAACCTCTTCATCTTCGGGTTCCACCGGCGGGTCTGGTGCCCGAAGTGGACACCGCTCTCGAGCATCTGTCGCGTCGTTACGACGGCCATGGACATGCCTCCTGCGCCCAACGTGTCGTTGGGCTCGTGGTTCCTTGCGGGTCGACGGTTGTCGCCCGCACCTGACCCCCGCCGGGCCGACCGCCACTTGGGACCGAGGTCGACGCCGCCGTCGCGAACCGACGGTGCGCGGGGATGCGATGTCACCGGGAATCCCGGTGCGGTCCCAATCGTAGCGCTCGCCCCATCCACAATCCGTCAGTGGGCATGGCCCGCGGCTCCGGGCGGCGTCAGGCTTGGCACCATGCGGACACCCTCACAGCGGCCAGCCCCCGTCTCCCGGGGTCTGCGGGCCTTTCTCGTCTCCACCGTACTGGTCCCGATCAGCGCGTTTGGCGTGCTCGCTGCCCCGACTGTTCGGGCCGCGTCGACGTTCACCACCGGCGACATCCAGGCGTCAGCGACGAATCCATCGCCCACCACTCCTGGGCCGACCGCGCCAGCGCGGTGGGGCGTGCGGACTCAACAGCCTCCCGGGTGGGGTTGGCCCCTGAGATCCCCCGAGACCGTGAGGGCGTGCGAACCGCCCGCC
>CAYMPK010000283.1:0-3156 GCA_964392145.1 uncultured Actinomycetes bacterium | reverse complement strand
GCAGTGTCGAACCCGCTCCCGAGGAGTTATCAGCCGGCGACGCCGACGCCGGCTGGAGTGCCCGTGGCGTGCTGGTCACCGCCGTGGTCGTGCTGATCGCGGCAGCGGTCATCGCACTCGTGCTGTGACCTTCTGCCACACCTTCCGGGTAGTCGCCGCGGCACCTTCTCGCTGCCACACGCGTTTGACACCTGCGGCCCGCGCCCGCCACCGGCCCGATGCGGCGGTCCTGTGACTCAACGACTGTCCCTGGCCCCCCGCGAGCAAGTCAACGAGCGCCGCTGCGGTGAATGACCACCGCATCCCGGAGCGCACATATCGGTAACACAGGTCCCCGTGGGCCCTCAGCAGCGCCGGATCCCCTGCATAGGCACGCACCTGCAGGGCGAGCAGCGTCAGGTTGGCGTACACCAACGGCGTGAACTCCGGATGGGCGCCGGTGTCGAGGGCGAGGGCAGGGGTGCCCAATGCTGCCGCTTCAACCAATGGGAGGTTGCAGCCCTCCCACTTGCTCGGTGACACGAAGACGTCGATTCCGCGCAAGAATTCGGTGCGCTCCTCGTCGGTGGCAGTCAGGTGAACAACGTAGCCCTCGGACTCCAGCCTGCTTGCGTCCTCCGGTGTACCCCGACCCATCACCTCAAGGTCTGCGGGTACCTGCAGGCGGTCCAGCTCGGCGCGCAACACATCCAGCAGTTCACGACCCTTGTAGAAGGCCTCGCCCTCGCCGAGACGCACGAGGCAGCCCACCCGCAACCGACCTGCGTCAGCCCGCGGTGGCACCCAAAGCTTGGTCCCCAGATCCGGCACATGGTCGGCACCATTGATGATTACGCTCGCGTGCGGCCAACCGATGTCGTGTCGGACGAACTCACTGATCGCCACCACGTGGTCCACCTGGGGGTACACCGAGGCCCTGATCCGCTCGATGATCTCGCGTCGTTCGGCAGCATCATCGGTGAAGAACTCGGGCGTAGGTTCGCCGTGCTCCCACGCGACCGTGACCAGCCCTTCGGGTAACCCCGGCAACACCTCGAGGAAAGGGCTCCCATGCGCCACCACAACCTCGGCGCCGACCTTCGCCGCGAGCGAGGCGACCGCCTCGGGCGTCGGTTCCACCTTTCGGACATACAGGTCGCCGAACGCATCATCGGTGAACATGGCGCCCACGTGGCAGCCGACTCCACGTGATTCCAGCTCGGGCGCGATCGCCCCGATTACCTCGGAGACCCCATATCCCTGTTGCATCCGGATGGTGAGCATCAAGACGTTCACAGCAGCGTCGCCTCCACGAAGGAGTCCCAGCGCCGGGTGAAGAGGCGACGGTCCTCCCACGACTCCTCGCCCCTGGTCCGGGTGGCGTTCTCCAGATGCACCAAGGGTCCGGCGTCGACCACCCGCACGCCAAGCCCGAGTCGTCTCAGCGCCAGACAGAGGTCCACGTCCTGGCACTCCTTCTCGTAGTCCTCGTCCAGGCCACCCAGGGCCGAGAAGTACTCGGTGCGCACCATCAGGGCGGCGCCGGTGGCGGCGACGGCGTCCCAGGAGCGTCCTGGGGAGTGGACGTAGGCTTCACCGCTTCCCGGGTGATAGCAGAAGCCCCGCAACTCACCCGATCGGAACACGTCGACCCCGGCATGCTGCAGGGTGCCGTCGGGAAAGTCGAGCACCAGGCCGGCCGCGCCCAGCCGGGGATCCTCATCGAACTGTGCGACCAGGGCGAGCAACGGATCGGCTGAACGCAGCAAGACGTCGTTGTTCAGCAGCACCAGCAACTCATTGCGCACCCGATCACGCACGGCGTCGTTGTTGGAGCGCGAGAATTGGTACTTCAGGTCCCGAACCACCTCGACGACCGGAGGGGCCTGCTGGTAGGCCGCGAGTACCTGTGGATCGGTGGAACCGGTGTCACCGATGATCACCTGCAGGTCGAGTCCGGCCGCGGCCAGCACCGGTTCGGCCTGTGACAGAGCATCGATCAGCGGGACGATCAATTCCGGCTTGTCCAGGTTCAGGATCACTACGCTCACGCCACGATTCAGCCCGGCTACGTCCAGGGTTCCGGTCACCGACGCCGCCGCCGCGCGGTCGAACGCCGATGAATCCCGGTAGGGGGCGAGTGGGTGGTCCGCAGCGCGGCTGGGCAGCATGACACGATCCTATGCGGCAGGGATCCGGCGAACCCGACAGGTGACCGCCGAAGATCAGGCTTGGTCCTCGTCCGGGCTCTTGCCTCGAAGCGCGGAAGTGAACCGCCACGACCGGCTCTGCTCCATGGCCTGGATCCTTGCCTGGGCCTGGGCCAACTCGTGGCTGATGGCCGCCATGCCCTGCTGCATCTCGAGCTGCTCGCGCCTGATCGCCTCCCGCTCTGCCGCGACCTCCGCCGCCCGCTCGTCCGCTGCCGCCTTGAACTGCAGCAACTCGAGCTGGTTGAGACGGTCCTCCAGGATGAACGACGCGGAGCCGACGACCTCGGCGAACGGCGGGAAACGACCTTGCTTGTCCAACACCACGACGCTGTCGTAGAAATGCACCCCGGAAACCGATCGCACCCAGTCTCCGGGATCGAGCTCCCGGGAATGGTGGTAACCGTTGACGTCGTCGACCTTGTGCTTCGCCCACTCGATGAAGCTGGTGGAGTAGTCCTGATACGGCTCCCAGTAGGACGTGTGGGTGTCCTCGACCAGGTAGAGACCGCCCTCTTTCAAACCCGGGAACAGGGTCTCGATGCTGACGATCTGCTGCTTCATGCTGTGACCGCCATCGTCGATGATGACGTCGAAGGGGCCGTATTCGGCTTCCACCTCCCGCAGGAAGTCCGGATCGCTCTGATCTCCGACTGCGACATCGAACCGCCCGGCGCACGCCGCCTTGGAGGACACGCTGATGTCGACGCCGACCAACGTCGCCTTCGGACCGAGCAGGTCCGCCAGCAGGTCGAGGCCGCCGCCGTGGAACACCCCGATCTCCAGCAGTTTGATCTCCCGCCCCACGTACGGGGCGAGGTGGCGGGTGTAGATCGGGAAGTAGTGAACCCACTTGTCGAAGGGTTGGCCACCCTTGTTGGCCAGAAAACGGGTGTACAGATCGTTGTCGGCCAGGTCTCGCCACTGCGAACCGAGGTAGAAGGAGGCCCGGTAGCACTCGTTAACG
>CAYMPK010000282.1:0-3170 GCA_964392145.1 uncultured Actinomycetes bacterium | reverse complement strand
CCCGGTGGCATTCCAAGGCCACTACTCTCGTTTCGTGGATCTCGCGCGGGCTTAGATCGGGTCGCACAGGAGGGGTCAACAGTGAAGCAGCGCATCGTTCCGGCAGGCGAGGGCCGAGACTACGACTGGGCGCAGGACCGTGTTGTCGTCAAATCCCCGCTGGAGGAGTCGGACGGGCGGGTCACCCTGGTTGAGGACACGCTCAAGCCGGGATTCCTGCTTGCTCGCCACCACCACCGCTCGATGGTGGAGATCTTCTTCATCCTGGAAGGGATTGTCAGTTTCGAATTTGATGACGAGACGATCGAAGCGTCGATCGGGACGACGGTGACGATCCCGCCAGGAATCTGGCACGAGGTGGCCTGTCGCGATGGTGGGCGCCTGCTCACGATCTTCTCTCCGGGCGGTTTCGACCACTACCTGTCCGAGCTTGCCGCCCTGCCGCCTGACCAACTGAACGACCCTGCTGCGATGGAGCGCCTCGGGCAGAGATACGACATCTGGACTACCTAGCAATCGATGACGGCGGACACTCCAGCGGCGTGCGGTAAGGCTCCGGCTCGGCGCCGGCACCGCGAGACACTCAGCAGTGCAGCGGACGACTAGGCATCCGATCCAGCAAGATCGAACTGACGTAGGGTTTCGCTCCGAGGCGACAGGAATACCGCACTGCGTCAGCCACCTGCGGTGCAGCGGTGGGCGAGGCGGGGTTCGACAGGTAGTCGGTCGTGAATGCGGGTCGGCGGAGTGCGGTGACCCTGCCGATCGCGCGGGCCGCCCGGCCGCGTTCGGCCGCTGAAGCGCGCCGATACTTCCCGGTGTCGAAGTCGTACGTGTAGCTGACGTCCTCCCGGTTCCAGCCGTCCAGCCAGGGCAGCATCCAGGACAGCTGGGTGTCCCCGTTCTGAGCGAGGACGAGACGACCACGGCCGTGCACTTGACGTGACACTTGTGACAGCAGGGTCGCCATTCCCCTGCGCTGCGCCGGGTGCGATTCGACCATGTCGACGTTGTCCAAGAAGACGCCGTCATACCCGGCTGCCATGATCCGCGGCAGCACCGTGCCGGTGATCAGGCTGCGGAACCGGGGGCGATTGACATCTGCGTACCACTCGCCCCAGTCCTGCCAGCGGTCCAATCGGAATTCTTGCGCCGCAGTGCTCCACCACCTGCCGTCCTCGATGGTGCCGATGCTGAGATAGGCGAGAACAATCGATCCCCGAGCGTGCAGCGTCCGGATGCGACTGGTGGAAGTCGTCTCGCCGTCGACGACCACCAAGGAGTAGCCGCGCAGCTCCGATGCAGCCGCCTTGTCCGAGAGCGCCAATGTCCAACTCGCGGCCTTGGCCAAGCGGACCCGTAAACGGCCCAACTGGACGGGTGGCGGCGGTGCTGGCACCGATGCGGCTATCGGCAGCGCTGCGGTCGCCGCGCCCGTGAGGCTTCGCTCGACGTGGGCCGTGGGGTCCGCGAACCTCTGAGCATCGATCGGTCCCGGGTATCCCGGCGCCATGAGCGCCGCGCAGGCCATCACCCCCACAGCGCCCTGGGTCGTGCGCCTGGATCCGTCCACATCCCCACTATCGCCTGTGCGGTGACGATGCGCCATGGTCGGCCCGACTCGACCGATGAGGGCGACGAATGCTGATGCTCGACCCTCAGGTTTTCGCAATTCCTTACCCCGCGAGGTATGAATCACGCCGCGGGTGGGCATTCAGGATGTGACACATGAACACAAGATGTCACATCGTCGAGATCCGGGAGTAGTCATGAAAGCAACGGTTGAGCAAACAGAGGCCGGGCGCGGTACCGGGCGCGGCCTGATGGCGCGCAAGGGCGCAGCGGCCGTGGCAGTGCTGGCAGCAGCGGGTTCACTGTTCGGTCTTGGCGCCGTCTCGGGCGCCGATACCGCCGCGGCCCAGGCGCCGCAGGAGCGTGAGGGCACACCACTCGTGATCGGCATGGGCGACAGCTTCATGAGTGGCGAAGGAGGCCGCTTCGCCGGCAACGTCTACGAGAAGTTCTCGTCCGACGGCGCCTACGACTACGGCAGCAACAACTACACCTGGCAGTCCTACCGGGACGCCTGGAACAGGAACATCTCCGAGGCGAATCCTGAGTGGCGCTGCCACCGGTCCGACAGCTCCGTCGTCAACACCGTCGCCGCGCGCAATCCGGGTTCGGTTGCAGTGAACCTGGCCTGCTCGGGCGCCGTCACCGGCAACGTCCTCACCACCGGTCAACAGGGAGAGAAGGCCCAGTTGGCGCAGCTGAAGGAACTGCTCGCCAACCCCGCCTACAAGGTCAGCACGATCGTGATCTCGATCGGGGGCAACGACATGAAGTTCGGGCAGGTTATGACCGACTGCACGCAGATCACGAGCAAGATCAACTGCGGCACCAACGGCGAACAGAACAAGCTCACGGCTGTCGCGGGCAAGGCGCGCAGCGACATCACTCGAACCCTGGACGCCGTCACCGACGCGATGCGGCAGGCCGGCTACCAGGACGGCAGCTACAACTTCGTCTACCAGTCTGCGCCTAACCTGTTCGCCACCTCGGGGAACCGCTACGGCACGCCGGACAACTGGTTCGGGAACTCCTACGGGGAGAGCCCCGGGGTCCCGATGAGCAACGGCACTGTCGACGGGATGGCAACCCAGGGCCAGCCCTTCATCAAGGCGACGATGGCGGGCGCGGTCTCCGACTCGATCAACAAGCACATCACCTTCCTGGACACCACCCACGCGTTCAGCGGACACGAGCTGAGCAACACCGCGACCCAGCAGATCAGGAAGTCGAGCGTCGCCAAGACTGGCTACCCGGTTCCGGCGACGGCCGAGTGGATCGTTCCCATCAACAGCAACTACATCGCCGGGAGCATCGCGAACACGAACCGCCAGCAGGAGAGCTACCACCCGAACCGGTTCGGCCAGCAGGCACTCGGCGTCTGCGTCGATCAGGCCACCAAGCAGGGTGGACCTACCGGCGGAACCCAGGCGACCTGTGTGGCCAGCGCCAACCAGGGCCCTGACCAGGTCACCGTCACCCGCAAGTGACTTCTCGCCCGCTGCCGGCTCTCACCATCGAGGGTCGGCAGCGGGACGCGACCCCGCCGCCTCGGTGGGGTCTTCCTCATGTGGGAAAGCGCCCGCGTGCGGATTACGGGT
>CAYMPK010000281.1:0-3210 GCA_964392145.1 uncultured Actinomycetes bacterium | reverse complement strand
GAGCCAACGCTCTCGAGCTCCCGCTGGCACGAGTCCCGAGGGTTAGTACGCCACCCGCGTGCGTCGCAGTCGTGCGGCTGTGGCCCGATGGTGGTGGTTGTCTGGACTTCCTGTCCGCCCGGTCGACGACTCCGTAGCGAGATCCTGCAGCGGATTCGGTCGCCGAGCCGCGACGAGCGGTGCTCAGCGCGTCGGTCTGCCATAGTCCGAACGGATGATCGCGCTTACCCACATGTCCACAGTTGGGCTGGTGGGGGCCTACGGACTTGCCCTTTGTCGGGTACGGGCGGCACACTTTAAGGGTCTGAACAGAATAGTTCCGCGGCACCAGCGGACAGAAAAATCCGCAGCAACTAGCGAAGAGAAGTCCACAGGCGAACGGGAGTTCGCGAGAAGAAAGACGTGGATCGGACCTACGCGAAGACGCAAGTGGATAACAAGGACCGAACAAGGGAGATCGCGAAAAAAGGTTTGCCGAACACATCCTGATGCGGACCCCGAATCCTCATGCATCGCATCCGTGGCCGATGTGAGGAGAGACGTCCTAACTGGTCAGACAATGATGCCCCCTCCATAGCCAAGAATGGAGGGGGCATCGTCATGCTCGGGGTCGATTTCAGGGGACGGAACCCCTGAGCATCGACATCTCGTCTTCCGGTTGTCCTCCATCACCAAGAGTGGAGGTGCCGCGCTAGGTCTGAGACCCGGTATCGAAGGCCGGCTGTCGGGTTGTCCCTCCATCACCAAGAGTGGAGGCCCGGGTTCGGCTCGGAACCTGTGAGGTTGTGCCTTCACCTATATTGTCCCCGGTGCCGGCTCGGTCTAACCGTGATCTGGGTCACGGAACCGTTATGACTTCGACCACACCTCTGGGCCTGTGATGCCACCGGTCTGTCGAGGATCCCCACGAACCCGAAGTTCGGATGCGACGGCTCCGAGGTTGTCGGGGGGATTGCCCCGGAGCCGTCTGATGTCATTCTGTCAGACCGCCCCGGGGTCGTTTGCGGCGGCAAGCGCGGGTGACAAGCCGGCCTGTAAGCCGGATTCTGTGCCGCGTCAGCGGCGGCGGCCATCCATCTGGGACCGGTGTTGCCACCGACCTCGTGCGATCTACCCGCAGGCATCGGGCGGGCAACCCGCCTGCGCGGACTGCCGGGTGGCAGCCCTTCTCGATCTTGCTCCGGGTGGGGTTTGCCGAGCCACCGCAGTCACCTGCGGCGCTGGTGGTCTCTTACACCACCGTTTCACCCTTACCCCGCTGTCGCGGGGCGGTCTACTCTCTGTGGCACTTTCCCGCGGGTCACCCCGGGTGGGCGTTACCCACCACCTTGCCCTGTGGAGTCCGGACTTTCCTCGACCGGGTCACCCGGCCGCGGCCGCCCGGCCGGCTTGTCAGGAGCAAGGGTAGTTGATGGCGCCCATGGCGGCCGTGTCACCCGTGTCAGTGGTCGTGCCAGACGGCGCCCTGTCCTGACCAGGTCGCAACCCGTGCGCGGCCTTCCCGCTTCGCCCGGTACAGGGCTCGGTCGGCCTGCCACAGCGCCCGTTCGGGGGATTCACCAGGGTCGGCGACGGAGGTACCGATGCTTACGCTGGCGGAAATATCCTCACCTCCGGCGTGGACGGGCGCGTCGAAGGCGCGCAGGATGTGTTGCGCGAGATTCTCAGCGATGTTGATCGATCCGACCTTCGGCAGGGCCACGACGAATTCGTCGCCACCGATCCGAGCCACCACGTCGTTCTGGCCGACACTGTTGGCGATGCGGTTGGCAGCCTCGATGAGTATTTGGTCGCCGACGGCATGGCCGAACGTGTCGTTCAGGGCTTTCAGCCCGTCGACGTCGATGAACAGAACGCCGGTGCGAGTGCCTGGATCCTCACTAGTGCCGACCATCGCATCGAGCTTGCGCATCAGGGTGCCCCGGGTCACCAATCCCGTGAGATCGTCGTGGGCCGCGAGGAATTCCAACTCGAGACGGGCCTCGCGGGCGTCCGTGATGTCGTCGAACTGCGAGACGAACGACAGCGGGTCACCCGCCTCGTCGAGCAGCAGACCCACGGCGTGCTCGACCCAGACCAGGGAACCATCGGCACGCAGCAGCCGCTTCTCGCGGGTGACGGACTCCGCTTCCCCGGAGAGCACCAGCTCCCGCATCTCCCGATCGATGACCTCATCGTCAGGGTGAACGATGTCGGCGATGCCATGGGTCAACAGCCAGTCCTCCGAGCGAGCCAGCATGCGACACAAGGCGGGATTCACTTCCAGGAACCCTCGGTTCAGGTCCACCACGGCGATCCCCTCGGGAGCGGAGGACATCGCGAGCCGGAAGCGCTGCTCGCTGCGGGCCAACTGCCGGACCGCGAGATACCTGTCGGTGACATCACGCCAGGTGCACGCCACCTTGTCGTCCCCGATCCGCATCGCCCTGATGTCGAGGCGCTGGGCATCGCCGCGGCCAAGATTCTCGGGATCGAACAGGAAGTTGTCCAGTGACAGCGGCTCACCGTTGACAACGACGGCGCGGAATGCCGCGATGAACTCCGTGCGGAGGTGTTCGGGGAGAAGACCGCCCAAGGCCCGGTCGATCACCGAGACGCGCTCCACCCGGTTCTGCGAGACGAAGGCGTCATTCACCTCCACGAAGGTGAAGTCGACTATCTCTCCCAAGTCGTCGTGCACCGCGCGGAGGACGACATGGGGATCCAGCAGCGAGTCCAGGGTGGCCTTCAAGGACGCCTCACTGGATCGAAGCGCTCGCTCGGCGAGCACAATGTCATGAACGTCTCGGGTGACTGTGGTGATGCCGATCACTGTCCCGTTTGCGTCCCGCAGGGCCCTCGCGGTCGAGTCCATCCAGCGGTAGGTGCCGTCCGAGCGGAGCATCCGCACTCGCGCAGTCTCCTCGTCGCGTCCCGACTGCAGGTGGTCGCGCACCTCGGCAAGGAGGTGGACGTCCTCGGGGTGCACCAGCACCGCATCCCCGGCCATTCTCTGCTCGACCGTCCAGCCGAGTTGACGTTCGAGGGCGGGCGAGATCCATTCCAGCGTCCCGTCGGGGCTGTGTAGGGCGACGATGTCACTGGTGCCTTCCAGGACCAGCCGGTAGCGCTCGTAGGCGAGCGCCTGTTCCCGCTCGGAGCGCACCGCTACCTCGGCGTCCCTCGCGACCACTGCGAGGTGGGTTGGGGAGCCGTCGGGGTCGCGCACCA
>CAYMPK010000280.1:0-3239 GCA_964392145.1 uncultured Actinomycetes bacterium | reverse complement strand
GTCGTCGGTGACGAAGACCTCCCCGTGCTGGAACGGGTTCATGGTCCCCGGGTCGACATTGAGATAGGGGTCGAGCTTCTGCATCGTCACTCGCAGCCCACGTGCGCTGAGCAACTGACCGAGGCTCGAGGCCGTAAGTCCCTTACCCAGGGACGAGGCGACCCCACCGGTGACGAAAACGTGCTTGGGGAGTTCCGAGCGGCTGGCAGACCCGCGAGATGATGTTCGATCCACGGACCACCACGCTAACACTCGGCGAAGTCGGTGCCGCAGTTCGGCACGCGGCGCAGTGGCCACGCGGTCGAGTCTCAGTGGGCGCCGTACCGACCCGGGACCTCAGTGGGCACCCTCGGCGGCCCCCAGCGCCAACAGTTCGTCGGCATGGGCCAGCGCATGGGCCGAGTCGTCCTGGCCTGCCAGCATGCGTGCTATCTCCCGTCGTCGATCTTCGCCAGTCACCTCCGTGACGCTCGCGGCGGTCACCAGACCGGCTGAGCCCTTGGTGACGACGAGTTGAGTCTGGGCGAATGCCGCCACCTGGGGCAGATGGGTGACCACGATCACCTGCGTGTGGGCGGCCAGCCGACACAGCCGTCGACCGATCTCGACCGCGGCCTTTCCGCCGACCCCAGCGTCGACCTCATCGAATACCATCGTGGGCACGGGCGCACTGCCGACGCAGGCGACCTCGATGGCAAGCATGATCCTGGACAGTTCACCGCCGGAGGCTCCCTGGCCGATCGGCGCAGCCTCGGATCCGCGATGAGGCGCAAGCTGGAAGGCGACGTCGTCCACACCGTCGGGTCCCCAGACGACGGTTCTACCTCCCACCAGCAGACCGGAGGCCTCCTCCCTTGAGGTCATATCGACGTTGAAACGGGCATCTGGCATGGCCAGAGCTGTCAACTCGCCAGACACCACGGCGGACAGTTCCTCCGCGGCCGCGCGCCGGAGCTTGCTGAGTCGCCCGGCGGTCTCGCCCAGTTCGGCTCGCAGGGATTGCTCCTCGAGACTCAGTTCCTCGATCCTCGAGTCGTCCTCGTCGAGGTCGGCCAACCGGACAGCGGCTTCCTGCGCCCACCTGAGCACGTCGTCAACACTGTCGCCATGTTTGCGGCAGAGGCGACTCAGCGAGGCCCGCCGCTCTTGTACCCAGCCAAGTCGCTGCGGGTCGAGTTCGAGAGATGCCGCGTGACCAGCGATGTCGGAGGACACCTCCGCTACCCCGACGGCGGCCTCGCGCAACCTGGTCGCGAGTTCGCCGAGCACTCGGTCATGGGTCGCGGCCTGGTCGAGGGCGCGGGCAGCCCCTGCGATCCGCGCGAGAGCGTCATCCGAACCTGCGTCATCGCCGGCGAGCGCACTATGTGCGGTCTCGCACGCCGCCGAGAGGGCGTCTGCGTGGCCGAGCCGCTCGTCCTCCTCTGCGAGCGCACGATCCTCCCCCGGTTGCGGATCCAGCGAGGCGATCTCCTCGAGACCGAACCGCAGGTAGTCAGCCTCGGCGGCCCGGGTACGCGCCTCACCGCGGCGAGTCTGGAGTTCCGCCTCCACCTGTCGCAGGCGTTGATAGCCCTCGTGGTACTCCGCCAGCGTACGACCCAGTTCGTCACCGCCGAAGGAGTCGAGCTGGGCGCGTTGGGAGGACGTCCTCCGCAGCCGGAATTGGTCGGCTTGCCCGTGGACAGCCAGGAGGTCCCCGGTGAGCTCGGCCAGAGTCGCGGCTGGGACGGGAATCCCGCCGATGGTGGCCCGGCTGCGCCCGTCCTTGGGAACCGTACGACCTACTAGGAGCTCGCCGTCCTCCACGGTGCCACCCAGCTCGGTGACACGTTGGGCAAGCGCCGAGCCTGGCGCAATCCGCCAGCACCCATCTATTCGCGCCCGCTCTCCGCGCACCAACGAGGTTGTGGGCTTGCCCCCCATCAACAGTGACAACGCGGAGAGCACGAGGGTCTTGCCGGCACCCGTCTCACCGGTCAGCGCGGTGAAACCAGGACCCGGTGCAATGGTCGCCTGCTCAATGACGCCGAGACCCGAAATGCTGATCTGGTCGATCATCGGGCTACTCGACGTTCCCCGGTGCCCGTCGCCAACCGTCCACCGGCAGGTGGAACTTGGCCACGAGTCGCTCCACAAAGGCCGCCGCGTGGAGCCTGGCGAGCAGAACCGGCTGGTGACTTCGGCGGATGACCACCGAGTCGCCTCCCAGCAGGTCGAATCTGCGCCGCCCGTCGCACCAGAGGTCCCCCCGGTGGCGGCCGGGCATCAACTCGACTCGGATAGTGCTGTCCGGAGACACGACAAGTGGTCGCGCGAAGAGTGCGTGGGCACTGTTCGGCACCACCATGATCGCCTCGATGTCGGGCCAGACCACTGGTCCGCCAGCGGACCAGGCATAGGCGGTGCTACCGGTCGGCGTGGCGCAGACGATGCCGTCGGTGGACCATCGCGACAGTGGGTGTTCATCAATGCTCAACATCAGATCGACCACCCTGGATCCTGATCCCTTTTCGATGCTGGCCTCGTTGAGCGCCCAGGTCCGTGCCGTGACCTCGCCCTGCGACACCAGAGCGACGTCCAGCGCCAGGCGCTCCTCCACCCGGTACTTCTGGCCGACCACGGCGTCCGCTACCTCGGAGAGTTCATTCTCCTCGGCCTCCGCGAGGAAGCCGACGTGGCCGAGGTTGAGCCCCAACAGCGGAACATCCTCGTCGCGCGCCAACTCGGCCCCCCAGAGAATGGTGCCGTCGCCTCCCAACACGACCACCAACTCGGCACCCGCCATCAGGGAGGCATCGTCACGCGCCTCGATCAGACCCTGGTCGAACACGTGGGCCTGCTCCTTCGGCACCACCGAGGTTACGCCCTCATCGGCCAGGAGTCGGGCAAAGGTTTGTGCCACCTCGGCGGCACCTTCTCGGGAAGGATGGGTGACCAGGACAACGCGGCGCGGCTCAGCAGAGTGGGTCATCCGCGCCCCTCCCGTCCAGGTTGGTTGAGTAGCACCGCATCACGGACCTCCGACAATCCGAGCCCCGCCCCAGCCAGCGAATCCAGCAGCAGGAAGAACTCTGCGTTGCCGGCCGCCCCGGGCACCTCACTGGCCGCGACACCTCGGCAGCGCAATCCTACGTCCTCGGCGGCCTCCACCACGTCAGCCACGGCAGCAGCCCTCAGGGTCGGATCCCGGACCACCCCACGGGAGTCCAGTGCGGCCCGACCCGCTTCGAACTGCG
>CAYMPK010000279.1:0-3241 GCA_964392145.1 uncultured Actinomycetes bacterium | reverse complement strand
GAGACCTCGGCCGCGGTCGCGGCTCTGCTCGCGTCATGGATCCGCGAGAAGATGATCTGACCGCGCCACTCCGACAGTCCCGGGCCCAGGGGTTCGATTCGACGCAGGTCCAGGCCGTGCTGAACCTCAACACGTGCCCGTCGAACTGCAGCCCTGTGCTTGCGGAGATCCGCGACCGGCTTTCCAGACGCTTGGGTCGCCACCACATCCAGCCAGTTTGAAGTCGCCTGCGCATAGTCGGCCAGCTGACGTCGCAGGAGGCGGCCCTGCCGCAACGGCAGGAGTGCCACCAGTACAAGGGCGATCGCGCAGCCCGCGAGCACGTCAACCAGCCGGTCGATGGCCACCGCGATGGGATTCTCCCCCACGGCCGACCGGCTGAATACCGTGAAGACCGTCACGGCAACGACGAACAAACCCTCGTTCGCGCTCGTGACGACACAGGCCAAAACCGCCAGCAGCGTGAGAACTGCGAGGTTGGCGTAGAAGTTGGTTCCGGTGAGGGCGACGATCGGCAGCACGGCGGCCGCGCCGATTGAGACGCCCAGCGCGCGAGCCACAGTGTCTGAGGTCAGGGCACGATGGCCTGGGCGCAGCAAGGCCACGCTGGTGGCGGCGACCCAAGCACCATGAGGAAGGTTGAACACGCTCGCCAGTCCGAGTCCGGCGGCTGCTGCCACCGCGAGGCGTAGCCCACTTCGTGCATCGCTGGGACTTGGATGCAGGACATCTTCAACCGCATGGTCGCCCAGGGGAAGGTCACGCGAGGGGTCGCGACTTGCGTCCGCGCCGAGAAGTCGGGCGACGTGCTTGTTGACACGGACTGTCTGGGCGGCGATGGAGCGTGCGGTGGGACGGGCAGCCGGATCCTTGGCCAACGCCTGCGCCGCTTCCGAGGTCGAGGTGAGGTCATCGAGTGCCTTCGCCCGGATTCGCTCGCCGAGAACGGGTGCGGCACTGTCGTCGATCAATGCCCGTGATGCTGCGCGCAGGCCCGCGGCCGCCAAGTCAAGCGCCTGGTTGACCTCGGCGTCCTCGATGGACTCGACGTTGAAGGCCCGCCGCACCCGGATCGCGCTGGCCTCCAGCCGCAACTGCTCGGCGTCCCCCAGGAGTTTCCGGAGGGCCCGACGGCGCTCGTGGGACAGGTCGGACCTGCTGGTCGCGGCGTCGGCCTCTGCGATGGCCTTCTCTGCCGCTGGGCCGGTGGTCTTCTTGGCCCGGACTTGCGCATCGGCGAGATGATCCGCAACTGCCAGCAAGGCAGAAGCTACGGGTCGACGCTCGGGAAGATCGGATGACCAACGGCCCGCGATCCGGGTCGCCACGGCCTGCAGGAGACCGGCGCTCAGAACCGCGATCGCGCTCTCGAGGATCGAACCCTTGGCCATCGTGCTCAACCCCAGGAAGGCGAAGACATTCAGTACGTCTGCGAACATCCGACTGATGGACTTGTCGTGCGCCGCTGTCAGACCTGCGATCCCCGCGCAGACCAGCAGCACAACGGTCCCCACCCAGGCATTCAGCAGTCCGCCGACCAGCACGACTACGCAGAAGAGCGCGGACTGGGCGGCCATCAACCGAGCCGTGTGGCGCGGTGGCCCGTTACGGTCCTGAAGTCCCACATAGAGTCCCGCGACAGCGGCCAGGGCGCCGATGTCCGGGGTCGTCACCAGCGAGACTGCCACGAAGGTGATACCCACGAGCAGACCCCTGCGGACGGCAGACCAGCCGCGCAGACGATGCACGTCGATCGCCGTGACGCTCTTGGCCACGCTGCCTACGTAGGACACCTGCCCATTCTGACCACAAGCGGACCCTCCTGGGGTGGTGATGGTGAACCGGATCCGCGAGCCGTATGGCGTGCCTCGGCATGGATCACTAGCGTGGAAGCTACTGGCGTTGAGAGCCACACACTTCAATGGAGGCCACCATGGGCGAGAAGTACGTGTACCTGTTTTCCGAAGGTGACCGGAGCATGGCAGACACCTTGGGCGGCAAGGGCGCGAACTTGGCGGAGATGACCCGACTCGGGATCCCCGTCCCGCCCGGATTCACCATTTCCACGGACGCATGTCGGGTCTACCTGAAGACCGGCGAAACCCCGGCGGAACTCGACGACCAAATTGCGGCGGCCGTGGCCGCGGTGGAGGCACAGGTGGGCCGGAAGTTGGGCGATGCGGCCGACCCGCTGCTGGTGTCGGTGCGTTCCGGCGCCCGCTTCTCGATGCCCGGAATGATGGAGACGGTCCTCGACATCGGTCTGAACGACGACAGCGTGCGTGGTCTTGCGGCCGTGTCCGGCAACGAGTCGTTCGCCTGGGACTCCTACCGTCGGCTCATCCAGATGTTCGGCTCGACCGTGCTCGGTATCGAATCCAGCCTGTTCGAGGAGGCCCTCGAGGAGAGCAAGGACACGGCGGGCGTCATCCTGGACAACGACCTCGATGTGCCGTCGCTGCACGCGTTGGTGGACAAGTACAAGGCGATCGTCCTCGAGGCCACCGGCTCCTCCTTCCCGCAGGAGCCGGCGGAACAGTTGGATCTGGCGATTCGCTCGGTCTTCGACTCCTGGAACACCGACCGGGCGAACATCTACCGCCGTCAGGAGCGCATCCCCGCAGACTTGGGAACCGCCGTCAACGTTCAGATGATGGTCTTCGGCAATGTTGGCGAGGGTTCCGGCACGGGTGTGGCGTTCACCCGCGACCCCGCCAGCGGGGCTTCCGGGGTCTATGGCGATTACCTGCCTGATGCCCAAGGCGAGGACGTGGTGGCTGGAATCCGCAATACCCTGCCGTTGTCGGCACTGGGCGAGACGGATCCGGAGTCCTACCAGCAGTTGCTCGACATCATGGACCAACTCGAACACCACTACCGGGATCTGTGCGACATCGAGTTCACCGTCGAGCGTCGGAAGTTGTGGATGCTGCAGACCCGCGTTGGAAAGCGCACCGCGGCGGCGGCCTTCCGGATCGCTGTGCAGTTGGTCGACGAGGGCGTCATCGATATGGATGAGGCGGTCCGGCGGGTCAACGGCGCCCAGTTGGCGATGCTGATGTTCCCACGTTTCGGCACCGCGGAGGGCCTTCGTCATCTCGCCACCGGCATGGGGGCCTCACCCGGTGCGGCGGTCGGCAGTGTCGTCTTCGAGTCGAAGACCGCGGTCAAGTGGGCCGAGGACGGTAAGGACGTCATCCTGGTGCGGCGTGAGACAAACCCGGATGATCTCTCCGGGATG
>CAYMPK010000278.1:838-3247 GCA_964392145.1 uncultured Actinomycetes bacterium | reverse complement strand
GCGCTCCCGGATCGGCTGGACGCTGGAATCCAAGGTGTCGCCCTACCTCTACCGCGACTGTCTCTACATCGCGGCCTGCACCCAGACCAAGCACGAGTTGACCGCGATGGGGATCGATCCGGGCCGCATCACGGTGATCCATCCCGGGGTGCCCCCGACACCCGCGCTGGACGTGATCCGGGCCGAACGACCGACGATCCTGGTGCTGGGCCGACTGGTACCCCACAAGCAGGTTGAACATGTCCTCTACGCGGCGGCAGAGCTGCGTCGGGAGATCCCGTCACTCAACGTCCGCGTCGTGGGCGACGGCTGGTGGACGCCTCAGTTGAAGGCGCTGGTGGCGGAACTCGATCTCGCTGACACGGTGGACTTCGTAGGTTTCGTCGACGAGTCGACCAAACACCTCGAAATCGCCCGGTCGTGGGTACTCGCTCTGCCGAGCCTGAAGGAGGGCTGGGGGCTGGTCGTCATCGAAGCAGCCCAGCAGGGGGTCCCTTCGATCGCCTACGCCCAGGCGGGTGGAGTGACCGAGTCGATCCGCCATGGCGACACGGGCTGGCTCGCGGAAGACCAGTCGGACTTCACTGAGAAGCTTCGTACCCTTCTCACCGACGACATCATGCGGAAGCAGCTCGGTGAGAATGCCCGGGAGTTCGCCAGCACCCTGTCCTGGCAGGCGACCGCAGACTCGTTTGCCGATGTCCTCGCAAGGTGCCTGGGTGCCGACGCGTTGCCACTGGCACCCGTCGAACCGATACATCTGGCCCATGAGGAGGGTGCGCCGGCGACCGCGCCGCGACGCTTCCGCGAGCGGGTGGCGGCCCGCATCAGATCGGCTCCCGGGATGGGCCGTCGGCCCTGATCCGAACTTGAGAACCCTGTTCCGAGCATGTGAAAAGGGGACGCCGAAGGCGTCCCCTTGCGCAGCGCCCGTAGCGTGGGCGAAGCGCCTGTCCGCGGACCACGGTGGTCCCTTTGACCACCGTGATGCGCGGGTTGGCTCAGCTGTTGCCGTAAACGATGTAGGGCTTGTCGACGGGCGCTGGTGTGCCGCCACTCACAGCGGACACGATGCCGAAGCCGGCCAAGACTGCCAACACCACTCCGGCGACGACGCCAATTACGGGACCCATTGCTCCTCCATCGGTCGAATCTGTGGCGTCAGGCTAGCACGACTAGCGCGCCGGAGGCGCAAGTTGGCGCGTAACTTCATCGCTTTGATTCCCCCGACGTTGGTGACGTATCTCAACCGCCGCCCCAAGGGAAAGCCCCGCGCCCGCGGCGACCGCCAGCAGGGCGAGCACGTTGGCGGCGACGACGGGCGCGACGGGGACAGTTGAGCGCCAAACCTCGGCGTGCCGGGATGTGGCCAGCAGCAGGAGACCCTCGCCTCGCCACAACTCGGTCATGCCGCTGAGGTCGGCCTCGGGGGGCGCCTGCGGTTGATCGGTCTGCACGACCACCCTATCGATGCCCAGCCGAGGCAGAACCTCGTCGAGTCTCTCCCCCGCGGCGATCGCAGCCGAGACCCGGTTGGAGCGGGCGTCGTCCGCCGCCACCCTCACATACTCCCCCGTGGCGGTGCGGTACACGAGCAGCGACCAGTCCGTGACCACGGTCTGGGCGAGGAAGCGGGGCAACGGGTCCGTGACCGACCGCCGGTCATTCCAGCCGTAGCGACGGAATGTGCTCCACGGCAGGGAGGCCACCGCTCCGGAATGATCACCCAGTTTGGTCCGTAACTCCGTCCAGGACTGCGGGTAGGACACCGGCGAGAGACTTCCCGCAGCACCCCAGGCGAAGTCCGGCATGGCCAACAGCGGCGCCAGGGCACACAGTACCGCGAGCGAACGCCGACCGGCTGGTTGCGAGACCCTCGCGATCCAACCCAGCAGCCCCAACGGCGCGGCAACGGCGAACCAGATCGCCAGGAGTACGAGAGGCTTCTGGGCATCACGCAGAATGCCGGCCCCGGGGATCGCTATTAGAGCCCGCGTGCCCAGCGAGGTCCCGGATCCCAGCGCCACCAGAATCGACAGGGCGGCCAGCACGGTAAGCCAGATCGCGAACCCTCGGCCGAAGATCTCCGCCATCCGCCTGATGCCGAAGATCCCAGCCAGCAGCAGCACGACGGACAGCGCCACCCCGAGACCGAAGGCGCGGCTGAAGGGAACGGCATCGCCGTTCCAGACCCCGCCAAGCGACAGCGCGGTCAGCACCGATCCCCACGGTCCGTCGGGACGGAGTCGGAACGCCTCCACCCCCAGGGGGTCGGCTGCGCCACTAACCCGGTGCAGCAAGGAGGGAATGATCCAGGGCAGGCTGAGAGCCAGCACCCCGCAGTAAACCGCGAGCCGGACCCACAGCCGCGGGCCTCGCGTCCTGCTCTCATCTGCAGGACCGACCGGC
>CAYMPK010000278.1:0-828 GCA_964392145.1 uncultured Actinomycetes bacterium | reverse complement strand
CGGTGTCTGCGATCGCAGGAAGACCCCGGTGGCCAGCACAAGGGCGATCACACCGCCGGTGGGCACCCAGGACGCCAACGCCGCCCACAACAGGACCCGGCCGGCACCGCCGACCGTGCCCTGACGGGTACGAGCCCGAGCGAGCCGGAGCACCGAATCCACCAGCCAGGGCGCGGCCGCGTACGCGAGGCTCAGGGCCCAGTGACCGATCACCAACCTCTCCGCCAGCCACGGACTCCACTGGTAGATGCTGGCCGCGATCAGTCGCGCTGACAACGGCGCCTCGCGCAACAGCCGGGCGACCCCGAGCCCGGCCAGCCACAACGTCGCCAGCAGCACGGCCTTCTGCAGAACCTGACCGGGCAGAGGGCCGGCGAGAGCACCGACGATGGCGTCCTCCGGCACCGCCCGCGGCAGCCCCCCATCGAGGCCGAACATCCAGGGCAACAGCGACTGATGCGGAGTGAAGACCATGTCGATGTTGAGCACGTAGCCGGGCCGAAGGAGTGGCGCGGCCACCGCGAGGGCCATGACCAGGGTCCACAACGGCAAGAGCCAGCGACGTATCACCGCCGAGCGCCACCAGTGGGGTTCCACGGGAACATCATGACCTGCACGTGGCCGGCCGGGATCGAAGGCGGCCCCGACACGCCAGTTCGGATCTAGGAGGTTCCGCTACCCGCGGCGGACGCAACTGTGAGACTGGCTGCCATGTCCGCAGAGAACGCCTCGACCCCGGGGAGCGCCGGCGCGGCGGGGTCCGGGGCCGGCGATGCCTCGTCGGGTTCAGACTCGAACACGGATCGGGCCCCGGGGCCGGAGAACGCC
>CAYMPK010000277.1:0-3253 GCA_964392145.1 uncultured Actinomycetes bacterium | reverse complement strand
ACCATGGGGAAGACCCCACTCGCACTGACCATTGGAATTGGAATCACAGCGGCCGCGGTGGCCGGATGTTCCGGAAGCTCATCGTCGAGTTCCTCCACATCTGCCTCCGCCTCGGCGAGCCCCTCTGTCCAGCAATCGTCCGCAAGCGCCAGCTCGTCGTCTGCCGCCTGCCCACTGACCGTGTCCGATGCCTGGGTCAAGGCCGCAGACACCGGTATGACGGCAGCGTTCGGCACCGTGGCGAACTCCGGCGCGGAGGAGGCGACGATCACGGCTGCCTCCACACCGGCCGCCGGGATGACGCAACTCCATGAGACGGTCGACGTCAACGGCACCATGGAGATGAAGCAAGTGGACCATTTTCACGTGCCCGCCAACGGCTCCTTCACGTTGGCGCCTGGCGGCAATCACATCATGCTGATGAACATCCCGGCGCCCATCAAACCGGGCCAGGATGTGACCATCACGCTCACCTGTGAGGGCGGCGGTACGGCGCAGTTCACCGCCCAGGCCCGCACCTACACCGGCGCTAACGAAACCTATGTGCCATCTGGCTCACCCATGGCGGGCATGTCCATGTCTCCGAGCGCTAGTTAGTCGGAGCCCCTACTGCCTGCGTGGGGTGGTGTTTCCCGCCGTCGCATGCTACTGGGCGGGGCGGCCGCGGCCGCTGCCTTCGTCGCCTCGGGGTGGGCCCGCGCGGCCCTTCGGGAGGCGACGGCTCGGACACTCACTGGCGAGCCTTCCTTCGGGCTGGCAGGGGCGGTGACGGTGCCATGCACCGGTGACCATCAGGCGGGAATCGCGACCCCGCAGCAATCCTTCGCGACCTTCGCGGCATTCACCTTGCACCCCGGTGTCAACCGGGCGGGACTGACCAGGCTGATGAAGCTCTGGACCGACGACATCAGTCGCCTGACCGATGGCCGACCTTCGTTGGGTGACCCGGTACCTGAACTCGCTGGGGTACCCGCCAAACTCACGGTCACCGTGGGCTTCGGGCCGGGAGTCTTCACCGCCTCGGGACTTGAGTCCGAGCGGCCGAAGTGGCTGATGCCGCTGCCCGCGTTCAAGGTGGATGCACTGGATCCGGAGTGGACCGGGGGAGACCTACTGCTGCAACTGTGCGCAGATGACCAGGTGACTATCTCTCATGCCCTCCAGGTCCTCACCACGACAGCCGGCTCCTTCGCCGCCATGTCCTGGCAGCAGAAGGGTTTTCAACGTGCCACCGGGATGACACCCGAGGGTTCGGTCCACCGCAACCTGATGGGGTTCATCGACGGCATCGTCAACCCACGACCTGGGACCCCCGACTTCGACTCGGTCGTCTGGCAGGGGTCGAGCCCGCCCTGGCTCGTCGGAGGAACGGGGCTTGTTCTTCGTCGTTTCCGTTTCGACCTGGACCGGTGGACCTCCCTGAGCACCCGACAGCGGGAAGAAGTGTTCGGTCGACGGGTGTCGGACGGTTCACCCTTGAGCGGCACTTCCATGACTGACACGTCGGATCTGAACGCCAGGGACGCCAATGGACTCAGCTCCATCCCGACGTTCGCGCACATTCGGCTGGCAGCGCCGTCGAAACCCGGCGAGCGGATACTTCGGCGCCCGTACAACTTCGACGATGGCTTTGTCGGAGGTGTGCGCGACTCCGGTCTGATCTTCGCAGGGTACTGCGCCGACCCGGAACGGCAGTTCATCCCGATCCAGCAACGGTTGGCGGAGCACGATCTGCTGAATACGTGGATCCGGGCAGTGGGGTCAGCCGTGTTCGCCATCCCACCCGGGTTCCAGCCCGGCACGTACCTGGGGCAACAACTCCTCGCCTGAAGGTCCCGAGGCCGTGAGTTCACCGGGCAGGACTCACCAGCGGTTTCGGGCCTCCTCCGCCCACCCGAGGAGGCCGTCGAGTGAGTGCTCCACACCGTCGGAGTCCACGGCCCTTCCGGTCCAGATCCCGAAGGCCTGTCGCACCGACGACGCCACCAGGGCGGCATTTGTGTCGGCAGCCCGTACGTGGAAGGGGGTCAGGGTCGCCTCGACCTGCTCCCCTTGAACCTGCCACAGCGAGGACGGATCCGACAGGTCGTAGCGCCACCGGAGCTCATCCGGCCAATAGCTCAGGCGGCCGTCGACGACCAGCGCGTTCTCCGTCGACCCGGTGCCGTCGGTCCATTTCCCCCCGACCTGCAACCCAAGGCGCTTACCGCCGGAAAAGCCTGAGCCCGCGCCCCAATTCCACTTCTTGGAGTAGGGCCAGCGACCACGGCCGCGGTCCAGCACGGCGAAGGATTCCCCGGGGGTGACGGTGATCGTCCTGCCATCGATAGTGACGCTTCCGCTGAGTGGGCGGGCGACGTCCTTGACCGTGTACTGGAAGCGGGTAGTGCTCCACGGGACCACGACAGCGAGTGCATCCTGACCGGCGGCGGCAAGGAGTTCGACGTCGACGCGCTCCGAGTGGGCCGTGAGTTTCGTACCGCCAGGAATGTCGGCGAAGCTCAACGACAACTGGGGGGTTGTAGCAGAGGCGTGGATCGGGCCGGGACCGGAGGGCAACATCACGGAGGACCACGGCGGCGCGAGGACGTCCTTGACCACCTCTTGGTCTTGCTTCCGATCCAGAACGTACAGCTGGTGGACCTTCAGGTAGTCCAGATCGGAGATGGTCATCCCAACTACGAGCTCGGGTGTCACCGCGCCCCAATACTCCCAGCGCTTGTTGCGACCCCATCCTCTGAGATTGGTGCGGTGCAGCGGCGTGCGGCTGTATCCGATCGCAGCCGGATTGATTCGTCCGTTTGGCAGGCAGAGGTCCACCTGGTCTGCCAACTCGGGCAGGCTCACGCGCGGGTCCAGGCTGTCGATCGGCTCAACTGGATCGCTCGCGACGTCCGGCGGCGATGAATCGTCGCCCCGAGACATCACGGGGAACGATCTGGATGAATCGGTGCTTGGGGGAGGTGTTCCATGGATACAGGGGCAGGGTTTCGGCGACGACCTCCATCGCGTCGTGACCGATCAGCCGCGCCTGCCCGTGAAGCACCACACTCCAGGCTTCGTTGGTGTCCTCGTGGTACCCATCGATCTCGAACGCAACGGCCTGGTTGATCGCGATGGAGACCAACTTGGAACCCTCCGCCGAGCGCAGGAAGATGGTGCGCTCGGTGGTGACGTAGTTGATCGGGAAGATGTCAGGACGCCCTGCCACCGACACCGCGAGACGTCCCAGATCTTCTGCCTCAAGGCGTTC
>CAYMPK010000276.1:0-3263 GCA_964392145.1 uncultured Actinomycetes bacterium | reverse complement strand
GCTCAAACGCCGTTGGCGCCCCGCAGAGCCGTCCAAGTGCATAGGCGCGGTCGAATCCCTCTCTGAGGTGCTGCAGGGCCGTCCTCGCGCCCACAGGCCGGCTTGGCGGGAGTCCCGCCCGCAGCCCAGGCGGGGTCCCTCAAAGTAGCGGCCCAGGACGACGTGGCGGCACTATGCGAAGCGGTGGGCCCGGTGACCCTCGAGGATCACCGGGCCCGCCGTCCGGACGTTTGTGGGGGAGGGGTCAGTCCTGGTCGGGCGGGGAATGCTTGACCAGGGTGGTCCCCTCGTTCGCCACGGTGAGGCTCTCGAAGTCCTGCATCACGCTCGCGCTCTGCTCGGCCTCTTCCTCGATGTGGTGCTCGGCTGCCTCGATCTCCGCGGCCGAGGGTAGCGCCACGTTGTCGCCGTAGAACCACTTGGACAGTCGCGCCTGGCGTCGCTGCTTCTTGGCGTCCTTGTTCTTGACGCCGTTCTCGTCCTCAGCCGCCGGAAGCGCGACCGGGGTCACGTCCGGCTTGGACATGATGACCGCCTTGTCGTGTTCCGAGATCGGGGCGTGGATCTCGATGAACTCGCCATGTGGCAAGCGCATGATGTTGCCCGTCTCGCGGCCGTGGAGGAGTTTGTCGCGGTCACGTCGCTGGAGCGACAGGCAGATCCGCTTGGTGATGACGAACACCAGCGGCGGCACCACGAAGATCGCAATACGCAGGAACCAGGTGATCGCGTTGAGCGACAGATCGAAGAACCTGGCGATGATGTCGTTGCCGCCACCGATCCACAGCAGCACGTAGAACGTGATGGCCATGGCACCGAGAGCCGTGCGGGTCGGTGCGTTGCGGGGCCGCTCGGCGAGGTTGTGGTACTCGTCGTCGCCGGTGATCCAGTTCTCGATCTTCGGGTAGAGCGCCATCAGCGTGAAGATGATGCCCGGAAGAATCACCGCGGGTATCAAGATGTTCCAACTTATGGTGTGACCCCACAGGTTGGTCTCCCAGTTGGGCATCATCCGCAATGCGCCCTCAAGCCAGCCGATGTACCAGTCCGGCTGCGAACCCGCGGTCACCTGGTCGGGCGTATAGGGGCCGTACATCCAGATCGGGTTGATGGTGATGATGCCCGAGATGATGACGGTGATGCCAAACACCGCGAAGAAGAAGCCGCCGGCCTTCGCAGCGTAGATAGGCAGCACCCGGTACCCAACGACGTTGTCGTTGGTGCGCCCGGGTCCAGGGAACTGGGTGTGCTTCTGGTACCAGACCATCATCAGGTGCGCCGTGACCAGCGCCAGGATGATGCCGGGGATCAGCAGGATGTGGATGGCGTAGAGGCGTGAGATGAAGTCGGTCCCGGGGAACTGCCCACCGAAAACGAAGAAGACGATGTAGGTACCGACGATCGGTATGGAGAGCATGATGCCCTCTGCGATCCGCAGGCCGGTGCCGGACAGCAGATCGTCGGGAAGAGAGTAGCCGGCGAACCCGGCCGCGAGAGCCATGGTCAGCAGGCCGACCCCGATCAGCCAGTTGAGCTCACGGGGCTTGCGGAAGGCGCCCGTGAAGAAGACGCGCAGCAGGTGCACCGAAACTGCGGCCACGAAGAACAGGGCCGCCCAGTGGTGGATCTGGCGCATGAGAAGGCCGCCGCGGATGTCGAACGAGATATCCAGGGTGGAGGCGTAGGCCTCGGTCATCTTGATGCCCTTGAGGGGCACATAAGAGCCGTCGTAGACGACCTCGATCATGCTCGGCTTGAAGAACAGGGTCAGGAAGGTTCCGGACAGCAGAACGACGATGAACGAGTACAGCGCCACTTCCCCGAGCATGAACGACCAATGGTCGGGGAAGACCTTGCTGATACTGCGCTTGAAGAAGTTCGCAGAGGTGAAGCGATCATCGACGAAGTTCGCCGCTCCGCCTGCTGCCTTCATGGTGGAACTCATCCGCGCTCCCAGAAGCTAGGGCCGACAGGTTGATTGAAGCCATCTTTCGCTACCAGGAATCCTGCCTCATCCACGGTGATCGGCAACTGCGGAAGCGCACGGGCTGCCGGACCGAACACCACATTTGCCGAATCGGCCAAGTCGAACGTTGACTGGTGGCACGGGCAGAGCAGGTGGTGGGTGCGTTGCTCGTAGAGCGCGATCGGGCAGCCCACGTGGGTGCAGATCTTGCTGAAGGCAAGAACGCCCTGATAATCCCAGGGATCCTCCGGGGTTCCACCCTGTTGGGAGATGATCTCCTCCGGGCTCATTCGGACCAGGATGATGACGGACTTGGCACGCTCGTTCAGGTTGCCTTCCGCCTCCTGCACCTCAGGAAGGTCGGCGGGCATCGCCGACACCAGGCCGCCCACCGGCAGGTCGCTGGGCCGCACGGGCGCACCGGTCACATCGAGCACGATCCTGCTTCCCTTGTGCCAGAGCGTGGTGCGGAGCTTGTCGCCGGGCAGCGGACCCAGATCCCGCAGCATCACGATCAACGGGATGGGGAAGAGGCCCATGGCCAGCAGCAGGCTGCGACGGATGATCTTGCGCTGGGCGAAGCCGGAATCCTCTGCCCCGGCCTCGAAGGTCGCTACGGCCTCTGCGCGATCCTCATCGGTGCTGCGCAGAGGGTGGCGAAGCTGCACGACTTCCTGGTCAGGCATCAGCTTCTTGGCCCAGTGGATGGCACCGGCGCCGATCAGGAAGATCGCCAGACCGAAGGTCAGTCCCAGGGCCACGTTGCTCGCGCCCACCGTGGCGGTCGAGAACGGGATGTTGACCGTCGCGTCGGCCGGGATCTTGATGAACGCGATGACGAACAGCACGGTGAAGAGCGCCGACAGCAAGAAGCAGGCCGCCACTTGGCGTTCGGCTCGCTTCGCCGCTTTGGGGTCCGTGTCGGTTCGACGCGGCGCGTGCTCGGGCACGCCGGGTGGCGCGGGGACCTCAGCTGCGAGTTCCGTCCCGGGGTTGGCCTTGTTCTCGGTTTCGCTCATCGAACCTTCGCTCCGATCCACACGGCCACCGCGATGACCAGTCCGAGCCCTGCGATCCAGACGAAGACCCCTTCGGTCACCGGGCCCAGGGACCCAAGGTCCTGGCCGCCGGGGTTGGGGGCGGTCTTGAGGGTCTGGATGTACTTGATGATCGCCTGCTTGTTCTCAGTGGTGAGGGTCTCGTTGCTGAAGATGGGCATCTGCTGAGGTCCGGTGACCATGGCCTCGTAGATCTGCTGCGGTGTGGCATCCATCAGGCTGGGCGCGTAACCGCCGTC
>CAYMPK010000275.1:2560-3282 GCA_964392145.1 uncultured Actinomycetes bacterium | reverse complement strand
GTCGGCTTCTCAGCCCCCGATCGCTGACATGGGCCGTCCTGGCTGCTGGAATTCACCATCGCCGATCAGGTGACCCGAAAGCTTGTCTCTCACTTCGTCCGACATCAGCGCGGTCAGCTCGGTGTCGCTCGCCCCTGACCGCAACGGTGTCCGCAGATCCCGCTCGCCCAAAGAGAAGAGACACGACCGGAACTGGCCGTCCGCGCTGAGCCGAACCCTGTCGCACTGGCTGCAGAAGGGTCGGGTAACAGCGCCGACGATACCGACGCGCCCTGGTCCGCCATTGACCTCGAACTCCTCCGCAGGTGCCGCACCCCGCCCAGAAACAGGCGACAGCGAAAAGCCAGCCTGCGCCAGGGAAGTCAGGACGTCCTCCCGCGTCACCATCATCGAGCGGTCCCACGACTGCTGTGGGTCCAGCGGCATCTGCTCGATGAAACGAAGACGCAATCCGGTGTCCAGTGCCCAGCGAAGCATGGCAGGCGCCTCGTGGTCGTTGATCCCACGGAGCAGCACGGCGTTGACCTTGATCGGCGACAGACCGGCGGACTTAGCCGCATCGATGCCTCGCAGCACGGATCCATAGCGGTCACGCATTGTCAACGATTTGAAAGTGGCGCGGTTCAACGAATCAAGACTGACATTTACTCGCCGAAGCCCGACCGCCTTCAGATCCGAGGCAAGTGTCTCCAGCCTGATCCCGTTCGTGGTCATCGAGATCT
>CAYMPK010000275.1:460-2549 GCA_964392145.1 uncultured Actinomycetes bacterium | reverse complement strand
GGGAGGCAATCCGCTCCACCACCTCAACCACGTCTCCGCGAAGGAGAGGTTCCCCGCCTGTTAACCGGACATAACGGATTCCCATCCCGACAGCGACTCGGACGACACGCTCAATCTCGGTCGGTGTCAGCAATGTTTCCACGGGTGCCCAGGGGAGTCCCTCCGCCGGCATGCAGTATCTGCATCGCAGCGAGCATTTGTCTGTCAGGGACAGCCGTAGGTCGCGGTGAGTCCGTCCGAATCGGTCCACAAGTAGATTCATGGCGGACCTATTGTGTAGGCATGTCGGAGGCGACTGGTCAACAGGCTTGGGCGGTCCAGGTCAAACCCCCACGCGCGACAGCGATAATCCTCGCTGGGGGTGGTGCCACGCGACTTGGCCAGGACAAGGCGGCGGCGCTTGTGGCTGGGATTCCGCTTCTCCAACATGTACTCGCGGCTCTGCCTGCCGACATCCGACCGATACTGGTCGGGCCGCAAACGTTGGATTCGCCCGCGGAGGTGTTGCGAGTGCAGGAGGTGCCGCCGGGTGGTGGACCAGTGGCTGGCCTGGCGGCGGGCCTGGAGCATGTGTGCACCGAATACTTGATGCTGATTGCCGTCGACATGCCGCTGGGCGTGGCGGCAGCGGAATCCGCGCTCAAAGCCCTCGCCGTCCAGCAAGCGCCGGGCTCTCCTGTCGACGGGGTGGAGGCCGTGATTCCGGTCGATGGGCAGGGGCACGCCCAGCCGCTTTGCGCGTCCTACCGGACTTCGGCCCTGCGACGGGTGATCGGGGAGTTGCCGCATGCTGACGGCGTTGCCGTGCGAAAGGTTGTGGAACGCCTTCGGGTTGAATACTTGGATGATGTTCCGGCCACCAGCCTCATGGATATCGACGAGCCCGCCGACCTGGTGCGTATACAAAAGCTGATGCGCGGCGGCGTGGGAGTAGCGTGGTCGCCGACACGAGAGGACGGTTGCACAGTGATGGATGAATGGATTGCCGCCGCGTCCGCAGAACTGGGCCTTGAGGGTGACTTCGCCGTCGATGTCGTTCTTGATTTGGCCCGCGACGTGGCTCACGGGGTGGAGCGTCCGGCCGCGCCGGTGAGCACATTCCTGCTCGGCCTGGCCGTCGGTCGGGGAGCAACCTTGGAGGATGCTGCCGGAGCGTTGACGCGGCTGGCCGCGACCTGGTCCCGGACCTAGGTCACACCAGCTACTTGCGAAGCAGCGCGGTTCGAACGAGGTGGTGCGAACACTGGCTCGCCGCGGTCGTGACTGCGACGGGATGTCCGTCGCAGTCACGGCAGCAGGGACTCGGTGCGTCACTTGGGCTCTCCTATGACGGCGTCGGTGCGCCCGGTCGAGCGTAGAACCAGAAGGTGATGACGATCCCGACGATGCCGAACACTGCCAATCCAACGAAGAATGTGGCAGCAGGAACGGCCGCCAGTAGCACGCCGAAGATGAAGGGTCCGAATGCGGCGATAGCCGCAGTCCAACCGATCACCCCGCCGGCTTGACGTGGCTGGAAGATCATCGGCATTTGTTTGAAGGTACTGGCGTTACCCACTCCGGTGAAGAAGAAGATTCCGAGCATCCCCCACAGAAACCCGGGGAACTCCCCGGCAGAGGTGGGGTGCAGCTGGGTGGACACGAATACTGCCCCCGCGGTAATTCCCACGGCGGAGAGCAACGTCAGTTTGGCGCCGCCGAACTTGTCTGCGAACGGGCCCGCAACGACTCGAGCTGCTGACCCCACCAGCGCTCCAAGGAATGCGTACTTGACTGGATCGATACCTTGTGCACCGAATGCAGCGCTGCCGTAGTTGTCCTTGATGAGCAGGGCGAACTGCGCTGCTAGACCCGAGAAGGTGCCAAAGGTGAGGACGTAGAGCACCGTCATCAGCCAGGTGTTCTTGTTGCGGAAGATGTCGAGTTGATCCTTGAATCCGCGCGCCTTGACGGGAACGCTTCGCAGGAGGGTCCATGCAAGGACGACGCCGACGATGACGAACGGGACCCAGATGTACCCGGCGTTCTGGTACCAGACGTCCTTGCTGATGTTCTTGGACTTGTCGACGAACAGCTGCGAGCTGCCGAT
>CAYMPK010000275.1:0-450 GCA_964392145.1 uncultured Actinomycetes bacterium | reverse complement strand
GCCACGCCGACGATCCATGGGGTAACGAACTGGACTATGGACACCCCGAAGTTTCCGATGCCCGCCTGAAGTCCCAGGGCGGTGCCCTGTTTTGCCTTCGGGAAGAAGTATGAGGTGCTCGGCATGAATCCGGAGAATGCGCCGCCACCCAACCCGGCTAGTGCTGCCAGGAACAAGAGCATCGCGAACGGAGTGCTGGGATTCTGGACCGCAAGGCCCCAGCCAATGAGGGGGAGTAGCAGCAGACCGCTGGTTATGGTGACGAGTTTGCGGGTGCCCATCACCGGTGGAAGGAAGGTCCAGACGAGGCGCAAGAGCCCGCCGGCGAGCCCTGGGATGGCGACGAGCCAGTAGAGCTGGCTCTTGCTCAGCGTGAAGCCGATGTTGTTGAGCTTGGATGCCAGGGCTGAGACGAGGAACCAAGCGATGAAGGCCAGAGTGAGGTTGAAG
>CAYMPK010000274.1:0-3283 GCA_964392145.1 uncultured Actinomycetes bacterium | reverse complement strand
TGAGTATTCGGCAGCCGCCTGGTGGATCGCCGAGAGGGTCTCCCACTTCTCGCGCTGGGCGCCGGTGCCCGCTGGCGGGCTCTCAGTCCAGCCCATGCCGCTGAGGATCCCGCCGACAGCGGATACAAGATCGAAGTCGGTCCCCTGCGCCTTCGCCGCCCCACGTAACAGGGTCATCGCATCGCGGACTTCGCGCCGGGAGAAGAACCTGGTACCACCGGTGACCTGGTAGCCGATCCCCGCCTCCGCCAGCGCCGCCTCGACCGGTTCGGTCATCGAGTTCATCCGAACGAGCACGGCGATCTCGGAGGAGACGATGCCGTCGGCGAGAAGCTTCGAGATCCGCTGGGCAACGCCCGCGGCCTCGGCAAGCTCGTCGCGGTACGGCACCACCTTCACCGGCGCCCCGTCGGGCTGCTGGGAGGCGAGGCGCACGCCGCTGCCACCGGTTCCGGCCAGGATGAGGTTGGCGGTGTCGGCGATCTGCGGACTGCAGCGGTAGGTGCGCTCGAGTCTGACCACCGAGGCGTCCGGGTAGCGCGAGGCGAAACCGGTGAGGTGCCTGGGATCGGCGCCGGCGAAGGTGTAGATCGTCTGAGAAGGATCGCCGACGACGCACAGGTTGCGGTTGTCGCCCAGCCACAGCTCGAGCAGCCGCTGCTGCAACGGTGAGACGTCCTGGTACTCATCCACAGTTATGTGGCGCAGACCCGGGCGCAGGTGCGCGCCCACACCCGGCTCGCGCTCCAGCAGGGCCACCATGAACAGCAGCACGTCCTCGAAGTCGAGTCGTCCCGCCGCATCCTTGGCGGTCTCGTAGCCGGCGTATACGGCAGCCATCGCCGCTGCGTCCACCCCCACTGGTAACGCCCGACCTGCGGCAACCGCGGCGGCCGGGTAGTCGCTGGGATGCAACTGGGACACCTTCGCCCACTCGATCTCGGCAGCGAGGTCGCGCACCGACGTCGGGTCGGCGGGGAGGCCGCGGCGCGAGGCGGCCCCCGCGACCAGCGACGACTTGGACGCTGTGAGTTCCGGCAACTGCCCACCGACGTAGGTGGGCCAGTAGTAGCGGAGCTGTCGCAGCGCGGCCGCGTGGAATGTCCGCACCCGTACATCCGGAACCCCCAGCCGACGGAGCCGCCGCGACATCTCCCCGGCGGCCTTGGTGGTGAAGGTGACGGCGACCGAACGGGCAGGGTCGTGGGCACCCGAGAGCACCCCGTACGCGATCCGATGCGTGATGGCCCGCGTCTTCCCCGATCCCGCGCCGGCAAGGATCACGACCGGACCCACCAGCGACTCCGCAGCCCGTCGTTGCTCGGGGTCGAGGCCGTGAAGGACCTGCTCTGCAGACGTCATGGGTGCGAGTGTGCCACCCGCCACCGACGCCGCGCCGGGAGGCTAGACGGGAACAGAGGTGGGATACTTCGGGCCATGACCGAGAACACCCTGACCATGTACACCACCACCTGGTGCGGCTACTGCCGACGGTTGAAGTCGCAGATGGGCCGTGAAGGCATCTCCTTCGTCGAGGTCGACATCGAGAATGACCCCGACGCAGCTGCCTTCGTGGAGAACGCCAACGGCGGCAACCAGACGGTGCCGACGCTGTTGGTCCCAGACGGCAGTGTGGAGACCAACCCGTCGATCGGGCTTGTCAAATCGAAGATGGCCAACGCCTAGCGCCGAGATTCGATGCACCGGTGAGGTGTCGATGCACCGCGGCGGGTGTAGGCTCACCGCGGCGGAGTGTCGGCTCACCCCAGCGGGATGTCCGCCATGATCGCGCAATGGTCGCTGACGTGAAGACTCAGCGCCCGCGCGCTCGACCGCGCTTCGGCCACCGCCGCCTCGGGTAGCCCGTCGACCAGGATGTGGTCGAACTGCACCTTGGGACCGTAGGAAGGGTAGGAGGCCTGCGAGACGATCCCGGTGAATCCGGTGATCCGTTCGGGAAGCCGCCCGGGAAGGTTGAAGTCCCCGAGCAACACCAGCGGCCTCGGGAACTGCCTCAGCCAGTGCCGGATCCGCCGCAACTGGGCGATGTTGTAACCCGGCACGAACGACAGGTGCGCCGTAGCGAGGGTGACCGGACCGTGGGGTGTCGCCACCAACGCGGCCACCACGGCACGCGGTTCGTCGGGGACCTTCAGGAATCGAGGCTTCCCGTTCGACCCCGGTACGAGCAGCGGCAAGCCGAACGGAGCCGCATCGTAGGTCGCCGAGTGCCAACTGCTGACCTCCAGCCGACTCACCAGTGCAACCCCGTAGAGCGGCCCGACCGGTTCGCCGAGGCCGGCCGCCACCCGGGTCGGGCTGTCCGCCGGGTGGAAGTCACCCCGATTGCCGGGAGTGCCCCGGACCGTCGGTACGAAACGCCAATGGTCGGCACCCAGGGATTCGGCCGCGAGCCGAGGTTGATCCATGTGCTCCGACCGCGGCTGGTGGACGTCAACCTCCTGCATGCCGAGAACATCCACGTCCAGTTCGGCAACAGCCGCCGTCAGGGCGTCGGCAGACGGGGCGAGTTGCTGGTCAGGACGTGCGCCGACCACGGGCTGCCCGTGGAGGAGATTGAAGGAAGCCACCCGCACAAGGAATGACGCTACCCTGCCTGCCGGTGCTGTCCCGGACGTACCCGCGGGCGGGAGCCCGCTCCAGACGTTGCGGCGGACCTGCACACTGGCCGGCCCGGACGGGTCGAGTCCGCGGATCGTTGATCGCGCCCGCCTGGTGGTGTGCCCCTAGGATCGAGCCCACGGATCAAGCAACCACTCGTGGGCCTTGGTCGACCACACGATCATGCACGCTGCGGAGGAAATCATGGCTGAGCAGGGGCGCAGACTGATGCTGCTCGACAGCGCCTCTCTGTACTTCCGTGCCTTCTACGGGGTTCCCGACTCCCTCAGGGCGCCCGACGGCACGCCTGTGAACGCGGTCCGCGGGTTGCTCGACTTCATCTCTCGGCTCATGAACGACTACCGGCCCACCGACCTGGTCGCATGCTGGGACGACGACTGGCGTCCGCAGTTCCGCGTCGACATCGTTCCCAGCTACAAGGCGCACCGGGTCGCCGACGAGGCAGACCCGGGCGAGGAAGAAGTCCCAGATCTGCTGGCGCCGCAGGTTCCCATCATCGCCGACGTCCTCGAGGCCCTCGGGATCGCGCGGCTCGGGGCGCCCGGCTTCGAAGCCGACGACGTCATCGCGACGCTCGCCGAACAGGCCGGTTGTCCGGTGCTGGTCGTCACCGGCGATCGGGATCTGTTTCAACTGGTCG
>CAYMPK010000273.1:0-3287 GCA_964392145.1 uncultured Actinomycetes bacterium | reverse complement strand
GACGTTGACGTTGGACAGACTTCGGAAGCCAACTCCGCTGACATCCAATAGTTGCCCGGTGACCGTCGAGTCGACGACGTTTGGATCACCGCTGCTGGAGCCTGAGCCCGGAACGGTCGGCGGATCAGCTTGGTAGCCCATCGCCATCGCGACCGGTTGGGTGTCAACCCAGGTGACGCTGAGCTGATCCGCGGTACCGCCGTAGCCCGGACCTTCGGCATGGGCTGTACCACCCGCAATCGAGAATCCGACCAGCAGTAGACATGTTGCGACCAGGCGTGATCGCAGAAGTCGACGGTTGGCGGGGACCATAACTCCATGATGCGGGATCGCAGGCGTCCGAAACCAGGGTGAGTGTCCGATTGGTGCGATAGAGGTACGGATTCTTGAGCCTCTCTTGAGCGAGGCGGCGGCGAGGGCGGCCATGATGTTGTTACGGGTTGGTCTAGCCGGGTTGGCTGTGCGCCGCTGAGACGCAGGTTGAGGGGGTTCGATGAGCGAGAACGCCTCAGCCTCGAGGCTGGGTGGGGGCCTGTCGCGGTTGGCGGCTCCGCTGCTCATCGCAGTGGCTATCCAGAGCCTGGCCAACCTCGTCTTCCACGCAGTCGTCGGTCGTACTCTGAGCGCCGACGAATACGGCGCCCTGGGTGCTGTTCTCGCGGGACTGACCCTCGTCGCGGTCCCGCTCTCGGCACTTCAGACTGCCGCTGCCCGTGCCACCGCCAGGCACGGCAGTACTCGGGAGACCGCGGTCCGGGCGCTTTCGAGAACCCTGCTTTTCACCGCCCCCTTCGCCGTGATCCTCCTCGTGGCCGCGGGACCGGTGCGCGATTTCCTGCACCTGAGCTCCTGGCTGGATGCCGCGGTGCTGGCGCCGACGCTGCTCGCAGCCGCAATGGTCGCCATCGGCCGCGGCTTGCTGCTCGGTGTCGGACGGACCGGGATTGTGGCCAGTTCGTTTCTCGTGGCGACCGCCGTCCGGCTCGGCCCGGGACTGGTATGCGCCTACTTCTGGGGCATTTCCGGGGCATTGATCGGAACCCTGCTCGGGGAGGTGGCGGGCCTCGTGGTGGTGGTCATCCCGCTCGTGCGGGCGGAACGAGGAAAGCTGTCGATCGTTACCCTCGGAGACCTGGTCAAGACGGGCGTCGTGGTTGCTGGTCTCTTCGCATTCTCGACGGTGGATCTCTTCCTCGCCCGGCACTTCCTGGTCGGCACCGATTCCGGCTATTACGTTGCCGCGGCGACCATCGGGAAGACTGTGCTAGCCCTTCCGGCGGCCGCGCTGTCGGTCGCCTATCCGAAGTTGGTCGACGGCTGGACCAGCGATCACCGCGCGCAGGTGCTCCGATCGGCTTTGCTTGTCGTGGGCGTGCCGGCACTGGCGGGCGTGGCGGTTGTGGCACTGTTCCCGGGCCTGGTTCTGGGCATCTTGTATGGGGACGCGTACGCGGACGCCGCGGGTGTGACCCGGATACTGGCCATCATCGCCGGGGTGAGCGCGTTCGTCAGCGTGTTGGCGCACGCGGCGCTCGCCCGGGGGTCGCGCTGGGCACTCATCCCCTGGGGGGCAGCGGTGGTGGAGGTGGTCGTGATCAGCCTGCGCCACGGTTCAGTCACGCAGGTGGCGCAGGGGTCTGCCATTGCGCTGGCGGTCGCCCTGGTGGCACTACTGGCCACGGAGTTGCCCAAGTGGTTGTCCGGGCAGGGCGCGAACCCGCTGGATCTGGGGGCCGATGTGGTCGACAGCACCCTGCACCTCGCGGATTGACTAACCCACGCTGACGTCCGGTGACGGGGAGGCGTTGATCCAGGGGCGCAGGGCCGCAGCGAGTGCCTGCAACGTGTACGGCTTGCTCAGGTAGGTGTCCATCCCGGCGTCCAAACACGCCTCGACAGTGCTGACCATGACGTCGGCCGTGGTGGCGACAACAGGCGTGTGGCGCTGGGAACCCTCACGCTGACGCAGCTGTTTGGTGGCCTCGAAACCGTCCAACACAGGCATCTGGCAATCCATCAGGACCGCGTCGAAGTCGTTGTCGGCAAGTTGGTCCAAGGCCATCTGGCCGTCATCGGCCACGGCTACCTCCAGGCCGAGCCGGGCAAGCATGCCGCGTGCGACCCGTTGATTGACGAGGTTGTCCTCAACGAGCAGTACCCGGCCCTGGAAGGCCGGCGGAACTGGCGGCCCAACCGTTGGGCCGTGCTCGCTGGGCACATCATGGGCCTTGGTGGTGAATGCTTGCCGCACCGCGGCGTTGAGGGTAGATCGTCGGACAGGCTTCAAGAGCGTGAGATCGAAGGCGCTGTCGACCTCAGCTGGGAGGCTGACCGAACTCAGACGGATGAGGCGGGTCTGGCTGAGCGTTGGGTCGGACTTGAGTTGCCGGCCCAACTCCGGAGCGTCCAATCCGGCCAGTTGCAGGTCGATTACGGCCACTTCGAATGCCTCTTGGCGATCTGCGGCGGCCCTTAGGAGCGCGACTGCCGAAGGTCCATCGGACGCCGCCTCGACCGCAACCCCTGCGTCCTCAAGGTCATTGTCGTCGACAACCAACACCCTGCCCCCGCTGAAGTCATGGTCGCGCGAACCCGCGCTCCTCTCGACCACGACGGGTAGAGGTAGGTGCACCGTGAAGATGGTACCCACGCCGAGTTCGCTTGTGACGTCGATGGTTCCGCCCATCAGCGTGATCAACTCGTGGGTGATGGCCAGGCCGAGTCCAGTCCCGCCGAATTCCCTGGTGGTGGAGGTATCGGCCTGGATGAACGCATCGAAGAGCGCCGATCGCGTCTCGTCGCGCATACCTATACCGGTGTCGCGGATTGCGAACTGCAGATCCACCCGACTCCGGGGAAGCGGGGTCGCCTCGACATTGACGTCGATGCCCCCGGACAGGGTGAACTTGACGGCGTTCCCGATCAGATTGGAAAGGATCTGTCGGAGTCGGGTCGGGTCACCGCGCACCCATCGCGGCACCGAGTCCTGCACGACGCATCTGATCCGCAGGCCCTTCGCGTCGGCCTGCGGGCCATACAGGGCTGCGACCTGCTCGGTAGTTTCGTGAACGTCGAAGGCGATGCTTTCGATGTCCAGTTTCCCGGCCTCGATCTTCGAGAAGTCCAGGATGTCGTTGATGACGATGAGCAGACTCTCGGCGGAAGCCCGGGCGGTCGAAACGTGCTCTTGCTGTCCCGCGTCGAGGTCGCTGTAGGCCAGCATGTCGAGCATCCCGAGAACGCCGTTCATCGGCGTTCGAATCTCGTGGCTCATGTTGGCCAGGAAC
>CAYMPK010000272.1:0-3303 GCA_964392145.1 uncultured Actinomycetes bacterium | reverse complement strand
TGTCAAGTGACATGTCGTCGGGCACAGCGCCGACGTCGCTGGTTCGCTCCTCCACGACGATGTCGAGGGCAGGCTCGGCCGGGGCATCGTCGGTGTCTCCGTCGTGGCCCTGCGGCCAATGCTCGTCCATGCCCTGAACGTTAAGGCCAGGCTGACTTTCAGGTGAGGAATTGGCGAGAGCTAACTGGTTAGCCAACGACGCAGCGTCCCGTGCACGCGGTGAAGTTCCTCGATCGGCACGTACTCGTGGCGGCTGTGCGCCAGCCCGGGCGAACCGGGTCCGTAGTTCACCGCCGGCACCCCCAACTCGGAGAATCGCGCGACATCGGTCCAGCCGAACTTCGGCCGCGGCTGGTCGCCTGTCGCAGACACGAAGTCACGGGTGGCGTCGTGGTGCAACCCCGGCAAGGCCCCGGGTGCAGCATCGTCCAGATCGAAGTCGTAGCCGCTGAAAACCTCTGACATGTGCGCCACGGCGTCCGCCACACTGCTGTTCGGAGCGAACCGGTAGTTGATGGTCACGCGGCACCTGTCCGGAATGACATTCGCGGCTACACCCCCCTCGATCTTGACCGCGTTGAGTCCCTCCCGGTACACCAGACCATCGATGACCACCTCTCGCGGTCGGTAGTCGGACAGCCGTTGCAGCACATCCGTGATGTCGTGGATGGCATTCCTCCCCAACCAGGATCGGGCACTGTGCGCACGAGTGCCCTCGGTGCTGATGATGAACCGAAGTGTGCCCTGGCAGCCAGCTTCAACGCCTGCCTCGCTAGGTTCCATCATCACCGCGAGGTCGGCCCCTGCCAACAGTTCCGGGCGCTGGGAAACGATGTGACCGAGTCCGTTGTACTCGGTAGCAACCTCCTCACCCTCGTAGAAGACGTAGGTGATGTCGCGGGTGGGGCTAGTCAGTTCGTATGCCAACTTGAGGGCAACCGCCACGCCTCCCTTCATGTCGCAGGCGCCCAGGCCGTAGAGCCGGTCCTCGCTCGCCACGGTGACCCCATCCGGACCCACAACCGGGACCGGTTCACCAGCGGCCACAAACTGCGCGGAACCATTGTCCGCCGGTGGGACGGTGTCCAGGTGTCCACCGAGGACGACACGTTGGGCGAGTCCTCCCTCGGTGCGCGCGACAACCGTGTTGCCCAGCCGATCCACCTGCACATGCGACAGCGTGGTCAGGGCCTCCTGCACGAGATCGGCCAGCAGGGCCTCGTCGTGGGACACACTCGGTATCTCGATCAGTTGCGCGGTGAGGGTGGCGACGTCGGAGTGGAGGTCGAAACCGGGGCGGGAGTCCACCCGACTACCGTAGCCCCCGTGACCTCATTCCTGCAGTCGCCAGCTTCCGGTATCGGCCTCGCCACCTACTCCGGTGAGGACCTGCTCGACGTCTGGTATCCGAGCCCCGCCCTCACAGCCCGCCCCACCGATGTCCAAGGACTTGAGGCCTGCATCGGAAATGACCCGATCCGTAACACGCGAGCCGAAGTCGTGGTGACCACCATCACCGACCTTTCGTCGCCGCCGGTCGACACTGCCGATGTGTACCTGCGACTGCATCTGCTGTCCAACCGCCTGGTCAAGCCGAGGACGATCAACCTGGACGGGGTGTTCGGCCTGCTGGCCAATGTGGTGTGGACCAACTCCGGACCGGTCGCGGTCGAGGAGTTGCCCGCGGCTCGGATCCGCGCCCGCGGGCACGGCACGCTCCTCACAGTCCTCGGGGTGGACAAGTTTCCCCGGATGGTGGACTACGTCGTTCCCTCCGGGGTGCGCATCGCCGATGCCGATCGGGTCCGACTTGGGGCCTATCTGGCCGCGGGTACCACGGTCATGCATGAGGGCTTCTGCAACTTCAACGCCGGAACCATGGGGGCGTCGATGGTCGAGGGTCGGATATCGGCAGGCGTCGTCGTCGGCGACGGCAGTGACATCGGCGGTGGCGCCAGCATCATGGGCACCCTGTCCGGTGGTGGCTCGCAGGTGATTTCGGTCGGCGAGGGTTGTCTGGTGGGCGCCAACGCCGGCATCGGCATTTCGCTCGGCGACCGCAGCGTCGTCGAGGCCGGCTGCTACATCACCGCGGGTTCGAAGATCACCCTGCCCGATGGTGCAGTGGTCAAGGGGGCGGAACTCTCCGGCGCCGAAGACCTGCTGTTCCGGCGTAACTCGATGACGGGGGCACTGGAGGCGGTCGGCCGCACAGGATCCTGGGGTGGACTCAACGAGCACCTGCACGCCAACGACTGATCTGCCGAGCACGCACCGTCGGCCACCGGTCCCGGTGGGACTCCTCGGCCTCGATCACGCCCGGTGATCAGTCCAGGCACTCCCGTCCCAATAGCGGCGAACCCCAGCCTGTTCGGGGTCCGGGTACCAACCGGGCGCGGGCGTGGCCGCTGGTGACGCTGATGCGGGCCGTCCGGGCGTGGCCGCTGGTGCCGGAACCGGGGGCACCGTGGGATACCTCGGGTGCGCCGGGTGGGAGGGTTCGTCGTCGCCGATGCCCGCCAGCGGATACTCCAACTGACGCTCCTCGGGATCTCGTCGAAGACTGCCCCGGATGACACCGACGATCAATAGCACCAAGCCCGTCAATGCGGCCAGCGCCCCCAGGACGAGCACGACGATCCAGCCGATGGCCGCCCCGAACGAACTGCCGAGGCTGCGACCCACGATCACTTGGGTCGCGACGTCGCTACTGATGCTTATCCGATAGACGCCAGCCGTCGGAGCTTGGAAGACCGCGACCCCGCGGAAGACGGTACTGCCTCTGGTTACCGTCTCGGTGAGCCCAGGTGCGGACACCGCGACTGCGCCGTCGGGTCCAGTGACGGATACCGCCGAGGCCGTGAACGGCACCGTCTGGGTGAGGTCTCCGGGCGTTCCCGACTGCGCGTAGACCGTGTACTTGCCCGCCTCGAGGGATCGGGTGAAATCTCCGGGCACGCTGGCAGTCTGGCTCGTCAGGGTGTCGGTAACCCCCGAGCCGCTGAACGCCTGAAAGGCCGAGAAGGCCGCCACCACCACCCCGAGCACCATCAGAACGACACCGATCCAGATCAGCGGCCGCCCGCGCTTCTTAGCTGACATGGCGGAAATCTAACGATTTTCGACCGGCAGGTAGGTACGTTCCCCGGGCCCGATGTACACCTGCCTGGGTCGGCCGATCCGGGTGGCCGGATCTGATATCATCTCGCGCCATTGCGCGATCCAGCCGGGCCGCCGGCCCAGTGCGACCAGCACGGTGAACATATCGCTCGGGAATCCCATCGCCTTGTAGATGAGGCCGGT
>CAYMPK010000271.1:0-3310 GCA_964392145.1 uncultured Actinomycetes bacterium | reverse complement strand
GGGTAACGAATGTCGCCGACACCCACTACCTGCTGGGAACGGTCGCCGGGCCGGCGCCCTTTCCCCAGATGGTGCGCGACTTCCAATCCATCATCGGGGCCGAGGCACGCCAGCAGATCCTCGAACGGGCCGGGCGCCTTCCCGACGCTGTGGCGGCCTGTGTCGGCGGTGGCTCCAACGCCATCGGGATCTTCCATGCGTTCCTGGCCGACGAGTCGGTGGGTCTGTACGGTTTCGAGGCCGGCGGCGACGGCGTGGAGACCGGACGGCACGCTGCCACCCTCACCGGTGGCAGCCCCGGGGTGCTCCACGGCACCAGGTCTTACCTCCTGCAGGACGACGAGGGTCAGACGATCGAGTCGCATTCGATCAGTGCCGGGCTCGACTACCCGGGGGTGGGTCCGGAGCACGCGTGGCTGCGCGACACCGGCCGGGCCGAGTACGCACCGATCACCGACGCCGAGGCGATGTCCGCATTCGAACTGCTGTGTCGCACCGAGGGGATCATCCCGGCAATTGAGAGTGCCCACGCCCTGGCAGGCGCGTTGCGGCTGAGCGACAGGCTGGGGCCGGAGGGATTGATCCTGGTGAACCTCTCAGGTCGCGGCGACAAGGACGTCGCCACCGCCGCCTCGTGGTTCGGGTTGGCGACGGAGAACCCATGAGCAGGCTGACCGAAGTGTTCGCGGCTGCCAAGGCCGATGGCCGGGCGGCACTGATTGCCTACCTTCCGGCCGGCTTCCCCAACCCTCCCGAGACCGTTGCCTTGATCGGGGCAATGGTCGAGAACGGGGTGGATGCGGTCGAGGTTGGCCTGCCGTACTCCGATCCGCTTATGGACGGAGAGGCAATCCAGTCGGCGGTGGAGCAGGCCCTCGCGGGTGGGGCACGCATCTCCGATGTGATGGCTGTCGTGCGGGCAACCGCGGAAGCGGGTGCTCCAGCCCTGGTCATGTCGTATTGGAACCCCATCGAGCGCTATGGCGTCGACCGGTTCACAGCCGAACTCGGGGCCAACCACGGTGTCGGTGTCATCACTCCGGACCTGACCCCGGAGGAGGCCGAGGAGTGGGTGGCCGCAACCGACCGAGAGGACCTCGACAGGGTCTTCCTCGTCGCACCGTCGTCCACGGATGAGCGCATCGCCACCGTGTCCCGGATCAGCTCGGGTTTCGTCTACGCGGCGTCCACGATGGGCGTCACCGGGGTTCGGTCGGCGGTGTCCGGCGATGCAGCCGGGCTCGTCGCCCGGGTTCGCCAACACACGACCCTGCCGGTGTGCGTCGGGCTCGGTGTGTCAACCGGTGACCAGGCCGCGGAGGTGGCCCGCTATGCGGACGGGGTGATCGTCGGCTCCGCGTTCGTCAAGGCAGTGCAATCCGCCCGTGACGATGCCGCCGGTCGAGAGGCCGTCGGTGCGCTCGCCCGGGAGCTCGCCAACGGCGTCCGGGGGCACGCCGGGGCCGTCCGCTGAGTCGGCCGGCGACGACTCTGGCTTAGGATCGTGCGACAGGCCGCAATGCCATGGTGAATGTGAAGGGACTTTTCGCGCGATGAGCGATGCCAAGAAGTCGACCCGGGAAAAGGCCGCCTCCGCGCGTGCCGCTGCTGAGGCCAGCGAGCGACGCCGGGAACGCACCGTACGCATTGTGATCGCCGCGGTCGTGGTGCTGATCGTGGGCGGCATCATCGGTGCCGCCGTCTGGTCGACGCAGAAGGATCCGACCCCGCCGCCGGATGCCAACACGGCACTTCCGGCGGGCACGTCGAAGACCAATCTGGGCGCTCCGGTGGGCACCGCGGCCAAGCCGGTGTTGGACCTGTATGAGGACTTCCAATGCCCGGCGTGCGCGGCGCTCGAGCGAAGCCTCGGATCCACGATTGATCAACTCGTTGCCGACGGCAAACTCAAGGTCAACTACCACCCGATGACCTTCCTCGATCAGAACCTCAAGAACGACGCCTCGCTCCGTTCGGCGGCCGCCTTCGGCTGCGCGGTTGACGCCGGGGCTACGGAGAAGTACCACAACACGGTGTTCGCCAACCAGCCAGAGAAGGAGGGCACCGGCTACACCAACGAACAACTGCTCGACTTCGCCAAGCAATCGGGCATCACGGGTGCCGCTTACGACAAGTTCGCCTCCTGCTTCCAGGCGCAGACCTACGCAGGCTGGGCAACACTGTCAAACGAGGAGGCGGGCAGTCGCGGCGTGACCAGTACGCCGACGCTCTTCCTCAATGGACAGGAGGTCTCGCGGAGCGATCTGACGAGTGTTGAGGCCTTCAAGAACAAGATTGCCTCGGCAGGACAGTGACCGACCTGCTCGCGTCGATCCCGAGCCCCAGCAGCGGGGTCTGGTATCTGGGTCCGGTGCCCATCCGGGCATACGCCCTGATGATCATCCTTGGGATCATCGTCGCGATCTGGATCGCCGACCGACGCTGGATGGCCCGTGGCGGGAAGTCCGGTGCCATCGCGGATATCGCCATCTGGGCGGTGCCGGCAGGGATCATCGGCGCCCGCCTCTACCACGTGTTGACCGACTGGTCGACGTACTTCGGGCCCGACGGCAAGGGGTTCGTCGCCGCACTGAAGATCTGGCAGGGCGGTCTCGGGATCTGGGGGGCCGTGGCGGGAGGCCTGCTCGGAGCCTGGTACGCGGCCCGTCGGTACGGCATCCTGCTGCCGCCGCTGGCCGACGCTGCCGCGCCCGGTCTCGCCGTTGCCCAAGCCATCGGCCGGTGGGGCAACTACTTCAATCAGGAGCTGTTCGGACGTCCCACCGATCTGCCCTGGGGGCTGCAGATCGACAGTGCCCACCGACCGGCGGGCTACCAGGCGTACTCGACGTTCCAACCCACCTTCCTCTACGAGTCGCTGTGGTGCCTGTTGGCCGCCGCGATCATCGTCTGGGCAGACCGGCGCTGGCGACTGGGTCACGGTCGCGTGTTCGCGCTGTACGTCGCCCTGTACTGCCTCGGACGACTCGCTTTCGAGATCATCAGGATCGACGACGCCACACGAATCCTCGGGCTGCGGGTGAACATCTTCACGTCGATAATCATCGGGGTGGCGGCCCTGGCCTACTTCATCATCGTGGGGCGCCTGCATCCGGGACGCGAGACCGAGCTCTACCGCAAGCCGCAGGACGACCCTTCGGAGGATGGCGCGACCGAGTCGGTGGAGACCACCTCCTGAGCCACAGCTCCACCCGCCTGCGCTAGAGTCCCTCTAGGCTGGGCCAACGACGTCCCGGTCGGCGCCGAGCAGTGAGCTCGTAGTTCGCAGGCAGTGCCGCGCCCAGCCGGT